>ONJD01000123.1 GCA_900317985.1 uncultured Eubacteriales bacterium | reverse complement strand
GGCCAGCGTGCTCAGTTTGTCGATGATGATCTGGGCGTTCTCTTTGAGAGACGATTCGCCCGTGATGATGACGGCACCGGTGTCCACGTCTTCCGGTCGAATGCCCGCAGCGCGGTACTCCTTCTCGACGATCTGCCGGATGGCTTCGCCGTCGAGCAGGTTCCGGTCCTGCTGAGGGGTCAGGTACAGAGGGCTCCGGTAGATGATGTCCTTCGCAGTGATACTCACTTCAGGCACGCGGTACGAAGCCGCCGTGTTGGAGATGCCGAGTCGGGAGACGATCATGCTCGTGGTCGTCGTGCCGATGTCGATGCCCACGCTGAGGATGTCCTTCTTCACGTGCTCATCTCACCTCCAGCATGCGCATGCTCAACCGCCGTCAGGGCATAGCATGCCCTTTGCTTAATCAGAATACTTCATGCTCATCATACTTCAGTATGAGCATGCTTGTCAATAAAAATTGAGCACGATCCCGAAACGGGACCGTGCTCAAGCACTGGTGAAATATGAAATTGCAGGAAAGTTGAGCATGCTCGGCCAAAAACCGGCTCAGCAAGCCGTGCTCAAGCCTTAATAGACGCCGATCTCCTTGAGCAGTTCCTTGGTGGAAGCACGCACATAGGCTGCCACAAACGCGTCCGCATTCTCAAAATAGTTCGGCTCGAAGGTCTTGATGACCGAAGCGAGCGACTCATACTTGTCGTAATCGGTACGGATCTGGATGTTCCGCGCACGGATGACGCAGTCGGCCTTTGTGCTCGGGAACGAGATGCCGGCCTTCGCGACGCCCTTGAGGAAATAATGGGTCCCCAGGGTGAAGTTCTCTTTCTGTGACATGTTATTCCCTCCTTACTTTTTCTTCTTGCCGTAGTAGGCGGTGTAATCGCTGTAATCGTAGCCCTGATAGTCCGGCGTTCCGACATACGGAGTCATGGCGCCGCGGTGGCGAGACTCCCATTCGAGAGCCATCATCGGGACGACGGTGTGCTGGACGTCTTCGGTCAGCGGAGCGAAGGGCCAGTAGATCATGCCTTCCACGCCTTCCGGGATCTCCTGGAGGATATCACCGAAGCCGTTGCAGACCATGGAACCGCCCGGATAGTTGAAGCATTCATCCATGCCGACAGAGTTGCAGGCCAGGACCATGACGTTGTTGAAGAGAGCGCCTGCCTGGTTCGACAGCTTCTGCATGTTGCCGAAGGGGCCCATCCAGTGGGAGACGTGGATGACGACGTTCGCGCCATTGGCGACCGCTTCTCTCCAGACCTCCTGGTAACGGGAGTCCGCGCAGATGATGGTGGCGATGCGTGCGCCCTTCGGGCCTTTGCAGACCGGGACTTCATGTCCGGGAAGGGTCGGTTCATAGGGGAACCAGGGGTTCATCTTGACGTACTTGTGGACGATCTCGCCCTGGTCGTTGATGATGATGCAGGTGTTCTCGATGCCCTTGCGTTCCTTGTTCAGGATCCACGGATCGAAGCAGCCCCAGATCTCCAGTTCCTTACATTTGGCCTGGACACGTTTGATGGGTTCCGAGTCCCAGGTCAGGGCGACCTTGACCCAGTTGTTCGGAGCCATGCCCTGGAAGCAGCACTCCGGGAAGATGATCATGTCGATGCCCGGGAAACCGGTGCAGGCCCGCTCCATATACTCGATGATGCGGTCCGTGTTGTAATCGACGTCTTCCATCGTGTTCGCGCTCTTCGGTCCGAACTGGACCAGAACAGGCTGGAAGATGCCGGATCCCATGACGGTGTTCAGCACGTTGGATGTGACGTTGCCGATGGTCTCTTTGACACCCATTGTCGTTTCCTCCTTTATGGTGACGTTTATTTGACAATTTGATTATAGCATCATTTCAGCATGCCGTCGTATTTTTTCTGCCAGCGGCGGACCTTGCGGGCGTTGTACTTCTTCGGCATGCGCAGGGCGATGAGCAGGCCGTGCCCGGCAGTGCCAACGGCACCGAAGAGGCCCGGGATGAGCCCGTCGACCGCGGTGATGAGCTTGATGCGGCGGACGATGTCAGCCGGCGTGATCTTGTAGTTCTGGGACTCGCCGCTCGAGTCGGTGGACAGGAGCTTCATGTCCTCGTTCGTGACGGCGCCGCAGCCGAGCAGGTAGTTGACAGTCTCCGGCGTCTGGGTGAGCACCCAGCGTTTGGCGAGGTCGATGGCATAGTAGATGTTGCCGAGTTCCTTGTAGTACGCGACCTGGTAGGGCCAGAGGTCCTTCGCCTTCAGGACGCCCTTCGCGTCCCCTGCGTCGAGGACGGCTTTCGCCAGCATGTTGCCGGCCTTCATGGCGGCCTCGATGCCGGAGCCGAGGAACGGCATGGTCATATAAGCGCTGTTGCCGACGGCGGCATACCCGTCCGCCACCATGACGGACAGCGTGCAGCGGACGCCGAGTTCGACCCAGCGGTCGACGATCTCTTTATCGGAGAGGACCGCGTTGCGTTCCCTGAGGTCCGCGAGCGCCTCCTTCTGCTGGGCCTTCGTCTGGCCGCCGAACGTGCCGATGAGCACGTCCACTTCGTCACGGTCGTTGAGGTTGCACCATGAGATGCCGCAGCGGTCCATGTGGAAGAGGGTCAGGACGCTTTCCGGGTCCGGGGTCGGGGAACCGGGGACGCGCTCGAAGAAGCCGCGATACACAGCGAGCACTTCCGAGTCCTTCGGCCCCGCCTCGATGTGGAACTTCTTCGGCACCTGGGCGCGGAAGGGCGAGCGCAGGCCTGACGCGTCGATGACGAGGTCCGCCTCATACTTTTTCCCCTTCGACGTCTTCGCGCCGACGACCTGGTTCTTTTTAACGATCAGCTCTTTGACTTTGACGCCGCACTTCACTTCCGCGCCGGCCTCGCGGGCGAGCCTGATGAGGTGCTTCGAAAGCCCTCTGCGGGACACGGAGATCTCCTCCATGGGCGGCAGCGGCGGCACGATGAGGTTGCTCTGGTTGTCCGGGGACCAGAAGATCCATTTGCTCTTCTGGGTGTAGTCCTCCCGCGGCGGTTCGGGGATGTCCACGAGGTCGAAAATGTCATGGCGGATGTCGTCATACCAGGGGTACCCGGCCTCCGCTTCCTTCGCGGCTTCGAGCACGGTGACATCATACCCGGCCTCCGCCAGTTTGATGGCGGCCACCATGCCGCCCTGTCCCGCTCCGAGGACGAGGATCTTTTTCTTCATAGCCTTTCTCCTTTCGGGGCCGTACATCGCCCCAGCCTTGTTCGTACATATCCAACCCCATTATAAGACAGAACCCCCGCAGTGCACAACCAAAAAGAGCCCCTCCGGGCGGAAGAGCTCTGAAGTGTTTTGGCGATGTACTGTCGTCAGTCGAGGGCGGCGAGCATAGCGAAGTAATCGTTGTAGTAGTCGCGGATGTATTCGGGCTT
>ONJD01000005.1 GCA_900317985.1 uncultured Eubacteriales bacterium | reverse complement strand
GAAGACGGCTCTGCCGGACATCGGCGTCATCACGAACGTCGGCGTCTCCCACATCGAGAACCTCGGCAGCAGAGAGGGCATCCTCGCCGCGAAGCTCGAGCTCCTCGACGGGATGAAACCGGGTTCGCCGCTCCTGCTCAACAAAGACAATGACATGCTGTCCACCGTGGACCTTCCGGACTATCGGATCCGCTGGTTCGCGATCCACGATGAGACCGCAGAGATCCGTGCCGAAGACATCGAGTACCTCGATGACTCCACGGTGTTCACGGCCGTCACCGACAAGGGGCGCTGCCGGGTCGAGCTCCCGACCACGGGAGAACACAACGTTTACGACGCGCTGGCCGCCATCGGCGTGGGGCTCGAACTGGAGATCCCGCTCGAAGACGCCGCCGCCGCGCTCAAAGGATACCGTCCCGCCGGCATGCGGGAGAACGTCGTCGAGAAGGGCGGCGTCACGGTCATCGAAGACTGCTACAACGCGAGCCCCGACTCCATGAAAGCCATGGCGGAGACCCTCATGCTGAAGGGCGCGCCCGGCCGGCGGAAGATCGCCATCATCGGCGATATGCTGGAGCTCGGCGACTATTCCGCCCTCGCCGGGCAGTACATGGCTGAGGCGGGTGTCGACCTGCTCATCACTTACGGCCCCATGTCGAAATTCGCCGCGCAGTCGGCGAGAGAACACGGCCTGCTCCGGGTCTTCGATTTCCAGGACAAGGCAGACCTGACGGCCAAGCTGACCGGGATGCTGAAACCCGGCGATGTCGTCGCTGTCAAAGGCAGCCGCGGCATGCAGATGGAAGAGATCATCCGGAACATCTACGACAATCTCGACGATTGAGTGAGAACTTTTGAGAAACGAGGAAGAACATCATGAAACTTGCAGCTGTCATCTGCGCCGCTGTCCTGGGCTTCGCCCTCAGCGCGCTCCTCGGCATCAAACTGGTGCCCTGGCTCCATAAACTGAAATTCGGCCAGACGATCCTCGACATCGGACCGAACTGGCACAAACAGAAACAGGGGACCCCCACCATGGGCGGGTTCATGTTCATCATCGGTACGACCGTCGCGTTCCTCGTGGTCGTGCTCGTCGCGAAAGCGCTGGGCTATGACCTCGTCGGCGGGGACTCCCTCGTCGCCGGCGCCGAAAAGGCGAAGATCTACGGCGGACTCATCATGGCGCTCGGCTTCGGCCTCATCGGCTTCGCCGACGACTACATCAAGGTCCGCAAAGAGCAGAACGAAGGTCTGACCGTCATCCAGAAGACTCTGCTCCAGCTGCTCCTCTGCGCGGCGTATATCGCCACCCTCATCCTGTCCGGGAACGTCTACATGTACATTCCCTTCGCCGGGACCTGGGACTACGGCAACACGGTCGTCTTCAGCCTCTTCACCTTCATCGTCATGTACGCGACCGTCAACGCGGTCAACTTCACGGACGGCATCGACGGCCTGTGCGCTTCGGTCACGACCACCGCTGCAGTCTCCTTCGCTGTCATGGCGGCGTTCGTCCACTGCCTCGGCGGTTCTATCCTGGCCGCGGCTCTCGCGGGCGCCTGCGCCGGTTACCTCATCTGGAACTGGCACCCGGCCAAATGCTTCATGGGGGACACGGGCTCTATGTTCCTCGGCGGTATGATCGTCGCGCTGGCCTATGCCATCAACTGTCCGCTCATCCTGCTCCTTGTCGGCTTCATCTATGTGGTCGAGGGCGCTTCTGACGTCATCCAGATCCTCTACTTCAAGGTCACGAGAAAGATCGCTCAGAAGACCGACCCCGATGCCACCGGCAAACGTCTCTTCAAGATGGCTCCCATCCACCACCACTTCGAAAAGAGCGGCTGGTCTGAAGAGAAGATCAATTACGTTTTTTCGGCAGTCAACCTGTTCTGCGGCATCCTTGCCTGTATCCTCATTTATTTTGGAGTTTGACGAATTATGGCGAAAAGAAACGCGAACGCAAAACAAAAACACGGATTCCTGACCCTCGGCGGCCTTGACATCCCGTTTTTCATGATCGTTATCGCACTGATCACGCTGGGACTCATCATGATGTTCTCGGCGAGTTCGTCGTATTCCTACTACTATTTCAACGACAGTTTCTACTACTTCAAACGGCAGCTGGTGTTCGCCATTCTCGGCCTCGTCGTCCTGGCGGTCATGTCCCGCGTCGACTACCACGTCCTGAAGGGCGCGGCCATCCCCATCCTGCTGGTCTCGTTCGCTTTGCTGATCGCGGTCCTGCTGGTGTCGCCGCCCGCCGGTTTTGAAGAGTTCCACCGCTGGATCTCCCTCGGCCCGGTCACGTTCCAGCCTTCCGAAGTCGCGAAGTTCGCGATCATCCTGTACTTCGCGTACCACATGGACCGGCATTACAAAGAGATCAACTCCAATGTGCTCTCGGACGCCTCCTGGGCACAGGGGTTCAATCAGGGGAGAGGCCTCATCAAGATCAGGGCCAAGACGGTCCACATGCTGTGGTACCTGCTCATCCTCGCCGTCACCTGCGCGCTCGTCTACAAAGAGAACCACGTCTCCGGTACGCTCCTCATCTTCGCCCTCGGCGTCATGATGATGTTCCTCGCCGGATTCAACTACCGCTGGTTCGTCATCGGCGCGGTCGCGGTGGTCGTCCTGGTCATCGTCGTCATCAACAACCCGTCGATCCTGCCGGAACACGCGCAGCCCCGTATCCTCTCCTGGATCGACAAGAGCTATGACCCGCTGGGGGTCCGCTGGCAGACCAACCAGGCGATCTACGCCATCGGCTCCGGAGGGTTCTTCGGCGTCGGTCTCGGCAACTCCAAGATGAAACAGCTCTACGTCTCCGAACCGCAGAACGACTTTATTTTCTCGATCATCTGCGAAGAACTCGGATTCGTCGGCGCGCTGTTCATCGTCATCCTGTTCGCACTGCTGGTGTGGCGCGGTTTCCTCATCGGCATCAAGGCAAAAGACAAATTCGGCTCTCTGCTGGCGATGGGCATCGTGTTCCAGGTCGGCCTGCAGGCAGCCCTCAACATCGGCGTCGTCACCGACGTCCTGCCCAACACGGGCATCTCGCTCCCGTTCTTCAGCTACGGCGGCACCTCGCTGCTCATGCTGATCTTTGAAATGGGTGTCGTGCTCTCGGTCTCCCGGACCGCAAAACTCAAGAAAATCTGAGGAGGAACGCTCATGAAATTACTATTTGCGACCGGTGGTACCGGCGGACACATCAACCCGGCACTGGCTGTGGCGGGGAAGATCCGTGAAGAGTACGGCGACGAGGTCGAGATCCTCTTCGTCGGGACCCCGACCCATATGGAGACGAGACTGGTCCCGCAGGCCGGATTCGATTTCACGGCGATCGACGTCCGCGGCTTCTACCGCGGCCTCTCCTGGAACAACATCAAGAGAGACAGCGCCGCGCTGGTCAAGATGTTCACGTCCAGCGTCCAGGCGAAAAAACTCATCAAAGAATACCAGCCCGATGCCGCCATCGGCTTTGGCGGCTACGTGAGCGGACCGGTCATCCGGGCCGCCGCGAAACTGGGCGTCCCGACTGCCATCCATGAGCAGAACGCCTATCCGGGCATCACCAATAAAGCCCTCGCCAAAATGGTCGATGTCGTCATGCTGACGTCCGAAGACGCCGAGAAACGCATCGAGTGCAAGAACCCGCCGGTCATCACCGGCCTGCCGGTCCGCGGCGAGATGGTCTCGGCCGACCGCGCGGAGTGCCGCAAAAAACTGGGCATCCCCGATGACCGCATCCTCGTCCTCTCCATGGGCGGAAGCCTTGGAGCGGATGCCATCAACCACGCGATGTGTGAACTCATCGCCAAAGAAAAAGACAACAAAAAACTCTACTTCATCCACGCATACGGCCAGTACGGCCAGTATGTCCCGGAGGAACTGAAGTCCCTCGGCGTCGATGCCGCCCACTACGGGAACATCACGCTCCGGGAATACATCGACGACATGGAAGTCTGCATGCCGGCCGCTGACATCGTCATCTGCCGCTCCGGCGCCTCCTCGCTCTACGAGATACGCGCCCTCGGAAAAGCTTCCATCCTCATCCCGTCCCCGAACGTCGCCGAGAACCATCAGTACTACAACGCGATGGAACTGGTCGACCGGGACGCCGCCCTCATCATCGAACAGAAGGACCTGACGGGGGACACCCTTTACGAGGCGACCGAGTCTCTGGTGAACGACCCCGAGAAGATCCGGACCATCGAAGCGAACGCGAGAGCCATGGCCATCCTCGACGCGACCGAACGGATCGCCGGGAACCTGATGGACCTCGCGAAGGCCCATGCCGGGGAGGAAGACAATGGCTAAACCGAAACGGGGCAAAGCGGCTTCGGCCAAGTCCCGCGAAGAACTCCGGCGGGAGAACCGTCAGGAGCTGGAACGACAGAAGACCCGCAACAAGGCGCTCTCGATCATTCTCCTGGTCGCTGTCGGCGTCGTCATCGCCGTCATCCTGTCGCTGACCGTCTTTTTCAAAGTGACGGCCGTCGAGGTGGACGCGTCGAAGTCGCAGTACAGCGCGGCGCAGATCCGCGACGCCAGCGGCATCGAAGAGGGGGACAGTCTGTTCCTTCTCGACCGGGAAAAAGCGGCCGAACGCATCAGCACGAAGCTGCCGTACACCGGTGAGATCATCGTGAAGCGCAGCTTTCCGAGCAAGGTGAAGGTCTTCGTCGAAGACAGCACCGTGACGGCCGCCGTGAAGTACAACGACAAATATATCGTCCTGAACGAGAGCAACAAAGTTCTCGCGACCGCGAACAACATCGATTCGCTGAACTCCCTCGTGGAGCGGCAGGCGAAGAAAAAGGCGGATGCATCGCCGAAGAAAGCCAAGAAAAAGGCTGCGACGACCACCACGACCACGGTGACGACGACCACGACGACCACGACCGTCCAGACCGAACCGGTCACGGACGCGAACGGGATGATCGTGGAACCGACGACGGTGGCAGATGTTGTTGATATCGCCGGCGGGGAAGACATCCGCAACGCGGACCCGTCCGTGACGATCATCACCGGTGTGAAGGTGCAGGAGGCCAAAGTCGGATATCCCCTGAAGGCGAAGAACGCGAAGGTGTTCGACACCTACAAGGAAATCCGCGCGGCGATGGACCGCTGGGGCGTCCATGACATTACGGCCGTCGACCTCACGAAGGTCACCGACATCCGGCTGACCTATCAGCAGCGCATCACGATCCTGCTGGGCTCCGCGACCGGCCTCGACCGCAAGGCGGCCATGTGCGCGAAAGTCCTCGAGGAACAGAACAAAGTCAGTACCGAACAGAAGGGAACGATCGACCTCTCCATCGAGGGGAAAGCGTACTTCTCGGAGGGCGGCGCCACGACGATGACCACCACGACCACGACGACGCCCCTCACGACTCTGGTGGACGGTGAAACGACGGAAGTCGTCACCGATGTCGACGGAAAACCCGTCAGTACGACGACCGCGTCGGGCACCATGACGACCGGAACGACTGCCGCGAGCAGTACGACCGGGACCGGCACGACCACGGCGGCGAGTACGACCGCGACCACACAGGACCCCGCTGACATCGGCGGCTGAGCAGGTTACGTACACGGAAAAGGTTGTTGAATTATTTAACAGGCCGTGTTAGTATATTAGAGTATATAATTAAAGCTAAATTGCATTAGTACGCAATTGTGTGACCTTTGTGCACAAAAAGGGAGGAACGAACATGCCTTTCGAAATGGCAGCAGATTTTGACAGTGTTGTGCAGATCAAAGTTATTGGCGTCGGCGGCGGCGGCGGAAATGCCGTCAACAGAATGATCGCTTCGGACGTCAAAGGCGTTGAATTTGTCTCCATCAATACAGATAAACACGTACTCATCTATTCTCAGGCCACCCATAAGATCCAGATCGGTGAAAAGGTGACCAGAGGACAGGGCGCCGGCGCAAGACCCGAGATCGGCAAACGCGCCGCCGAAGAGAGCAAAGACGTCATCACCGATGCTCTGAAGGGCACCGACATGGTCTTTGTCACCGCCGGCATGGGCGGTGGTACCGGTACCGGTGCCGCTCCCATCATCGCCGCGGCCGCCAAAGAGATGGGTATCCTGACGGTCGGTATCGTCACGAAGCCCTTCAGCTTTGAAGGCAAACACAGAATGGATCAGGCCGAAGAGGGCATCAAGGAACTGGCTCAGCACGTAGACAGCCTTGTGGTCATCCCGAACGACCGACTCAAATATTACTCTGACGAGCCCATCACTCTGGCCAACGCGTTCGACGCGGCCGACGACGTGCTCCGTCAGGGCGTCAAGAGCATCTCCGAACTCATCAAGATCCCGGGCTTCATCAACCTGGACTTCGCAGATGTCAGCGCCATCATGAGAGACGCCGGCCACGCACACATGGGTGTCGGCCGCGCCACCGGTAAAGACAAAGCCAAGAACGCCGCTTCGGCCGCGGTTTCCAGCCCGCTTCTGGAGACCTCCATCGAAGGCGCTCACGGCGTTATCATCAGCATCACTTCTTCTCCGGACATCGGACTGGACGAGGTCGAGGAAGCTTCCACCCTCATCTCCAACGCCGCTCATCCGGACGCCAACATCATCTGGGGTGTCGCATTCGACGACACGCTGCAGGATGAGATGGTCATCACCGTCATCGCCACCGGCTTCGGCGAAGATCCGACGCAGTTCTCTTCTCCGCTCAAACTGGACCTTGACTGGGACGGCCCGAACTTTGGCGACATGAAGATCGAGACCCCGGCCCGCAACATCAACCCGGCCGGCTCCGATGCTCCCGCCTTTGAAGCACCCGTCACCGAACGCTTCATCTTCGATGAGCCGGAAGAGCCGAAGAAGGCTCCCGCCGGCAGCGGCGATGACCTGTTCGAAGACGATTATTTCGACGCGATCGACAGCCTCTTCAGCAACCGCAAATAAGGTTGTAAAATCGGGAAATTTCTATATTGCATTTAGGAAAACAGTGTGATAGAATATCCCGGTAACACAGAGGGACCCTAGCGTCCGCATTACTACAAAAGAGGTGAAACGAGATGAAGGAAGGAATCCATCCCGCATACGGTCCGACGACCGTACGGTGTGCCTGCGGAGCCACCTATGAGACCAGCTCCACCAAGCAGGACCTCCGTGTCGATATTTGCTCCAATTGTCACCCGTTCTTCACCGGCAAGCAGAAACTTGTCGATACCGGTGGACGCGTAGACCGATTCAACAGACGTTACGCTAAGACTCAGGGCAAATAAGCCGAATGGCTTTTTAAAAAGGCGGTACACTATGTACCGCCTTTTCTTTTGAATTTCTGCAGAAGGAGGGACCGCCATGGAGTCCTACCGCACCGTACGGAACGAGGGCTGCGGGGAATACGAAGTCAAACGCTCCCGTTTTCTCTGTTATGCCGCGCCGGTCCGCTCCCAGGACGAGGCGGCCGCGTTCATCGCCGCCATCAAGCAGAAACACTGGGACGCCCGGCACAACTGTTCCGCGTACATTCTCCGAGAGGGCGGCGTCAAACGGTTCTCGGACGACGGAGAGCCCCAGGGGACGGCGGGCATGCCGATCCTCGACGTGCTCGAGAAGTCGGAAGTGACCGACGTCTGCGTCGTCATCACCCGGTACTTCGGCGGCATCCTGCTCGGCGCCGGCGGCCTCGTGCGGGCCTATTCCCACAGCGCCGCTCTCGCGCTCGAAGCGGGGGAGATCATCACGATGGTGAAGTGCGCCGAATGCGAACTCACCTGCGACTACACGCTGTACGGCCGCATCCCGGCGCTCATCGCCGAACATGCGGGCAAAGAGACCGGCACCGACTTCACCGACAGCGTCACCGTGCGGTTCCGCCTGCCCGAAGACGAAGTCGACGGCTTCCAGGCCCAACTGACCGAGTACTCCTCCGGCCGCTACGCCGTGACCGTCACCGGATCGGACTTCTATGAGTCCTGATCCGTTGCTTTTGGCTTTTTGATCGCGTTCCGTCGCAAGAGGCCGCCGAGCCACTCGCCATGCCGAACCGCGCGCCCTTCCACAGATGTTCCGGGCTTTCCCCCAAGCGTCTCGACGGCACTCTTTCTCCTCCGCTGAGAGGATTTTGGTGAAAGCCAAAAGCAAACGTTCGGCCAAACGGCATCACGATGTCCGTCGGATGTCATAATCGCACCGGACGAGCGCGTCCGCAGGACTGGAATCTCACAGCTCGGAGGAGCGGACCTTATGACAGACGGCGGAGCAGCGTTATGCTTCTTCAGGGCCGAACGTTGAATTTGATAATAAAAAGACCTCAAGGCGTTTGCCTTGAGGTCTTCTCTTTTTACTCGGCGTCTTTGAGGGCTTTTTCGAGCCAGGTGGAGCCGATGGCCATGGCCGGGTAGAGGCCGGGGCGCTCCGCCGTCTTGACGATGATCTCCGTCGGGGGACAGGCGGGGTCGGTGTTCATGAGCTGAACGCGGACCTTTTCGGCGATGTCGAGGTCGCCCTTCTTTTCAGACTTGGTGATGGTCAGCATGACGACGAAGGGGTCGTACATGTTGCCGTAGTAAAGAGTGTTTCCCTGCCGCACGAGCGGTTTGCCCTTGTAGGTCAGGAAAGCGTTCTTTTTATCAGCCAATGGATTCACTCCGTTTCTAGAACTTGTCGCGCGCCGGACTTATTTGTCCAGGAAGTTCTTGACGAGAGCCTGCATCAGTTCATCGCGATCGACTTTCCGGATGAGGCTGCGCGCGTTGTTGTGGGTGGTGATGTAGGTCGGGTCTTCCGACAGAAGATAACCGACGATCTGGCTGATCGGGTTATAGCCTTTTTCCTTCAGTGCAGTGTAGACTTCACCCAGGATCTTTCTCATCTCGGCATCGGAATCGTCCTTGATGGAAAACTGGATCGTTTTATCGGTCATAGTGCCACCTCCAACTCTTTGTTAAAAATCATTATATACCAAGAACCGATAGAACACAAATGCTTTTTGTGCCCTCCGCCGTCAGGAACGGAGTTCCGCTCCGAGCTTTTCGGCGGCCGCGATGGCTTTCTTCACGGCGTTGTTGCACTCGTCGTCGGTCAGGGTGCGGTCCTCGGCGCGGAAGATGAGGTTGAAGGCGACGCTCTTCTTGCCTTTGCCGATCTGCTCGCCCGCGTAGACGTCGAAGAGCTCGATGCTCTCGAGGATGTTGCCGGCGGCTCTCTTGATGGCCTTTTCCAGGACCAGGACCGGAGTGATCTTGTCGACGACGAACGCGAGGTCGCGGGTCGTGACCGGATACTTCGGCAGCTGCTTGTAAAGACGGACGAGATCGGAGCACTCTTCGAGGAGTTCCATGTCGACGAGAGCGGCGTAGGTACGCGCTTTGATCTCGTAGTTGCCCCGGACGTTCGGATGGACTTCACCGAGGACGGCGAGCTGTTTTCCTTCGACCTGGATGGCGGCCGTGCGGCCCGGGTGGAACGACGGGTGGTCGGTGACCGGGACGACGTCGTACTCACGGATGCCGACGGTGTCGAGCAGGTTCTCGAGGATGCCCTTGACCTTGAAATAGTCGGCGTCCTGACCGTACATGCCGATGACGATCTCCTGATCTTCATCCGGCAGCTCGTCGAGGGTATCGTGGGGGACATAGACCGTCGCGACTTCATAGAGGAAGGCCTTCGGGTTGCGGTTGTTGTAGTTGCGGGAGAGGACTTCCATCATAGAACCGAGGGCCGTGCGGCGCATGACGCTGGTGTCTTCGCCGAGGGGGTTGCTGATGACGATGTTCTTCCGCAGGTCGGAATCCTCCGGCAGGCAGAGCTTGTCGTAGGTCTTCGGGGAGATGAAGGAGAAGGTCTGCGTCTCGGAAAGACCGCTCGAGAGGAGGGTGTTCTCGACGAGGCGATTGAACTTCTGCCGGTCGGTGAGCGATGCGTCGGCGGTGCCGCGCAGCTGCGTGTTGGGGATGTTGTTGTAGCCGTAGAACCGGGCGATCTCCTCGGAGATGTCGGCCTGGGACTCGATGTCGATCCGGAAGGACGGAGCGGTGATGACACCGTCTTCGACCCGGAAGCCGATCTTCTCGAGGATGGCCTTCTGCTCGTCGGCCGGGCAGTCGATGCCGATGAACTTGTTGACCCAGTCGGGGTCGAAGGGCAGAGTGACGACTTCTTTCGGCGTCGGATAGACATCGATGATGCCGTTGACGACGTCGCCGGCGTCGAAGAGCTGGACGAGCTCGAGGGCGCGCTTCAGGCAGAGGTCGCAGTCATCGGGGTTCAGCTGCTTTTCAAAGCGGGCCGAGGACTCGGTGCGCATGCCGAGCTTTTTGGCGGTGCGGCGGACCGACGGGCCGTTGAAGCAGGCGGACTCGAAGACGATCGTGTTGGTGTCGTCCATGATACCGGAGTATTCGCCGCCCATGACGCCGGCCACGGCGACGGGCTTCTTCTCGTCGGCGATGACGAGCATGGTGTCGTCGAGCGGACGCTCGATGCCGTCGAGGGTGGTGATGGACTCACCGGCCTTCGCGTTGCGGACCACGACATGGTTCCCTTCGAGGAACCGAAGGTCGAAGGCGTGCATCGGCTGGCCGTACTCGAGCATGACGTAGTTCGTGATGTCGACGATGTTGTTGATGGGACGGACGCCGCAGGCGCGGAGCCGCTCTCTCATCCAGCGGGGCGACGGGGCCACGCGGACGTTTTTGACGACGGCGCCGGCATAGCGGTAGCACTTGTCGGCGGCTTCGATGTCGACCTTCAGGAGGTCGTTGACGTCGCCCTCGCCGGCTTTGACTTCCGGAGTATGGAGCTTCAGCGGGACGTCGAAGGTGGCCGCGGCCTCTCTCGCGAGACCGATGACGCACATGCAGTCGGGACGGTTCGAGGTGATCTCGAACTCGGTGACCGTGTCGTTCAGGCCGATCGCTTCGCGGATGTCCATGCCGGGGACTTTCTCGCAGTCGTCGCCAAGGATGAAGATGCCGTCCTCGATGGCGTAGGGGAAGTCGTGGACCGTGACGCCCAGTTCGGCGACGGAGCACATCATGCCCTCCGAGACCTCACCGCGCATCTTGCCCTTGGTGATCTTGGTGCCGCCGGCGACCACGGAGTTGTGGAGCGCGACGGGGACGTAATCGCCTTCGGTCAGGTTCTGGGCGGCCGTGACGATCTGGAGCGGTGCATCGCCCCCGCAGTCGACCTGGCAGACCCAGAGCTTGTCGGCGTTCTCATGTTTTTTCAGGGAAAGCAGGTGGCCGACGACGATGTTCTTCAGTCCTTCGCCTTCCTGCTTGTAGGACTCGACCTTGGAGCCGGAGATGGTGATCGCTTCGGCGAACTCTCTGTCCTCGATGTCAAGGTCGACATAATCGGCTAACCATTTCTTTGAAAGATCCATTCTGTCAAACCTCCTTAAAACTGATCGAGGAACCGGACATCGTTCTCATAGAGGAGACGCATGTCGTCCAGTCCGAAGCGGAACATGGCGATTCGCTCAAGGCCGACGCCGAAGGCGAAACCGCTGTACTTCTCGGGATCGATGCCGCCGGTGCGGAGGACCTTCGGGTGGACCATGCCGCCGCCGAGGATCTCGATCCAGCCTTCGCCCTTGCACATGGAGCAGCCGCAGCCGCCGCATTTGAAGCAGGAGACGTCGATCTCACAGGACGGCTCCGTGAAGGGGAAGTGGTGGGGGCGCAGACGGATCTTCGTCTGTTCGCCGTAGAGTTTCTTGGCAAAAGTCTCCAGGGTGCCCTTGAGGTCGCCCATGGTGATGCCCTCGTCGATCGCCATGCCCTCGATCTGATGGAAGAGCGGGGAGTGGGTGGCGTCCACGGCGTCGGAACGGAAGACGCGGCCGGGCGCGATCATGCGGATGGGGGGCTTTTTGTTCTCCATGGTCCGGATCTGGACGCCGGAGGTCTGGGTGCGGAGCAGCATGTTCTCCGTGATGTAGAAGGTGTCCTGCGTATCTCTCGCCGGATGGTCCTTCGGGATATTCAGCGCCTCGAAGTTGTAGTAGTCCCATTCGACTTCGGGACCGCCGACGACTTCAAAGCCCATGCCGAGGAAGATCTCCTTGACCTCGTCGAGGACGATGGAGAGGGGATGTCTGTGGCCGATCTCGACTTTGGTGCCGGGCAGCGTGACATCGATGGTCTCGTTTTTCAGTTTCAGTTCCTGCTGAGCGGCCTTCAGGAGCTCGTTGCGGCGGTCGATGCCCGCGGTGATGACCTCACGGACCTCGTTCGCCATCTGGCCGACTTTCGGACGCTCTTCGGGGGAGAGTTTGCCCATCGTCTTGAGGACGGCGGTCAGTTCTCCCTTTTTGCCGAGGTACTTGACGCGGACGGCGTCGAGTTCCTGCAGCGACGCGGCGTTTTCCATGGCCGCTTCTGCTTCTGCGCGGATCTGTTCGAGCTGTTCTCTCATATCCATGCTATCTGCTTCCTTTCAAAAGTTCGTCTCTTTTTTCGATCGGGTCGTTCGTGCGGGGAGAAAGAAGAGCAATAAAAAGGACCCCGCCCCACCTTGGGACGAAGTCGTGACTCCGCGGTACCACCCAGATTCCCGCTTTTGCAAAGCGGACTCTTTGCGCCCGGTAACGAGGGCATCCGTCTTTTCTTACTGACCGGAAGGCGTTCGGAAAAGCCGCTCGGGAGTGAACTTCCGCTGTTTTTGGCAGAGGCCCGTTTTCAGCCGGTGGCGGGCCCTCTCTGTCTGTCGGAGAACAGCGTACTCTCTCCGTCTTCGCGTTTAACGATATTGCATGTATTTTACTACATTGCATGGAATAATTCAATCTATTTTTTGGTGGCGGGAACGGAGCCGGTGTGATACGATGGGTACAGTGATACACAGTGAAGGAGACGGACCATGATCATTACGACAGCGGACGAGATCCGCGCCATCGAAGTCAGAGAAGACGAGATCGGGACGAAGTTCCTCGCCCTCATGGAGAAGGCGGGGTCCGGCTGTGCCGGCCTCATCATGGACGAGTACGCTCCGGAGGACGGCCCGGTCACCGTCGTCTGCGGCAGCGGGAAGAACGGAGGCGATGGATTCGTCATCGCCCGGAAGCTCCTGCGGGCCGGTTATGACGTCTGTGCCGTGCTGGCATTTGGCGAGCCGAAAGCGGCCGACGCCATCGAGAATTTCCGGCGCGCGAACGACCTTGCCGTACCCATGTTTTCCTGGGGCACTCCGGAGGCGGAGGAGGCCGTGAAAACCGCGCAGGTACTGGTCGATTGCATGTTCGGCATCGGCTTCCGGGGCGCCGCGAACGAGCTCCAGTCGGAGGTCTTTTCGGCGATGAACGAAGCCCCCGGAGACACGGTCAGCATCGATGTTCCGAGCGGTGTCGTGACGGACACCGGCGAGGTCCTCGGGACCGCTGTAAAAGCGGCGTGGACCATCGCCATCAGCACCCTGAAACCGCTGCATGTCCTGTACCCCGCAAGGGAGTACTGCGGCGATGTACGCATCCTCGACATCGGTCTCCTCCCCGAATCTTACGCGGCGGTCACGCCCCGTCTCCACACGCTGGACGGGGAAGAGGCGGCAGCGCTCCTGCCTGTCCGTTCCCGCACCGCCCATAAAAACGATGCCGGTCACATCCTGTCGCTCTGCGGCAGTTACCGTATGCCCGGAGCCGCCTGCCTCTGCGCGAACGCGGCCCTCCGCGCCGGCGCCGGTCTCCTGACCGCCGCCTACCCGGAACCGGCTTACCCGGCCGTTTCTTCGCACCTCACGGAGGCCATGAGCCTGCCGCTCCCGGCCGCGTCTGACGGGACGATCTCCGTCGATGCTCTTCCGGTCTTGAACGGTTTTCTGGAGAAAGCGACCGTCCTGGTGGCGGGTTGCGGCCTCGGTCAGAGCGACGACGTCCGCGCGGTCCTGACCGACCTGTTAAAGATGTTCGACGGCCCGGTCCTCCTTGACGCGGACGCCCTCAACAACCTCGCGGGAGACCTGTCCGTCCTGAAGGCGCGGACGGCTCCGACCGTGCTGACGCCCCACCCGGGAGAGATGGCGAAACTCACCGGAACACCGGTCTCCGAGCTCCTCTCCGACCGCGTTTCGGCGGCAAAATCATTTGCCGATGAGTACGGCGTCACGGTCCTCCTGAAGGGCCCCGACACCGTTATTGCGTCCTTTGAAACGGAAAATATTTTTGTGAACACCACGGGGAACGAAGGCCTTGCCAAAGGCGGCAGCGGGGACACCCTTTCCGGCATTCTCGGCGCCTTCCTCGCGCAGGGGACGGCCCCGTTTGAGGCGGCTGCCGCAGCCGCGTATTATCACGGAAAATCGGCCGAATTCTGTGCCCTTGACCGGTCGCTTCGGAGCGTTCTCGCGACCGATCTCATCGAGGCGCTGCCGTTCGTTTTGCCGTGATTTCATCGATCGAAAAACGAAAAAAGAGGACACCTTCCCGGGTGTCCTTTTTTAATTTTTCGCCTGTCAAGTCTTGTTTCATCTGTCAGGGTTTGCTATAATACTTTAGTCTATATTTTATATGTAAAAGTATGTCTATTTATAAGAGAGAAGGAGAACGGCCATGGGACGACTGCTGGTGCTCGAAGGCCTTGACGGCTCCGGGAAATCCACCCAGACCGAACGGCTGAGGGAAGCGCTCCTCGCGGCCGGCGAAACGGTCCGGCAGATCAAGCTGCCCGACTATGATGCCCCGTCCTCGACTCTGGTCCGGCAGTACCTTGCCGGAGACTTCGGGAACGACCCGCAGGCGGTCAACGCCTATGCCGCTTCGAGCTTCTACGCGGTGGACCGGGTCGCGAGCTTCCTCCTCGACTGGAAGAAGGACTATGACGCCGGCTCGCTCATCCTGGCGGACCGGTACACGACCTCGAACCCCATCTACCAGATGACGAAGCTCCCGAAAGAAGAGTGGGACGCCTTCCTCACCTGGGCAGACGATTATGAATTCGGGAAGCTCGGACTGCCGAGACCCGACCGGGTCATCTTCCTCGACATGCCCGTCGAGGTCTCACAGAAGATGATGTCCCGCCGCTACGAAGGCGATGAGGCGAAGAAAGACGTGCACGAGCGCAACGTGCAGTTCCTGAACGCCTGCCGGGAAGCGGCACTCTACACGGCGGAGCGCTGGAACTGGTCCGTCGTCCGATGCTGGGAAGGGGAAGAGCCCCGCACCATCGACGCCATCGCCGCCGATGTGTACGCCGAGGCCACCCGCTGACCGCGACCGATACCAAACTCTCAACTGGAACGGAGGCTGCACGTGGAAACGATCCTCTCCGGTCCCGGGCTGGCTTCCGGGGCAGACCTTGAAACTTTAGCCGAACTGTGGACCCTGTCGTTCGGGGCCCCGGCTCCCATGATCCGAAACATCCAGACCCTCATCGCCGACACCGACCGCACGGTCGTATACCGGGAAGACGGCAAGGCCGTCGCCGGCGCCTATCTCATGGAGACGACGCTCCGCATCGGCGACGAGAGCTATTCCGCATATTATTTCTTTGCTGCCGCCACCCATCCGGACTGCCGCCGGAAAGGGTACATGGGGCAGATCATCCGCTACTGCCGGACCCTTTGCGAAGAACGGGACATCGATTTTCTGGTGCTCGTTCCCTCCGACAACGACCTCTACAAATACTTTTCCCGTTTCGGCTTCCGGGCGAACTTCTACCTGAAGACGACCCAGCTCGACCGGGAACAGCTGCTCGCGATGGTCGAGAAGATGGAACTGCCGGAGGAAGAGGCCTCCGAAGCCGCCGGGTTCGTCCCCGTCGAAATGCAGGCCGCGCGGCTTGCCGCTCTGAAGGGCGGCTCCCACGTCGAGTTCGACCGGCAGACCCTTCAGTACCTCGTGTTCGAGCACGCCTACCGGGGAGGGAAGACCATCCTTCTCGAGGACGGCTATGTGCTGTACGACCTGTCGACCGATGACACCGGCGACACGGTCCTGACCGTTCGGGAACTGTGCGCGGCAGACGCTCCGGGCAGACTTCTCCAGAAGCTCTCCGAAGTGGAGGCCGACCAGTACATCCTGAACCTTCCGGCCTTCGACAGCCTGCGGGGCGGGCGGACGTCCACCGGCCGCGCCGGCATGGACCTCGCGGTCTCGAAACGGGCGGTCAAGGCGGAACGCACCATGAAGAACGCTTACATCGGTCCGGCCCCCGGGCAGGATCTGTAAAAGGAGGAACCGAGATGCTCTATCTGTTTCTGGCAGAGGGCTTCGAAGAGATCGAAGCGCTCGGCACGCTCGACGTCCTGCGCCGCGCAGGCGTGGAGACGAAGACCGTCGGCGTGACCGGCCCGGTCGTCACCGGCTCTCACGGAGTCCCGGTGACCGCGGACCTCGTCATCGAAGACGCGGTCAAGGGCAATGACCTCGACGGGGTCATCCTTCCCGGCGGCATGCCCGGGACGAAGAACCTCGAGGCCTCCGACCTCGTCAAAGACTATCTCCGGTACTGCCGGGACAACGGTCTTCTGACGGCGGCCATCTGTGCGGCCCCCTCCGTTCTGGGCCACCTCGGATATCTGAACGGTAAGAAAGCGACCTGCTTCCCCGGGTTCGAGACCGAACTGACGGGAGCGGTTTACACGGCAGACAGTGTCACGGAAGACGGAAACGTCATCACCGGAAAGGGCGCCGGCGCGGCGCATCTCTTCGGCGAAGCCATCGCCGCCCGCTTCGTGGGCAGAGAGGCAGCGCACACGGTCCTCGCCAATATGCAGTATCAGCTTTGATCGACAAAAGAGATTTTTGGATTAAGGAGCACGAAACGAATGTCCGAACGAAATGAACGTTACGCCCCGGAAACGGGCCGCAGCCTGGAAGAACTCGAAAAAGTCTACTTCCAGAAGGCGGAACCGGGAACCTCTCCGGAGCCTTCGACCCCGAGCGCTGCTGCCAGACGGCAGACGGCTTCGCGGCCGACTGCCCGCAGACGTTCCGCGTCTAACGCGTCCCGCGCGAAGGAACCCGCAAAGTCCCGTCCCGCGAAGACCGGCAGCAAAGGGCTGAAGAACCCGCTGGCCGGCCGCGCGAACAAGCCGACGGCGAAACGGGGACGGAAAACCACTGCCCCCGCACGCAGCAGGACTGCTCAGGCCGATGCCGGCAAGGTATCGGACAAGCTGGTCTTTACTCCGCTGCCTCCGGAGGGGTATGAGGCACAGGCGCAGAACAAGGCTCAGGAGCCCGTCGCCAGAAAGGTCGACACCTCCGCCGCTGCGAAGAACGTCCTCGACAACATCGGCAACAAGGGCGCCGTCTACATCTCCGACACGAAGCGGTCCATGCAGGACATGCGCCGCCGCACGGCCGAGAACGCGTACCGCCGCCGCAACAACATGAAGGGCATGTCGGGCAAAGAGAAAGCGGGCTACATGCTCTCTCAGATCGGCCCCACCGTCCGCAGTGTCCAGTCCGAACCGAAGCGCAGAGAAGCGGCCTATAAAATCCTGATCGTGCTCATCGCCCTTCTCCTCGCCATCCACTGGACGTCCTGCATCAACGACATCCTCGGCTTCGCCCGCAGCGACAAGGAAAAAGTCATCGTCGTCGAAGAAGGGGACACCACCAACAAACTCATCGGCAAGTTCGACCGTGCCGGGCTCATCAAGCACAGTACCGTGTGCAAGCTGTTCATCGCCACCACGTCGGGCATCCGCAACGATAACGAGAAGTACCTGAAGGGTGAGTTCACCCTGACCCCGGACATGGGCATCGAAAAGATGCTGTCCACCTGTACCGCCACGCAGAAACGCGACACCGTCGAGATCACCTTCCCCGAAGGCTTCACGGTCGAGCAGATCGCCGAGAAGCTCGAAGAGTCCAAGGTCTGTTCGAAGTCCGACTTCCTGAAGGCCACGAACGTCGCCACCTACAACTACGACTTCGTCAAGGACATCGCGAACGGCGATCAGCGTTACCACCTGCTGGAGGGCTACATGTACCCCGATACGTACGAGTTCTATGTCGGCGAAGACGCCTCCAGCGTCGTCTCCAAACTGCTCGGCAACTTCCACGACAAGTGGTCCGACTCCTACGCGTCGAGAGCCAGAGAACTCAACATGTCGATGGACGACGTCATCACGCTCGCCTCCATCGTCCAGAAGGAAGACAGCAACCCGGACAACATGGCGGTCATCGCCTCGGTCTTCTACAACCGACTCAACTCGTCCGCGTACCCGTCCCTTCAGTCTGACGCCACGAACTACTACGTCAACACCTACATCAAGCCGGGCGCCAGCGCCGGAGACTACAACCTGTACCGGAACCGCTACAGCACCTATGTCTGCAAAGGCCTCCCGGTCGGTCCCATCTGCAGCCCGGGCGACGACGCCATCAAGGCGGTCCTCTGGCCTGCCAGCACGAACTACTACTTCTTCGCCCACGACGACGAGGGCAACCTCTACGCCGCCCGCACCGCAACGGAGCAGAACCAGAACGTCTATAACGCTCTGACCACCGGCGGCACCGAAGAGGAAGAAGAAGCGTAAGGAGACTGCTTTTTGAAACAGATCAGGATCCCGGAGCTCCTGGCCCCCGCGGGGGACCGGGAGCGTCTGGACGCGGCTCTGCTCTACGGGGCGGACGCCGTATATCTCGGCGGACAGGAATTCGGCATGCGGGCCGCGCCTTCCAACTTCACGGAAGAGGGCCTTGCCGAAGCGGTCCGGGATTGTCACGCGAAGGGCGTCCGTGTCCATCTGACGGTGAACACACTGCCGCGCAATGACGAACTCGAGCAGCTTCCCGCGTTCCTGTCCCGCGCCAAAGACGCCGGCGTCGACGCGTTCATCATCGCGGACGTGGGCGTCATGAAACTCGCGCAGAAACACGCCCCCGGGGTCGACATCCACATGTCGACTCAGGCGGGTGTTGTCAACTACCTGACCGCGAACACCCTTTATGAGATGGGCGCGAAACGGGTCGTCATGGCCCGGGAGTGCTCCCTCGAAGAGATCCGGGAAGTCCGCGCGAAGACCCCGAAGGACCTCGAGATCGAAGCCTTCGTCCACGGCGCCATGTGCATGTCCGTCTCCGGCCGCTGCCTCCTGTCGAACTACATGACGGGGCGGGACGGCAACCGGGGCGAATGCGCCCAGCCCTGCCGCTGGCAGTACCATCTGATGGAAGAAAAGCGCCCCGGCGAGTACTTCGAGATCACCGAAGGGGAACACGGCACCTACTTCCTGAACTCGCAGGACATGTGCCTCATCGAGCACATCCCCGAGCTGGTGGACGCCGGCATCACGAGCTTCAAGATCGAGGGCCGGGCCAAGTCCGCGTTCTACGTGGGCGCGGTCACG
The DNA here is from genome assembly GCA_900317985.1 of uncultured Eubacteriales bacterium. Taxonomy (GTDB): domain Bacteria; phylum Bacillota; class Clostridia; order Oscillospirales; family Acutalibacteraceae; genus RUG420. The sequence continues at coordinate 17,916 of ONJD01000005.1, read as the reverse complement.
AACGCCTACCGCGCCGCCATCGACGGCTATTTAAAGGACCCGACCGCCGACTACCGGCCGGAACAGTGGATCGTCGACGAAGTCCGGAAGATCAGCTACCGCGACTACTGCACGGGATTCTACTTCGGGCCGCCGGAAAAAGATGCGCACATCTATTACGACGGCATCTATATCCGCAACTGGGACGTCATCGCGAACGTCCTGTCCTCCGACGGAGAATTCGTCACCGTCACCCAGCGCAACCGCTTTTTCAAAGGCGATGTACTGGAAGTCATGTCGCCGGGCGTCCCGCCCTTTGAACTGACCGTGACAGAGATGTTCAACGAAGCGGGGGAGGCCGTCGACGTCGCTCCCAACCCGATGGCCACCATCAGGATCCGCTGCGACCGGATGATCCCTCCGGGCTCCGTCCTGCGGATGCAAAAACAGAACTGACAGAAAGAGGCGAACCTATGGACTGTCCGCGGGAACTGACCCTGCAACTGGAAGACCGCTACCTCTCCGAGTACGCGCAGAAGTGCCGGGAGACGAGAGGCCGCGCCGTCGAGGACCCCGACGATGACGTCCGGACCGCCTATCAGAGAGACCGGGACCGGATCATCCACTGCAACGCTTTCCGGCGTCTGCAGCACAAGACCCAGGTCTTTTTGTCTCCGTACGGAGATCACTACCGGACCCGCCTCACCCATACGCTCGAGGTCACGCAGATCGCGCGCACCCTCGCCAGAGGCCTCCGGGTCAATGAGGACCTGACCGAGGCCATCGCCCTCGGCCACGACCTCGGCCACACGCCCTTCGGCCACGCCGGAGAGCGGGCGCTGGACGCGGTGTTCCCGGACGGGTTCAAGCACTATGAACAGAGCCTGCGGGTCGTCGACCGCATCGAGCGGAACGGCCGCGGCCTGAACCTCACCTGGGAGGTCCGGGACGGCATCCTGAACCACACGAAAGGCGAGTGGGCCGCCACGCTCGAAGGCCGCCTTGTCCGCCACGCCGACCGGGTCGCCTACCTGAACCACGACATCGACGACGCCATCCGCGCGGGCCTCTTCACCGAGGAGGACCTGCCGACCCACTTCCGGGAAGTCCTCGGGAAGAGCAAGAGCGAGCGCATCAACACGCTCGTCCTCTCGACGCTCAAGAACACGACCGGCGGGGACATCCGGATGGACCCGCTCGTCCAGGAGGCCTACGACGAGCTGAACGCCTACATGTTCGACAACGTCTACACCAACCCCGTCTGCAAGGGCGAAGAGGGGAAAGCCGTCCTCGTCGTGCAGAACCTCTACGACTACTTTGCGACTCATCCCGAAGAGATGCCGGGCGACTACCGGCAGATCGCCGAAGAGGAATCCCCGGAACGGGGCGCCTGCGACTACATCTCCGGCATGAGCGACCGCTACGCCCTCCGGGTCTACGAGAAACTGTTCATCCCGAGCCCCTGGAGCTAAAAGGAGATACACACTATGCCACGGATCCGCGAAGAGTTCCTGAATACGCTGCGGGACAGGCTGGATATCGAAGAATTCATATCCGGCTATGTCCACCTTAAGCGCGCGGGCCGTCTCTCCAAAGGCTTGTGTCCCTTCCACTCCGAGAAAACACCGTCCTTCACGGTCTACCCCGACAACCAGTCGTTCTACTGCTTCGGCTGCGGGAAAGGGGGAGACATCATCACCTTCACCCGGGACATCGAGAACCTCGATTACCTCGATGCGGTCCGCTTCCTCGCCGACCGCGCCGGCCTGCAGATGCCCGATGAAGAGTACGACGACACGCTCTCCAAAAAGCGCAAGCGCATGCTGGAGCTCAACAAGGAGGCGGCGCGCTTTTTCTACAAGGCGCTCAACAGCGAGAAGGGCGCCGTATGTATGAAGTACTGGACCGAGGAGCGCGGTCTCACACAGCAGACCATCAAGCACTTCGGCCTCGGCTTCGCGCCGGACGACTGGCACGCGCTCCACTACTACATGCGCGGTCTCCACTATTCCGACCAGGAACTGTATGAGGCGAACCTGCTTCGCCGGTCGGAGAAGAACGGGAAGATCTTCTACTACGACAACTTCCGAAACCGGGCCATGGTGCCCATCATCGACCTTCGGGGAAACATCATCGCCTTCGGCGGACGCGTCCTCGACGACTCGAAACCCAAATATGTCAACACCTCGGACACCCTCGTCTACAAGAAGAGCAGCGCTCTGTTCGCGCTGAACTTCGCGAAGGGGTCCGGTTCCGATCAGCTCATCCTCTGTGAAGGCTACCTCGACGTCATCACCCTCCACCAGGCAGGGTTCACGAACGCCATCGCCGGTCTCGGCACCGCCCTCACCGATGAGCAGGTCCGGCTCATCGCCCGGTACTGCCGGGAAGTGGTCCTGTCCTATGACAACGACGACGCCGGACGGGAGGCCACCCACCGTGCCCTCCAGAAATTCGAACAGACCGATCTGACCGTCCGTTCCCTCACGATGGACGGCGGGAAAGATCCCGATGAGATCATCAAGACCTACGGCGCGGAACGGTTCCGTTCCATGCTGGACGGCGCATCCAACGAGACAGAGTATCGACTCAATGAACAGCGGATGAAGTTCGACCTCTCCACCGATGACGGAAAGGTGCGTTACATCGAAGCGGTCTCTTTCATTCTGGCCTCGCTGGCTCCGGCCGAACGCTATGTCTACACTTCGCGGGTCGCGGAGGAGACGGGCGTGGCCCGGGAAGCCATCGAATCCCAGATCCGGAGAGCGGCGAGACGGCAGCGCAACCGCCGAGAGCGTGCGGACTTCACAGAGCTGAACCGGGAACTCGTGAAACAGGATCCGTCCGGCGGACATGTGAGCGGGAAAGTGCTCCGTGCCGAGGAGACCATACTGGCCTCGCTGCTCCGGAATCCCGACTATCTTACGAAGATCGGGGACCGGCTCGAGGCGGCCGACTTCTCCACCGCATTCGGTCAGAAGGCCTACACGGTCATCGCCGGACGCATCCGGGAGGGGAAAGGCGTGGAGAGTTTCATCCTCTCCCAGTACTTCGACCCCGATGAGATGGGGCAGCTGGCGCGGATCCAGAACGCAGGCATCCCGCTCAGCGGCACGCTCACGGAACTCGAAGACTGCATCCGGGTCTTGAAGGCCTCGGAAGAAAAGAAGGCCTCCGCCTCCGGCGGAGAGATCACCGACGAAGAACTTCGGGAACTTTTCTCGAAAAAGTAAGGAGTTTGATTTATGGAAGAAAAGAAGCAAAAGGTAGTCAATGGCCTCATCGAAAAGGGTCGCGCAGCCGGGAAGCTCAGCACCAATGACATCGATGCCGCCATTGTCGAACTCGACCTGGAGATCGACGAACTCGACAAGCTCTACGACACCCTCGAGAGCAACAACATCGAGATCGTGGACGACCTTGGCGACGCGGCTCTCGATTCTCTGAACTTTGACGTGGTCGGCGGGACCCAGAAGCCCGGCGAGATCAACGCCACCGACGCCTCCAAGAACGCGGCGATGGACGATCCGGTCAAAGTCTATCTCAAGGAGATCGGCCGTGTGCCCCTGCTCACGCCGGAAGAGGAGATCGAACTCGCCATCCGTATTTCGGAGGGCGATGAAGAGGCGAAGAAGAAACTCGCCGAGTCCAACCTGCGTCTCGTCGTCAGTATCGCGAAGCGGTACGTCGGCCGCGGCATGCAGTTCCTCGACCTCATCCAGGAGGGCAACCTCGGTCTCATCAAGGCCGTCGACAAGTTCGACTACACCAAGGGCTTCAAGTTCTCGACCTACGCCACCTGGTGGATCCGTCAGGCCATCACCCGCGCCATCGCGGACCAGGCCCGTACCATCCGCATCCCGGTCCACATGGTCGAGACCATCAACAAGGTCAAGAAGACCAACAGCCAGCTCCTCCACAAGAACGGCCGCGACCCGACCGCGGAAGAGATCGCCGAAGAACTCGACATGCCCGTCGAGAAGGTCCGCGAGATCCTGCGCGTCGCTCAGGAACCCGTTTCTCTCGAGACCCCCATCGGTGAGGAAGAGGACAGCCACCTCGGCGACTTCATCCCCGATGACGAAGCGCTGGCCCCGGCCGATGCCGCGTCCCAGATGCTCCTGAGAGAACAGCTGGCCGAAGTCCTGAAGACCCTGACCCCGAGAGAGGAACGCGTCCTGTCTCTGCGGTTCGGCCTCGAGGACGGTCATCCCCGGACCCTCGAAGAGGTCGGCAAGGAGTTCAACGTCACCCGTGAGCGCATCCGTCAGATCGAAGCGAAAGCGCTCCGCAAGCTCCGCCATCCCAGCCGTTCCAAGAAACTGAAAGACTTCTTAGACTAAATCAAAAAAAGCTCTCCGAAATTCGGAGAGCTTTTTTGTTTTGTCATGTCGTTCAGCCGAAGAAGCGTTTGATCTCGGCTTCCGCGGTCTCGGGGGAGTCGGAGCCGTGGATGATGTTGAGCCGGTTGGAGCAGGCCAGGTCTCCGCGGATGGTGCCGGGAGCCGCGTTGGCGTTGTTCGTGGGGCCCATCAGGCGGCGCATGCCGGCGATGCAGTCCTCACCTTCGACGATCATGGCGACGACGGGGCCGCTCATCATGAAGTCGACGAGCAGGGGGAAGAAGTCCTCGTTCACGAGATGCGAGTAATGTTCCCGGAGGATTGGTTCGTCCAGGTGCATCATCTTCATCGCGGTGATCTGATAGCCTTTGCGTTCGATGCGGGAGATGACTTCTCCGATGAGACCGCGTTCGACGCAGTCCGGTTTGAGCATGATATAAGTGCGTTCCATAGTTCAGTACCTTCCTTTGATGTTGCTACCATGATAACAGACCGGCGCGGGGGAAACAAGGGGAAATCGCCCCTAAATAAGAAACACCCGGAGGAGCGTATGAAAAACTTTGGAAAGGGGCTTGACAAATTTGAAATTATCGCTTGACGGGGCGTCTTTCTATATATAAAATATAAATCCACTTTTATAACGGAAAGTGCGCGATTTTAGAAATACGGAACGGAGTGATCACGGCTTATGGTAAACGTTAAAGCGACCAAGCTCGGAACAACCACTCGTATGAATTTCGCTCAGATCGATGAGGTCATGCAGATGCCGAACCTCATCGAGATCCAGAAGAATTCGTACCAGTGGTTCCTGGATGTCGGTCTGAAGGAAGTCTTCAGAGACATCGGGGAAATTACCGACTACACCGGTAATCTCGTCCTCGAGTTCGTCGACTATTCTATGGATGAAAAACCCAAATACACCGTCAAGGAGTGCAAGGCGAACAGGGCAACCTATTCGTCCAGCATCCATCTGACCGCGCGTCTCGCCAACAAGGAGACCGGCCTCATCAAGGAGTCGGTCGTCAAGATGGGCGAGTTCCCGATCATGACGGAGAGCGGCACCTTCATCATCAACGGTGCGGAACGTGCCATCGTTTCGCAGCTGGTCCGTTCCCCCGGCGTATATTATGGTATGACCCATGATAAGACCGGTAAGGAACTCTACACGACCACCGTTATCCCGAACAGAGGTGCCTGGCTCGAATATGAGACGGACCAGAACGATGTGTTCTATGTCCGCATCGACAAGAACAGAAAGATCCCGATCACGACCTTCATTCGTGCTCTGGGCCTTTCCAGCAACGAAGAGATCCTTGAATTCTTCGGTCCGGACGAGCGGATCCTCGCGACCCTCGAGAAGGACACCACGAAAAACCGTGAAGAAGCACTCCTGGAAGTCTACAAGAGACTGCGCCCGGGCGAGCCGCCGACCGTAGAGACTGCAGAGCAGCACCTCGACAACCTGTTCTTCGACGCCCGCCGGTACGACCTGTCCCGCGTAGGCCGCTACAAATACAACAAGAAGCTCGGCATCTCCCAGCGTCTGACCGGCGAAAAGCTCGCTCGTGAAGTCGTCAACGTGGAGACCGGTGAGTTCCTCGCCGACGCCGGTGACGTCGTCACCGCCGAAAAGGCATACGAGATCGAACAGGCCGGTATCACCGAAGCCTATGTCCTCACCGAAGAGGGGAAAGAAGTCAAAGTCGTCTCCAACGGCATGGTCGACATCCTTCCATTCCTCGGCGCCTGGGACCTGACAGAAGAGGAACTGGAAGAAGTCGGCATCAATGAAAAAGTCCGGTTCAGCGTTCTGCAGGACATCCTCGCCGAAGCAGAGGACGACTGGGACAAGGACGACCTGCTCCTCACTCTGAAAGAGCATGCCGATGACCTCATCCCGAAACACATCATCATCGACGACATCTATGCCACCGTCAACTACCTTGACTGCCTCGGCAACAACGTCGGCACCCTCGACGACATCGACCACCTGGGCAACCGCCGCATCCGTTCCGTCGGCGAACTGCTCCAGAACCAGTTCCGTATCGGCTTCTCCCGTATGGAGCGTGTCGTCCGCGAGAGAATGTCTCTCTCCGCGCAGGACCCCGAAAAGGCGACTCCGGAAGCACTCATCAACATCCGTCCCGTCGTCGCTGCCATCAAAGAGTTCTTCGGCTCCTCGCCGCTGTCCCAGTTCATGGATCAGACGAACCCGCTGGCAGAACTCACGCATAAGCGCCGTCTCTCCGCCCTCGGCCCCGGCGGTCTCTCCAGAGACCGTGCCGGATTCGAAGTCCGAGACGTTCACTACACGCATTACGGCCGCATGTGTCCCATCGAGACCCCCGAAGGTCCGAACATCGGCCTGATCTCCTATCTTGCCACCTTTGCCCGCATCAACAAGTACGGCTTCATCGAAGCGCCGTTCCGGAAGATCGACAAAGAGACCGGCAAGGTCCTCGACGAAGTCGTCTACATGACCGCCGACGTCGAAGACAACTACCGTGTTGCCCAGGCGAACGAGCCGCTCGACAAGGACGGCCACTTCCTGAACAACCGTATCACCATCCGCTATCGCGACGAGTTCGCCGAAGTCGACCCGAGCGTACCGGATTACATGGACGTCTCCCCGAAGATGCTCGTCTCCGTCGCGACCGCCATGATCCCGTTCCTCGAGAACGATGACGCCAACCGTGCCCTCATGGGTTCGAACATGCAGCGTCAGGCCGTTCCGCTCATGGTCACCGACTCTCCGATCGTCGGTACCGGTATGGAATACAAGGCCGCTGTCGACTCCGGTTCCGTCGTCCTCGCAAGGAACGCCGGTACGGTCAAACACGTCGACGCCGACCACATCGAGATCGAGACCGAAGACGGCATCGACCGTTACGACCTCATCAAGTTCATGGGTTCCAACCAGGGCACCTGCATCAACCAGAGACCCATCGTCGACCTTGGCCAGGAAGTCACCAAAGGACAGGTCATCGCCGACGGCCCCGCCACCAGCAATGGTGAGATCTCCCTCGGTAAGAACGCCCTCATCGGCTTCATGACCTGGGAAGGCTACAACTACGAAGACGCCGTCCTTCTGAATGAGAAACTCATCCGGGACGACATCTATACCTCGATCCATATCGAAGAGTTCGAACTCGAGTCCCGCGACACCAAACTCGGGCCGGAAGAGATCACCCGCGACATCCCGAACGTCGGTGAAGACGCGCTGGCGAACCTCGATGAAGAGGGCATCATCCACATCGGCGCCGAAGTCAAGTCCGGCGACATCCTCGTCGGTAAGGTCACCCCGAAGGGTGAGACCGAGCGCACCGCGGAAGAGCGCCTCCTGCAGGCCATCTTCGGCGAGAAGGCGAGAGAGGTCCGCGATACATCGCTCCGTGTCCCGCACGGTGAGTACGGTATCGTCCTCAATGTCGAAGTCTTCACAAGAGCCAACTCCGATGAGCTGAGCCCGGGCGTCAACAAAGTCGTCCGCGTGTACATCGCCCAGAAGAGAAAGATCCAGGTCGGTGACAAGATGGCCGGCCGTCACGGTAACAAAGGTGTCGTCTCCCGCGTCCTTCCGCAGGAAGACATGCCGTTCCTGCCGGACGGTACTCCGCTCGACATCGTCCTGAACCCGCTGGGCGTTCCCTCCCGAATGAACATCGGTCAGGTCCTCGAAGTCAACATCGGTATGGCGGCCCGTTCGAAGGGCTGGAAGATCATGACCCCCGTCTTCGACGGCGCGCATGAAGAAGACATCCAGTACTTCCTCGTCGAGTCCAAACTCCTCGCGAAGGGCAATGACCAGACGAAACAGCTCATCCTCGACTATGAGGACAAGAACGAAGAGAAGGGCTTCCTTCTTTCCGACCTCATGGATCTCCTCCGCAGCAAAACGGAGGACGAAGCGGAACTCGCGCTCATCGAGGAAGCCTGGGAGGGCAGAGACGGTAAGACCGAACTCATGGACGGCCGTACCGGCCTTCCGCTCGGCGACCGCGTCACCGTCGGTGTCATGTACTACCTGAAGCTCCATCACCTTGTCGACGACAAGATCCACGCCCGTTCCACCGGTCCGTACTCCCTCGTCACGCAGCAGCCCCTCGGCGGTAAAGCCCAGTTCGGCGGCCAGCGTTTCGGTGAAATGGAAGTCTGGGCCCTTGAGGCTTACGGCGCGGCTTATACCCTTCAGGAGATCCTGACCGTCAAGTCCGACGACATCGTCGGCCGTGTCAAGACCTACGAAGCGATCGTCAAGGGCCAGAGCGTACCGAAGTCCGGCGTTCCGGAGTCCTTCAAGGTCCTCATCAAGGAACTGCAGGCTCTCGGCCTCGACGTCCGCGTCCTCGACAAAGATGATAACGAAATCGACCTCAGACAGAATTTCGATGGCGATGACATCGGATTCCGTCTTGCCGAAAACGACGATATGAAGTCCGTCAACGACGCCGAAGGCGCCAGCGGCTATATGACCCTCGATGAACAGGGCGAGCCCATGGAGACCGAAGACGAGTTTGACGAATTCACCGCTGACGAGGAACCCACCGCGGAAGATCTGGATTCCCTCAGCTTTGACGAATAATAAAAGGAAAGAGGTCGCCCAATGACAGACATTCAGAATAAAACGATGAATGACGATCTGGTATTCGATTCCATTCGGATCGGCCTGTCTTCGCCGGATACCATCCGCAAATGGTCGAACGGTGAAGTCACCAAACCCGAAACGATCAACTACCGGACTCTGAAGCCGGAGCGCGACGGTCTTTTCTGCGAAAAGATCTTCGGGCCCACCAAAGACTGGGAGTGCTCCTGCGGTAAATACAAGCGGATCCGCTACAAAGGCAAGATCTGCGAACGCTGCGGTGTCGAAGTCACCAAAGCGAAAGTCAGAAGAGAGCGGATGGGCCACATCGAACTGGCCGCCCCGGTCTCCCACATCTGGTACTTCAAGGGCATTCCGTCCCGGATCGGCCTGATGCTCGACATCTCTCCGCGTTCGCTGGAGAAGGTCCTGTATTTCGCCCTCTACATCGTCACGGACCCGGGTTCCACCCCGCTTGAGAAATACCAGCTCCTGACCGAAAAGAACTATCAGGAAATGCGCGAGATGTACGAAGATGACTTCGATGCCGGAATGGGCGCGGAAGCCATCAAGAAGCTCCTTCAGGAGATCGACGTCGTCGCCCTTTCCGATGAACTGACGGAAGAACTCGTCAAGGCCACCGGCCAGAGACGGACCCGTCTTCTGAAGAGACTGGAAGTCGTCAACGCCTTCCGGAATTCCGGCAACAAGCCGGAGTGGATGATCCTCGACTGCATCCCGGTCATCCCGCCCGATCTGCGCCCCATGGTCCAGCTCGACGGCGGACGTTTCGCGACGTCCGACCTCAACGACCTGTACCGCCGCGTGATCAACCGTAACAACCGTCTGAAACGTCTCCTGGACCTCCACGCGCCGGACATCATCATCCGCAACGAGAAGCGTATGCTCCAGGAAGCCGTCGACGCCCTCATCGACAACGGCCGCCGCGGCCGTCCGGTCACCGGACCGAACAACCGCCCGCTCAAGTCCCTTTCCGATATGCTGAAAGGTAAGCAGGGCCGCTTCCGTCAGAACCTGCTCGGTAAGCGTGTCGACTACTCCGGCCGTTCCGTCATCGTCGTCGGTCCGGAACTCAAGATGTATCAGTGCGGTCTGCCGAAGGAAATGGCTCTCGAGCTGTTCAAGCCCTTCGTCATGAAACGCCTCGTCGAGACCAACATCGCCGGCAACATCAAGTCTGCCCGCAAGATGGTCGAACGCTCCAAAGACGAAGTCTGGGATGCCCTGGAAGTCGTCATCAAAGATCACCCCGTCATGCTGAACCGTGCGCCTACGCTGCACCGCCTCGGCATCCAGGCCTTCGAACCGGTCCTGGTCGACGGCCGCGCCATCAAGCTCCACCCGCTCGCATGTACGGCGTTCAACGCCGACTTCGACGGCGACCAGATGGCCGTCCATGTTCCGCTGTCCGCGGAAGCTCAGGCGGAAGCCCGTTTCCTGATGCTGGCTGCGAACAACCTTCTGAAACCCTCCGACGGACGTCCCGTCACGGTCCCGACCCAGGACATGGTCCTCGGTTCCTATTACCTGACCCTCGACAAGGACGGCGAGCCGGGTGAGGGGAGAGTCTTCCGCGATGTCAACGAAGCCACCATGGCCTTCGAAGAAAAGACCATCACGATGCACTCGAAGATCAAGATCCGTATGACGAAGGAGATCGACGGCGAGCAGAAGTCCGGCATCATCGAGACCACGCTCGGCAAGGTCATCTTCAACAACCCCATCCCGCAGGACCTCGGCTTCATCGACAGAAGCATCCCGGGCAACGAGTTCCGTCTGGAAGTCGAAGACCTGGTCAACAAGAAAGTCCTCGGTAAGATCATCGACCGCTGCCTGCGCATCCACGGCACGCATACCACATCCGTCATGCTCGACGAGATCAAGGCACAGGGTTACAAATACTCCACGCTGAGCGGTATCACCGTCGCCGTCTCCGACGCGAAGATCCCCGAGAGCAAATGGGATTATGTCGGCGCCGCGTCTGACAAGGTCGACCAGATCGAATCCTATTATCAGATGGGTATGCTCTCGAGCAAAGAGCGCTCCCGTCTCATCCTCAGCGAGTGGGACAACTGCACGAAGCAGGTGTCCGACGGTCTGAAGGACAACCTCGGTAAATACAACCCGATCTTCATGATGATCGACTCCGGCGCCCGTGGTTCTGACTCCCAGTTGCGTCAGCTCGCCGGCATGCGCGGTCTTATCGCCAACACTTCCGGTAAGACCATCGAGATCCCGATCAGAGCGAACTACCGTGAAGGTCTGAACATCATCGAATACTTCATCTCCTCCCGTGGTGCCCGTAAAGGTCTTGCCGATACCGCACTCCGTACCGCTGACTCCGGTTACCTGACGAGACGTCTCGTCGACGTTTCCCAGGAAGTCATCGTCTCCGAAGAGGACTGCGGCTGCAAACACGGCATCCCCGTTTACGACATCACCGACGGGAACGAAGTCATCGAGAAACTGGAAGAACGTCTCGTCGGCCGTTACCTGGTCGAAGACCTCGTCGACCGGAAGACCGGTGAAGTCCTGATGGACTGCGACCACATGCTGACGGAAGACGACGCCGAAGTCGTTGCGAAGTACGTCAAAGAGACGCACGCCGAAGACATCGCAGCCGGCAACGCGGAAGAGGGCTCCAGAGCGGAGATCGACATCCGTTCGCTCCTGACCTGCCGCGCCCACCACGGTGTCTGCATCAAGTGCTACGGCAAGAACCTTGCCACCGGCGGCGCCGTCACGGTCGGTGAAGCGGTCGGTATCATCGCGGCTCAGTCCATCGGTGAACCCGGTACCCAGCTGACCATGCGTACGTTCCACACCGGCGGTGTTGCTTCCGGTTCCGATATCACGCAGGGTCTTCCCCGAGTGGAAGAGCTGTTCGAAGGCCGCAAGCCGAAGACCCTCGCCATCCTGTCCGAGTTCGACGGCACCGTTTCCATCGACGACGACAAGAAGGGCAAGCACGTCATCGTGACCAACGCGGAAGAGGGGAAGGAGAAGTCCTACCTCATCCCGTACGGTCTGCGCCTGCGCCAGAAGATCGTCGCCGGTGCCACCGTCCAGAAGGGCGAGGCACTGACCGAAGGTTCCGTCAACCCGCATGACCTCCTCGAGATCATGGGCGTCGATGCCGTTCACGATTACCTCATCCGCGAAGTCCAGCGCGTCTACCGGATGCAGGGTGTCGACATCAACGACAAGCACATCGAAGTCATCGTCCGCCAGATGATGAAGAAGGTCACCGTCACCGATGCCGGTGAGACCGATCTCATCGCGGGCTCCGTCATCGAGAAGTCCGACTTCTATGCGGTCAACGAGAAACTGGAGAAAGAAGCTGCCGAGACCGGCCGTGAACCGGCTTACGCCAAAGCGGACCCGATGCTCCTCGGTATCACCAAGGCTTCTCTCGCCACGGACTCCTTCCTGTCCGCCGCCTCCTTCCAGGAGACGACCCGTGTCCTCACCGACGCGGCCATCAAGGGCAAGACCGATCCGCTGCTCGGCCTCAAGGAGAACGTCATCATCGGTAAGCTGCTCCCGAGCGGCACCGGTATGAAGTGCTATGCCGACGTCGAAGTCGAACAGAAGCACGACCTGTTCAACGCGATCGATTCCGAACTGTTCATCGAAGACATCGAAGAATTCGAGGACATGACGGAGGAAGAGTAAATCGCCGCAGTAACATGGCGAAATCCAGTGTTGACAAAGCCTTATAATTCGGCTACAATACCGAATTGTCGCAGTGTTTCCAGCACGCGAAAACAAAACTATACAGGGGAACTTCCGGGCGATCTCCCGGAGGCTCTCCTTATAGCAATATATTTATACTTTACATTATTTGCATGGAGGTGAAACAGATTGCCAACCTTTAACCAGCTTGTTCGTCAGGGTCGTAAGACTTCTGAAAAGAAAGCAAAGGCTCCGGCTCTTCTGAAAGGACTCAACTCTAAGAAGAACGTCATGACCGACGTCCAGTCTCCGCAGAAACGCGGTGTCTGCACTGCCGTCAAGACCGCCACACCGAAGAAGCCGAACTCTGCGCTTCGTAAGATCGCCAGAGTCCGTCTGACCAACGGGATCGAGGTTTCCGCCTATATTCCGGGTGTCGGCCACAATCTTCAGGAGCATAGTGTCGTCCTCATCAGAGGCGGACGTGTTAAGGACCTTCCCGGTGTTCGTTACCACATCATTCGCGGTACGCTCGATACACAGGGTGTTACGGACCGTATGCAGTCCCGTTCGAAATACGGCGCTAAGAGACCGAAGAAAAAGTAAGAGAACAAACTTCTTGCAAGGCCACGCATGAACCATGCGTGACAATGTGGAGTGTATATATATTGTTATTTATATGCCTCTCACATTGGCGCCACGAGAACGTTGTCACTCGAGTACCTATGATATCATTACTATGAAGGAGGGAAGCGAAGTGCCAAGAAGAGGCCAGATTGCAAAACGTGATGTTTTGCCCGATCCGCTTTACAACTCAAAGCTCGTAACACGTCTCATCAACAGTGTTATGCTCGATGGTAAAAAAGGTGTCGCCCAGAAGATCGTCTACGGCGCTTTTGACATCATCAAAGAAAAGACAGGTGAAGATCCTCTCGAAGTGTTCGAGAAGGCGATGGAAAACGTTATGCCTGTCCTTGAGGTTAAGGCTCGCCGTGTCGGCGGTGCCACCTACCAGGTTCCGATGGAAGTCCGTCCGGAACGCAGACAGACCCTGGGTCTCCGCTGGATCACCCTGTATGCCCGTCAGCGCGGTGAAAGAACCATGAAAGAGCGTCTCGCTAACGAGATCATGGATGCCGTGAACGAAACCGGTTCTGCTTTCAAGAAACGCGAAGACACCCACAGAATGGCAGAAGCCAATAAGGCGTTTGCTCATTTCCGCTGGTAAGCAGGGGAGGACTATATGCCGAGACAGGTATCTTTGGAAAAAACCAGAAACATCGGTATCATGGCTCATATCGACGCCGGTAAAACGACGACGACCGAGCGTATCCTGTACTACACCGGTATCAACCATAAGATCGGTGAGGTCCATGACGGCGCCGCCACCATGGACTGGATGGTTCAGGAGCAGGAACGTGGTATCACCATCACTTCTGCTGCTACCACCTGTTTCTGGAAAGAACACAGAATCAACATCATCGACACTCCCGGCCACGTGGACTTCACCGCAGAAGTCGAGCGTTCTCTTCGAGTCCTCGACGGCTCCGTGACCGTCCTCTCCGCCAAGGGTGGCGTCGAGCCCCAGTCTGAGACCGTCTGGCGTCAGGCTGACAAATATCAGGTCCCGCGCATGATCTACGTCAACAAGATGGACATCATGGGCGCCGACTACTACAACGTCATCGAAATGGTCAAAGACCGTCTGAAGGCCAACCCGGTCCCGATCCAGATCCCGATCGGCGCCGAGTCGGAATTCCGTGGCATCGTCGACCTGATCACCATGCGCGCCGAAGTCTACTACGACGACATGGGTCAGGATGTCCGGGACGAAGAGATCCCCGCCGACATCATGGACAAGGCCCAGGAATACCACGATTCTCTCATCGAGACCGTCGCCTCCTATGACGACGAACTCATGGAGAAGTACTTCAACGGGGAAGAGCTGACCATCGATGAGATCAAAGCTACGATCCGTAAGGGCACACTTGCCAACGACATGGTCCCGATGGTCTGCGGTACTTCCTACCGCAACAAGGGCGTTCAGCCCCTCCTCGACGCCATCGTTGACTACATGCCCGCTGCTACCGATATCCCCGCCATCAAGGGCACAGACCCTGCGACCGGCGAAGAGATCGAGAGACATCCGAAAGACGACGATCCGTTCTCCGCTCTTGCGTTCAAGATCGCGACGGACCCGTATGTCGGTAAGCTCTGCTTCTTCCGTGTCTATTCGGGTACTGCCAATGCCGGCGAGACCGTTTACAACTCCGTGAAGGACAAGAACGAGCGTCTTGGCCGTATCATGCAGATGCACGCGAACCACAGACAGGATATCGATACCGTTTACTCCGGTGATATCGCCGCCTGCGTCGGTGTCAAGAACACCACCACCGGCGACACCCTTTGTGACCCGAAACATCCGGTCATCCTTGAGTCCCTCGACTTCCCGGAACCCGTTATTCGTGTTGCCGTCGAGCCGAAGACCAAGGCCGGTCAGGAAAAGATGGGCATCGCCCTCGCCAAACTGGCCGAAGAAGATCCGACATTCCGCACTTACACAGACGAAGAGACCGGTCAGACCATCATCGCCGGTATGGGTGAGCTCCACCTGGAGATCATCGTCGACCGTCTGCTCCGTGAGTTCAAGGTCGAGGCGAACGTAGGTCAGCCGCAGGTTGCCTACCGCGAGACCATCAGCGCTCCGGCGGATGTCGCATGCAAGTTCAAGCGTCAGACCGGTGGTTCCGGTCAGTACGCCGAAGTCAAGATCAAGATCGAGCCGAACCCCGAGAAGGGCTACGAGTTCGTCAACGCCGTTGTCGGCGGTGCCATTCCGAAAGAATTCATCGCCCCGACCGAACAGGGTATCAAGAGCGCCATGCTCAACGGTGTCCTGGCCGGCTATAACGTCGAAGACGTCAAAGTCACCCTCTACGACGGTTCTTACCACGAAGTCGACTCCTCCGAGATGGCCTTCAAGATCTGCGGATCCATGGCCTTCAAGGATGCCATGAGAAAGGCTTCTCCGGTCCTGATGGAGCCCATGATGAAAGTCGACGTCACCACTCCGGACGACTATGTCGGCGACGTCATCGGCGACATCAACTCCCGCCGTGGTCTCATCAAGGGTATGGAGCCCGTCAACGGCGCCACCCAGATCAGCTCGTTCATCCCGCTTGCTTCCATGTTCGGTTATTCCACCGACCTTCGTTCCAAGACCCAGGGCCGTGCCAACTATGTCATGCAGCCGTCCCATTATGTCGAGGTTCCGAAGTCCATCGCGGAAGGCATCATCACCGACCGGAACAAGAAGGACTGACCCTGAAACAGTACTTGCATTGAATCAGTCTATCTGATACAATCGAAATAATTCTGAAAGAAAATAGTTCACCATAATGAAGGAGGAACATTCCAATGGCAAAGGAACATTTTAACAGAAACAAACCGCACGTAAACATTGGTACCATCGGCCACGTCGACCATGGTAAGACCACCCTTACTGCTGCTATCACCAAGACTCTTGCTATGAAGGGCCTTGCCAAGTTCGAAGACTATGGCGAGATCGATAAGGCTCCCGAAGAGAGAGAGCGTGGTATCACCATCAACACCGCTCACGTCGAGTATGAGACCGAAGACAGAACCGGCCTCAACGGCGAAGAGATCAAGGGCCGTCACTATGCTCACGTTGACTGCCCCGGCCATGCCGACTACATCAAAAACATGATCACCGGCGCTGCCCAGATGGACGGTTCCGTTCTGGTCATCGCTGCTACCGACGGCCCCATGGCTCAGACCAAGGAGCATCTTCTCCTTGCCCGTCAGGTCGGCGTTCCTTACATCATCGTCTTCCTGAACAAAGTCGACCAGGTCGACGACCCCGAGCTTCTTGAGCTCGTCGAGATGGAAGTCCGTGAGACCCTCGATGAGTACGAGTTCCCCGGTGACGAGATCCCCGTCATCGCCGGCTCCGCTCTCCAGGCTCTCGAGTACACCGGCAGCGATCCTGACGCTGAGGTCCTGAAACCCATCTGGGAGCTCCTCGACGCCATCGATACCTACATCCCGACTCCCGACCGTAAGTCCGACCTTCCCTTCCTGATGCCTGTCGAAGACGTCTTCACCATCTCCGGCCGTGGTACTGTTGCCACCGGTAGAGTGGAAAGAGGTCAGCTCAAGACCGGCGAAGAAGTCGAGATCGTTGGTCTGAAAGACGAGAAGTCCAAGACCGTCTGCACCGGTATCGAAATGTTCCGCAAGACCCTCGACTATGCCGAGGCCGGCGACAACATCGGTGCTCTCCTTCGTGGCGTTGCCCGTGACGAGATCGAAAGAGGCCAGGTCCTTTGCAAACCCGGCACCATCAACCCCCACACCAAGTTCCGTGGCCAGGTCTACGTCCTGACCAAGGATGAAGGCGGCCGTCATACTCCGTTCTTCAACAACTACAGACCGCAGTTCTATTTCAGAACCACCGACGTTACCGGTGTCATCACCCTTCCGGCCGGCACTGAGATGTGCATGCCTGGCGACAACGTCGAAATGGACGTTGAGCTGATCACCCCGATCGCTATCGAAGAAGGTCTTCGTTTCGCTATCCGTGAAGGCGGCCGTACTGTTGGTTCGGGCGTTGTTATCGCGATCAACGAATAAGTCTTAACAGACTGTATTTAGAAGCCCGCGCGTTTTCGCGCGGGCTTTTTCATGAAGGAGCAAATACTCTATGATCTGCAATACCGTACTGGATGCGCTGGGGAACACGCCTCTCATCCGTTTGAACCGCCTCACCGGCCCGGAAGACGCCGAAGTCCTCGTCAAGTTCGAGGGCCTCAATGTCGGCGGTTCCATCAAGACCCGCACCGCGTTCCAGATGATCGAAGCGGCGGAGAAAGAGGGCATCATCGGCCCCGACACCGTCATCGTGGAACCCACCAGCGGCAACCAGGGCATCGGATTGTCCCTTGTGGGCGCCGTGAAGGGCTATAAGGTCATTATCATCATGCCGGACTCGGTCAGCAAGGAACGCCGTATGCTGGTCCGCCAGTACGGCGCTGAGGTGCGTCTCGTGCACGACCGCAACAATATCGGAGAATGCATCGAGAAGTGCATCGAGATGGCTCTCGACATGGCGAAAGAGGACCCGAACGTCTTCATCCCGAACCAGTTCGAGAACTACAACAACATCGAAGCGCATCTGCAGCACACCGCCCTCGAGATCCTCGACGACATGGACGGTCAGAAGATCGACGCGTTCTGCTCCGGTGTCGGCACCGGCGGCACGCTGTCCGGTATCGGCAAAGTCCTGAAGGAAGCGAA
>ONJD01000010.1 GCA_900317985.1 uncultured Eubacteriales bacterium | reverse complement strand
GCGGAATTCGGCGTCGGACTGCTGCTTTGCCCGTTTGCTGGAAAAGCTGGTGATGTCTTCGTAGTCATCATCCGGGCGGCGCTTTTTCGGACTTTTGTTGAAATAGACGTCCGGCATGAGATCGCCTCCTTTCATGTTTCCATGATTTTACATGGTTTGCCCTTTATTATCAACCGTATTTTTCGTTTGTTTGACTTTTCTTTGAGTTTTCTTTACAATACCCGCGTGACCTGGTCGAGCGGCCGCTGGTGCCTTCCGGCACGAGAGGAAAGTCCGAGCCCCGCAGAGCAGGATAACGGCTAACGGCCGCCGGGGGTGACCCCAGGGAAAGTGCAACAGAAATAAACCGGCTACCGGCGCTTCGCGCCGCGCCAAGGATGGAACGGCGAGGTAAGAGCTCACCAGCATGGTGGAGACATCATGGCTATGTAAACCCTATCCGGAGCAACACCGACTTGTGAGGCCTGCTCGGCCGCTGACACAGAAGGGTGGCTTGAGCCGGTCAGCAATGACCGGCCTAGATAGATGGTCGCTTTAGAAGACAGAACTCGGCTTATACACCAGGTCACACAAAAGAGGGCAAGCGAGCGCTTG
The DNA here is from genome assembly GCA_900317985.1 of uncultured Eubacteriales bacterium. GTDB lineage: Bacteria > Bacillota > Clostridia > Oscillospirales > Acutalibacteraceae > RUG420. The sequence continues at coordinate 29,445 of ONJD01000010.1, read as the reverse complement.
CCCTTTTTTATTATAAAAGCTAAAATGATTCTAGATATGGTTAGATGATGTTTTCGGGCCCTACCTTTTAACATGAGGCGAGGGGAGTTTTTTCGGAACGTTTTTGCGCAGGGGGAAAGAGTGCCCCGCTTTCCAAGCACTCGCGTGGTATGGGATGGCAAGCAAAAACGGACGGAAAAACGGAACCGATAAAGGCCCGAAAACGGATCAGAAGGAGTCTTAACGTGATCGACGAGCAACTGGAAGTCCTGGAAGGCGTTGCGGAAGAACTGGTATTCCGAAGAGAGGATACCGGTTTTACCGTGCTGGACATTTCCACGGAAGACGGCGAGCTCATCACTGTCGTCGGCGTCCTGCCGGAGATCTCGGCGGGCGAAGAACTGCGCCTGTCGGGCCACTGGGACGCCCACTCGACGTTCGGCCGCCAGTTCCGTGCGGAGCTGTGTGAACGCCGCATGCCAGGGACCGTCGCGCAGATGCTGAAGTACCTCGCGAGCGGTTCCGTCAAAGGTATCGGGCCCTCCACTGCCGTGAAGATCATCGAGGCGTTCGGGGAAGAGACCTTCGACGTCCTCGGGAACCATCCGGAAAAGCTGGCGAAGATCCGCGGTATATCGCCGAAAAAGGCGGAGCAGATCTGTCAGCAGTTCAAGGAACAGTACGCGGTCCGGGAGATCATGATGTCCCTCGAGACCCTCGGCCTGTCGCCGTCGGAAGCCATCAACGCCTACCGGGTGTTCGGCGACGACGTGACCCGGATGATCCTGAAAAACCCGTACATCCTCTGTCTGTCGGACATCGGCATGTCCTTCGAACGGGTCGACGCGCTCGCCGACACGCTCCATGAAAAACCGGACCCCGGGTTCCGCATCCGGGCGGGCATCCTCCACGTCTGCAACCACAACCTGAACAACGGCCACACCTGCCTGCCGCGGGAGAAACTCCTCCGGCCGGCGGCGGACCTGCTCGGGACCAACCACGACACCATCGACATCGCCATCGACGACCTCTGTGAGGAGCGCCTCCTCCGGGTCGCGAAACTCGACGGCAGAGAGTTCGTCTTCCTGCCGCATATCTTCGACGCGGAATACGACAGCGCACAGCGGATCCGGATGATGGTCCGCTTCCCGCCGGCAGGCCGGCCCACTCTGGACCGGGACATCGAGCGGGTCGAGCGGAAGTCCGGCATCCGCTATGAAGGCAAACAGCGGGAGGCCATCGTCACCGCCATCGAAAAGGGCATCCTCATCCTCACCGGCGGCCCCGGCACCGGCAAGACGACGACCGTCAACGCCATCCTGCAGCTGCTGGAGGCAGACGGGCTCCATGTCGTGCTGACCGCGCCCACCGGCCGCGCCGCCCAGCGCATGTCGGAGATCACCGGGAAAGAGGCGAAGACCATCCACCGTCTTCTGGAGGCGGAACGCACCGGCAACGAGCAGATGCGCTTCGCCCGCCACGCCCGCAACCCCATCGAGGCGGACGCCGTCATCGTGGACGAGCTGTCCATGGTGGACATCGTGCTGTTCTCCGCCCTCATGGACGCGCTGCCCATGGGCTGCCGGCTCATCATGGTCGGCGACTCCGACCAGCTGCCGCCGGTCGGCGCCGGGAACGTGCTCCACGACCTCATCGACTCGAACCTGCTACCCGTCGTCAAACTGGACGAGGTGTTCCGGCAGGCGATGGAGAGCCTCATCGTCACGAACGCCCACCGGGTGGTCGGCGGCGAACAGCCGATCCTCGACGTGAAGGACAACGACTTTTTCCACATGGAGCGGACCAGTGCGGCCCGGACCGTGCGGGACATCGTCGACCTCTATAAAAATCGGCTGCCGAAGGCCTACGGCTACGACGCGGTCCGGGACATCCAGGTCCTGTGCCCCTCCCGGAAGGGAGACGTCGGCACCGTGAACCTGAACCGGGTCCTCCAGGAGGCCGTGAACCCTCCGGCGAAGGGCAAAAACGAGATCAAACTGCAGGCGCGCGTCTTCCGGGAAGGGGACAAGGTCATGCAGATCAAAAACGACTATAACATCAACTGGAGCCGGGACTCGGAAGAGGGCAGCGGCATTTTCAACGGCGACGTCGGCATCCTGACGTCGGTCGACAAACAGAAAGGGGTCGTGGAGGTGGACTTCGACGGCCGCAGAGCGGTCTACCCGGTCCTGAACCTCAAGGAACTGGAACTGGCTTATGCCGTCACAGTCCACAAGAGCCAGGGCTCCGAATTCGAAGCGGTCATCCTGCCGGTGATCGACGTGCCGCCCATGCTCTGCTACCGGAACCTGTTCTATACGGCCGTCACCAGAGCCCGGTCCAAGATGATCACCATCGGCCGGCAGGCCACCATCGAAGAAATGGTCAACAACGACCGGAAGATCCGCCGTTACTCGGCGCTCCGGACATTCCTGGAGGCGGGCGATGGACTGGTCTGATCTCCTGTTTCCGAAGACCTGCCCGTGCTGCGGGGGAGAACTCCCGGACGGGCAGACCGTCTGCGACGGCTGCGCGCCGAAGATCCGCGTCAATCCATCGCCCCATTGTCCCTGCTGCGGCGTGTCTCTGCGGAGCTGCCGCTGCGCGAAGAACGAGCGGGCGTATGACCGCATCGTCGCTCCGTTTTTCTATGAGGGCGCCATCCGCGACGCCCTGCTCCGCCTGAAGTTCGGGAAACATGAGGACGTGGCCCGATACCTCGCTTTTGAATTGCGGGAGGCGATCGACGCCCGGTATTTCGGGGAGTCCTTCGACTTTCTGACCGTCGTGCCCATGTCCCGTACCCGCTATGCGTCGCGGGGGTTCAACCAGGCGCGCACCCTGGCGGAATTCCTGATGAAGGACCCGCCGGAGCCGCTGCGGGACACCCTCGTCGACTACGGACTCCTCAAAAAGCGGGAGCGCGGCGGCTCCATGCAGCATCTGCTGGGGGCCGAAGGGCGGAGGAAGAACATCCGCGACGCCGTTTCGGTCGGGCCGAACCGCCCGCTCGAGGGAAAGAGCGTCCTGCTCCTCGACGACATCGTCACGACCGGCGCCACGGTGGGCGAGTGTGCCGCCATCCTCCGGCTCGCAGGAGCGTCCAGAGTCTGTGTGGCAGCGGTCGCCGTCACCCGGTTTTCGGAAAAAATTGCGGGAAACACTATACAAGAAGAGCAAAAACGTTTAAACTTTTAGTATTAACCTACTTTTAGAATATAAAGGGAGAGCATTCATGCTTGGCAGAAATATAGGCATCGATCTCGGGACCACATCGGTCATCGTGTACCTCGAGGGAAAGGGCATCATCATGTCGGAGCCCTCGGTGGTGGCCTACCGGAAAACGACCGGCAAGATCATCGCGGTCGGACGGAAGGCATATGACATGGTGGGCAAGGAGTCCCGGTCCGTGGAAGTCATCCGGCCCATGCGGGACGGTGTCGTCTCGGACTTCTCGGTCACGGAACAGATGCTCCGGTATTTCATCCGGATCATCTGCAAGAACGAGATCTTCAAACCGAATATCATCGTCAGCATGCCCGGGACGGTCACGAACCTCGAACGCCGGACCATCCTGGACGTCATTACGGCGAGCGGTGCCGGCAAAGCCTGCCTCATGGAAGAGCCTCTGGCGGCCGCCATCGGCGCCGGCGTCGATACCATGCAGCCGAACGGCGTCATGATCGTCGACCTCGGCGGCGGCACCACAGACGTCGCCGTCATCACGATGGGCTCCATGGCCGTCGCCTCCTCCATCAAGGTGGCGGGGAACACGCTGAACGAATCCATCGAGAAGTACTGCCGCCGCGAGCGGAACGTCCTCATCGGGGACCAGACCGCGGAAGAGCTGAAAAAGATCCTCGGCGCCGCGTACCGCCGCAGAGAGCAGGTCGCCATGGTCGCCAAGGGCAAAGACTATATCTCCGGGATGCCGGTCGAGTTCGAGATCAATTCGGACGAGATCTACTACTGCATCCGGGAAAACGTGAGAGCCATCGTCGACTCCGTCACCGGAGTCCTCGAGCGCACTCCGCCGGAACTCGCCGGCGATATCATGGAGGAGGGCATCATCCTGACGGGTGGCACTGCCCAGCTCCTCGGCCTCGACAAAGTCATCGAAGAGGCCACCCACATCCACACCCGCATCGCCGACGATCCGGTCAACTGCGTGGCGAGAGGCATCGGCGCCGTCCTCGGCGACCTCGACATCCTCGTCAACAACGGCTACCTCTTCATGAGCCGTCAGGATATCAGCGGTGTCACCAACGAGAAGGAGGACTACTACGATGTCTAAGCGCGACCCGAGAGACGCGGTCAAACGGCCCGAAGAACTCTCTGCCGAGGAGCGCGGCGCCAGAGAACCGGTGTTCGACGCCTTTGCTGAAGGCGTGGCTCCCGGCGGCCTCCGTTCCAAAACGGACATCAAGCTCCTCATCCTCTATCTCCTCGAACAGCAGGAGCGCCCCGTGCCGGTGCGCATCATCTCCGATGTCATCACCGACCAGGAACTCGCCAATTACTTTGAGGCGATGGACGCCATCAGTGAACTGAAGGAAGACGGCAACCTCGACGTCGTCTCGCTCGACGGACAGGACGCCCTGTCCATCACGCGGAACGGCAGCGACGCGGTCGCCTATGTCGAAGAGGACCTGCCGCTGTCGGTCCGCTCGCGGGCACTCGACACGGTCCGCCGGTTCCTGCGCCTTGACCGCCACGCGAGAGAGAACGCCGTGGAGATCACGCCCTCCGGCGACGGGTTCAACGTCTGTTTCTCCCTCAACACCGGAGACACGAAACTCATGGAACTCAACATGTATGTCGTGAGCCGGGACCAGGCGGAACTTCTCCGGAACAACTATCTCGAAGACCCCACACATCTCTATTCCAGCATCCTGACAGCGTTGATGCTGGACTGATCACATCACAGGGAGGACCCCATGAAAGGCAAATATTCCGTACCGCTCAGCAAGATCATCCGTTCGGAGCAGCTGACCCCCGTCTTCCTGCCGAAAGACCCGGAAGACATCCTCATCTATTCGATGGAGGTGAATCGCCCCGGCCTCATCCTCGCGCGGTATGACAACAACTTCATGCCGGAGCGCATCGAGCTCCTCGGCAACTCGGAATACCTGTATCTGCGGGAACTTGGCTCCGGGACCCGTTCCGAGAGCATCGACCGCCTCATGCGGGAACAGCCGGCGGCCATCATCTTTTCCGTCGACTTTGCCGATGAACTGGCACAGGAATTCGTGCCGTTCGCGGAGAAATATGAAGTCCCGCTTCTGAAAAGCGAACAGGACACGTCCTTCATCATGTCGTCCCTCGTCTCGTACCTGAACGTGGAACTCGCGGAACGGGAGACCGTACACGGCGTGCTCGTCGAGGTCTCCGGCGAAGGTGTCCTCATCATGGGCGAGAGCGGCGTCGGCAAGAGCGAGACCGTCGTCGAACTCATCCGCCGGGGCAACCGCCTCGTGGCCGATGACGCCGTCGAAGTCCGCAGAGTCTCCCAGAAGACCCTCGTCGGTTCCGCCCCGGAAAACATCCGGCACTTCATGGAACTGCGCGGGATCGGCATCATCGATGCCCGACGCGTCTTCGGTATGGGTTCTGTCAAGATGACCGAACGCATCGATCTCGTCATCAACCTGGAACCCTGGGACGACACAAAGGCTTACGAACGCATGGGCATCGCCGATGAGACGATGGAGATCCTCGGCCTGCCGGTCCCCATGTATACGATCCCGGTCAACCCCGGCCGGAACCTCGCCATCATCATCGAGGTGGCGGCCATCAACTACCGTCTCAAGAAGATGGGACACAACTCCGCCAAAGAACTCCTCGAAGGCCTCGGCATGCAGGAGGACGCGGCGAACATCGATGTGTCGGAAGTCGACACCTGGCATTACAGCTGATCCCGGGGAGGTAAAGACAATGGTAAGACTTGGTATCGATCTCGGCGGCACGAACATCGCCGTCGGTGTCGTCAATGAACAGAATGAGATCATCGGGACCGCCAGCGTCAAAACGAACGCTCCCCGTCCCGCCGAAGAGATCGCGGACTCGATGAGAGAGGCCTGCCTTCTGGCGCTCGGCGAAGCGAGGATGACCCTCGACGATGTCGCGTCGGTCGGAGTCGGCACTCCCGGAGCGGTCAATGAAGACGGCGTCGTGGAGTTCTCCGCGAACCTCGGTTTCAACGACACCCCGCTGCGGGAACTCGTCGAAGAACGGCTCGGCAAACCCACCTTCATCGAGAACGACGCCAACTGCGCGGCTCTCGGCGAACAGGTCGCCGGCTGCGGCGGCGGAGTCCCGAACTTCGTGGCCGTCACCCTCGGCACCGGCGTCGGCGGCGGCATCATCCTTGGCGGAAAGCTTTTGACCGGCGTCAACGGCGCGGCGGGGGAGATCGGCCACATGTCCGTCGAGATGGACGGCATTCCGTGCCCCTGCGGCCGCAGCGGCTGCTTCGAGCAGTACGCCTCCGCGACGGCTCTGGTCCGTCAGACCCGTGAAGCCATGGAGCAGGACCGCGAGAAGACCAGCAGACTGTGGGAACTCGCCGACGGAGACCCGGCCAACGTCAACGGCCTCGTCCTCTTTACGGCCGCCCATGAGGGAGACGAACGGGCGCTCATGGTCTTTGACAAGTTCACGACCTATCTTGCCATCGGCGTCGCCGACCTCATCAACATCTTCCAGCCGGACGTCCTCTGCATCGGCGGAGGCATCTCGAAAGAGGGAGACTTCCTGATCGAGCCCCTGGTCCGCAAAGTAGAAGAACTGCGCTACACGAAACATTCGAAGAAACAGACGAAGATCTGCGCCGCCACCCTCGGCAACGACGCCGGCATCATCGGCGCGGCCCTTCTGTCGAACGTCAAATAAACCATCCGAAACGAAAGAGAGAACCGTTTACTATGTTTGATTCCATCCTCAGTGCTGCGCAGCAGTACGGATGCAAGACCGAGAAAAACGCACCCATGAGCCTGTACACCACGTTCCGCGTCGGCGGTCCGGTGGAACTGCTCGTCGAACCCAACAGCGTCGACGCGCTGGAGGCCCTCCTGAAGGCCGCAAAACAAGACGGCGTGAAGCCGCTGGTCATCGGCAAGGGCAGCAACCTCCTCGTGCCGGACGAAGGCCTGAAAGGCGTCGTGTTCCACATGGGGGACGACTTCAGTGAGATCTCCTATGCCGGGAACGACATGATCAAGGCCCAGGCCGGCGCCACCGTCATCAACCTGTGCCGGTTCGCCCTCGAATACTCCCTCTCCGGACTGGAGTTCGCCTACGGCATCCCCGGTTCGGTCGGCGGCGCCGTCTACATGAACGCCGGAGCCTACGGCGGGGAGATCGGAGACAGTGTGGTCGTCGTCAACCATATCGACTACGACGGCAACCGCGGCTCGTGGTCGCCGAGACAGGCGGGCTTCTCTTACCGTCACAGCAATTACATGGACAGCGACCTCATCGTCACTTCGGTCGTCGTCCAGCTCGAGAAGGCGAATCCGGATGCCATCAACATGAAGATGGAGAACATCATGGAGCGCCGGAGAAACAAACAGCCCCTCGAATACGGCAGCGCCGGCAGCACGTTCAAGCGGCCGGAGGGCTACTATGCCGGAGCGCTCATCGAGCAGTCCGGCCTCAAAGGAAAGCAGATCGGCGGCGCCCAGGTGTCGGAAAAACACGCGGGCTTCGTCATCAACAAAGACAACGCGACAGCGAAAGATGTGCTCGACCTCATGGCGTTCATCCGTGAGACCGTACAGAGAGAACACGGTGTCACGCTCGAACCGGAGGTCCGCATCCTGGGAGACGCTCCATGGAATTCCTGATCCTGACCGGACTCTCCGGAGCCGGAAAAACCATAGCGGTCGAGATGCTCGAAGACATCGACTTCGTCTGCATCGACAACATGCCGCCGACGCTCCTGCCCGCCTTCGGACACATCGTCCTGAAGAGCCCGCCGGAGTCAAAGTTCGCGGTGGTCGTCGACGCCAGAGCCGGGACCGGCATCAAAGAGTTCGCCGGAGCCCTCGACGAACTGGGGGACATGGAAGTGCCCTTCCAGCTCCTGTTCATCGACTGCGAGGACTCGGTCCTCGTCAACCGGTTCAAGGAGACCCGCCGCCGGCATCCGCTCGCCAATGAATTCAACCAGTCCATCAGCGAAGCCATCGCCGCCGAACGGGAGATGATCGCCCCCTTCAAACAGCGGGCGGACTACTCGATCGACACGACATACCTGTCGTCGAAACAGCTGAAAGACCGCATCGCCGGCATCTTCCTCGGAAGCGGGGAGAAGGCCATGCGGATCCAGTGCATGTCGTTCGGCTTCAAATACGGCCTGCCGCAGGACGCCGACCTCGTGTTCGATGTCCGCTGCCTGCCGAACCCGTTCTATGTGCCGGAGCTCAAGACGAAGACCGGCCTCGACGAACCGGTCAGCTCCTATGTCATGGACTCGGAGCAGTCCCGTGAGTTCCTGCAGCGGCTCACGGACCTCATCGACTTCTCTCTTCCGCTGTACCGGGAAGAGGGGAAGAGCGAACTCGTCATCGCGTTCGGCTGCACCGGCGGCAAACACCGCTCGGTCACCTTTGCCGAGGCCATGTCGAAACACCTGCGGGAACGCAGGGTCCACTGCAATACCATCCATCGCGATATCCAGAAGAAGTAAGCAAAGGAGGGGCGTCCCTTGTCCTTTTCCCACGATGTGAAAAGTGAACTGGTAGCCTATTCTGCCGCGGAACGCGAGTCGGGGCAGATGAAGCCCTGCTGCATGCAGACCGAGACATACGCGCTCTTCCTGTTCTGCCGCTCGTTCAGCGCGAAAGAGATGGGGCTCAAGACAGAGCACAAAAGCATCGCCGACCGCTATGCCGCCGCCGTCCGTGAGATGACCGGCCACAAGCCGAAGCGGGAGAAGACCGCCGGCGGGAAATACCGGGTCATCGTCGAAGACCCCGTCGACCGCCAGGCCATCCTCTCCGAATTCGGTTACAGCGGGAACGAGGTGAATCGCCGCCTCAACACCGGCATCCTCCAGGATGACGGCTGCCGCTCCGCCCTGTTCCGGGGCGCGTTCCTGACGGCCGGTACCATCACAGACCCGGAAAAGGACTACCACATGGAATTCGTCCTCCCGACGAAGAGCCTCTGCATGGACCTCTGCGACCTTCTGACCGAGGCGGGCCTGGGTCCGAAGTATGTCCAGCGCAACGGCGCCCACGTCATCTACTTCAAGGACAGTGAGAGCGTCGAAGACCTCCTGACCCTGATGGGGGCCACCGAGTCCTCACTGGCGCTGATGGGCACCAAAATGTACAAGGACATGCGCAACCGGGTCAACCGCCGCATGAATTTCGAGAACGCGAACTCCAGCCGGACCTTCGATGCCGCGTACCGACAAATCAAGGCGATCGAGTACATCGAACAGAAGCGGGGCCTGGAGTCCCTGCCGCCGGAACTGCGGGAACTGGCGAAACTCCGCGTCGAGAACGCGGACTACTCCCTCAAGGAACTGGGGGAGAACCTGTCGGAACCCATCAGCCGCTCCGGGGTCAACCACCGGCTGCAGAAGATCATGGAGGTCGCGGACGACCTGAAACTCATCGAAAAGAACAAACATTGAGCATAGAAAGGGAGGTGTCGTCATGGCATTCACGCATTTGCATGTGCACAGTGAATACAGTCTTCTCGACGGCGCCTGCCGCGTACCGGAACTGGTGGCCCGGGCCAAAGAGCTGGGCCAGGACAGTCTGGCACTTACCGATCACGGCGTCATGTATGGCGCCGTTGCCTTTTATAAAGCCTGTCAGAAGGCCGGCGTCAAACCCATCCTCGGGGTGGAGGCGTACATCGCCGCGGGGAGTCGGCACGACAAGGCGGGGCCTCTCGCCAACGAACGGCACCACCTGGTCCTCCTCTGCGAGAACAACGAGGGCTACGCGAACCTCATGAAACTCGTGTCGCTTTCTTTCACGGAAGGCTTTTACCGCAAACCGCGCATGGACCGGGAGATCCTCCGGAAATACTCGGGCGGGCTCATCGCTCTGTCCGGCTGTCTCGCCGGTGACGTCCCGTCCGCGCTCATGGACGGCAACTATGAAAAGGCGAAGGCCTGCGCCCTCGAATACCGCGACATCTTCGGCGAGGGGAACTTCTTCCTGGAGGTCCAGGACCACAGCCTGCCCGAGGAGGCGCAGATCCGCCCCCAGCTCATCCGCCTGTCCCGCGAGACCGGTATCCCGCTCGTGTGCACGAACGACACGCATTACCTGCGGCAGGAGGACGCGAAGACCCAGAAGATCCTCCTCTGCATCCAGACGAACCATACCTACAAGGAAGACACGGGCATGGACCTCGGCTCCGAAGAGTTCTACCTGAAGTCGGAAGACCAGATGCGGGAGCTCTTTGGCGATGTACCGGAAGCTCTTGAGAACACGGCTCGCATCGCGGAGCGGTGCAACGTCGAACTGGAGTTCGGCGTCACGAAGCTGCCCCATTTCGAGATCCCGAAGGACAACCCCTACGGGCTGACCGAAGAGGACCCCCATGCCGATTACCTGAGAGCCATGGCGGAAGAGGGACTCGTACGGCGCTATGGGAAAGACGTTCCGAAGGAATACCGGGAACGTCTCGACTATGAGCTCTCGGTCGTCGACCGGATGGGCTACACCGACTACTACCTCATCGTCCACGACTTTGTCGCCTACGCGAAGAGCCGGGACATCCCGGTCGGACCCGGACGTGGTTCCGGCGCCGGGAGCATTGCCGCCTACTGTGTGGGGATCACCGATGTCGATCCCATGAAATACGACCTGCTCTTCGAGCGCTTCCTGAACCCGGAGCGCGTCTCGATGCCGGACTTTGACATCGACTTCTGCTACGAGAGACGGGGAGAGGTCATCGACTATGTCATCCGGAAGTACGGCGCGGACCACGTGGCGCAGATCGTCACGTTCGGGACGCTCGCGGCCAAACAGGCGGTCCGGGATGTCGGCCGGGTCATGGAGATCCCGTTCGGAAAAGTGGACTCCGTGAATCGCCTCATCCCCTGGCCTCTGAGCCACGACCTGGAGCGGGCGGTCAGGATCACGAAGGAACTCTCCGACCTCTATGAGAACGACCCGGAGGTCAAAGTCCTTATCGACAACGCGCTGAAGATCCAGGGCATGCCCCGTCACACGTCGACCCACGCGGCCGGTGTCGTCATCACGGCAGACCCGGTCGACGCGTATGTCCCGCTGTCCGTCAAAGACGGGACGACGGTCACCCAGTACACGATGACCGAACTCGAGGAGCTCGGCCTTCTCAAGATGGATTTCCTGGGCCTTCGGACCCTGACGGTCATCAAGGATTGTGAGGAACTCATACAGAGGAAGGACCCGTCCTTCTCCGTGAAGACGATCCCGGAGGACGACCCCGCCACCTTTGCCATGCTCGGGAAAGGAGAGACGGAAGGCGTCTTCCAGTTCGAGTCGTCCGGGCTCAAGTCGGTCATGATCCGCTTCCAGCCGGAAAAGCTCGAGGACCTGATCGCCATCACGTCCCTGTACCGGCCGGGACCCATGGATTCCATCCCCACCTATATCCGCAACCGGCACGATCCGGCACAGGTCTCCTATGTGACGCCGGAACTCAAGGACATCCTCGATGTCACCTACGGGTGCATGGTCTACCAGGAGCAGGTCATGCAGGTCTGCCGGAAACTGGCGGGGTATACCTACGGCCACGCGGACATCGTCCGGCGGGCCATGTCGAAGAAAAAACACAAGGTCATGGAAGAGGAGCGGGTGAACTTCGTCTCCGGGTGCCGGAAGAACGGTATTGCGGAAGACGCCGCCAACAAGATCTTCGACGAGATGATCAGCTTCGCGTCCTATGCCTTCAATAAATCCCACGCGGCGGCGTATGCGACTCTCGCGTACCAGACCGCGTACCTCAAATGTCATTACCCGGCAGAGTTCCTGGCCTGCCAGATCACCAGCGTGCTCGACTGGACCGACAAGGTCGTGGAGTACATCGCCGAATGCCGACGCCTCGGCATCGAAGTGGTGCCGCCCCACGTGAACACGTCGGAAGCGCGGTTCGCCATCTCGGACGGCAAAGTCCTCTTCGGACTGCTGGCGGTCAAGGGGCTCGGGCGGAACTTCATCGCCGACATCGTCTCGGAGCGGGAGCGCTCCGGACCGTATACGAGCTTCTACTCGTTCCTGAAGCGCATCCACGGGCGGAACTTCAACCGCAAGGCGGTGGAGAGCCTCATCAAGTGCGGCGCCCTCGACGGCCTCGACCTGAACCGCCGGCAGATGATCACGGTCCTGCCGGAGATGCTGTCCGGCCTCGACAGCGACCGCCGGAAAAACGTGGAAGGGCAGATCGGCCTCTTCGAGGTCATGGAACCCGACGCGGCGCAGGAGGAAGGCGTCACGGTGCCGGAACTCGCCGAGTTCGACCACCTCGACCTTTTGGCGTTCGAAAAGGAGACCACCGGCCTCTACCTGTCCGGTCACCCGATGCAGCGCTACGCGTCTCTGTCCGACGACCTCGGCTGTGTGAAGCTCTACGAACTGCTGGCGGCGACCGAAGACGGCACGTCGCAGTACAAAGACGGCGATTTGGTCAATGTCCTCGTCATGGTCTCCGAGATCCGCATGCGGCTCACCCGGAACAACACGACGATGGCCACGGTCCTCGCCGAGGACCTGACCGGCGGCATGTCCATGACGGTCTTCCCGAAGACCTATTCGGAGTACGGCCCGCTGCTGCGGGACGGCGCCGTCCTGCTCTGCCGCGTCCGCCTCCAGGTGGAGGATGAAGACCGCCCGCGGCTCATCGCCATGGTCCTGCAGGAGTGCCCGAGCGGCGCTTCGGCCCCGTCGAACGCACCGGCTCCGGCGGCAAACGCTCCCGCTGCTCCGAAACAGCATAAAGTCAACGGTCTGTTCCTGCGCTTTGACAGCGAGGACGACCCGAGGCTCCCGGAAGTGGACAACCTGATGGAGATCTTTGCCGGCGGCCCCGAGTCGGTGTATTACTACTTCAAGAGCACCGCGCGGTATGTGCGCCAGCAGCGCTTCGGCTCCATCTTCATCAGCGACAGTCTTCTCGGAGAACTGACTCGCATCCTTGGCGACGGCAACGTCTTCCGCCGCTGACCGGGGGAAGAGGAACGGTTTCCGGTTGACATCATTCTGTCAAACGATAAAATATAGGTATAAACAATCAGATTGACTCCCATGGAGGTACTCCTATGAAAACGATCGGTGTTCTCACCAGCGGCGGCGACGCCCCGGGCATGAATGCAGCAGTCCGTGCCGTCGTCCGTACCGGCCTCGAGAACGATATGCGTGTGGTCGGCATCTACAACGGCTATGAAGGCCTGATGTCCGGTGACGTCGCGGAGATGAACCTGCGCAGCGTTTCCAATATCGTCCAGCGCGGCGGTACGGTCCTTCGCACCGCCCGAAGCATGGAATTCATGACCGACCGCGGCCAGGAGAAGGCAGCGGACATGTGCCGCCGTCTCGGTATCGAAGGCGTCGTCGTCATCGGCGGTGACGGTTCCTTCCGCGGCGCCCAGGCGCTCTCTCATAAAGGCATCAACTGCGTCGGCATCCCCGGCACCATCGACAACGACATCTCCTGTACCGACCTCACGATCGGCTTCGATACCGCCGTCAATACCGTCATGCAGATGGTCGACATGGTCCGTGACACGACCGAGTCCCACTCCCGCTGCTCCGTCATCGAGGTCATGGGAAGAAAGGCGGGGTACATCGCCCTCTATTCCGGCATCGCCGTCGGCGCGACCAGTATCCTCATCCCCGAATTCGAGTACGACTTCGACATCGACGTCGTCGAGCGTATGAAGAAGACCATCTCCACCGGCAAGCAGCACTTCATCATCATCTTCGCGGAGGGCTGCGGCGACGCCACCGAGATGGCCCGTCAGATCGAACGGGAGACCGGCGTCGAATCGAGAGCCACCATCCTCGGCCACGTCCAGCGCGGCGGTTCGCCCACGGTCAACGACCGTGTCCTGGCGTCCCGGATGGGCAACTACGCCACGAGACTGCTGCGGGACGACTGCTCGAGCCGTGTCGTCGCCATCAAGAACGACACCATCGTCGACTACGACATCGAGGAAGCGCTGCAGATGGAAAAAGAGATCGACATCGACATCTACCGTATGGCGCACGAGATCTCCATCTGATCGATATCCAAATAAACGAACTCCTCTGTTCCGGTCATCCGGGGCAGGGGAGTCTTTTTGTATGTGGTTGAACGGACAACCTTTGTGCAAATTACATAGAAGTTTTCCGAAAAGTTGAAAAATAAGATAAAAATCTGTCAAAATCGCGTTGACATTTGGCCGTTATACTGTTAATATGAAGTTGAAGAAAAGAGATCCACACGAAAAGGGACAAGAAAACAGCTCACAGCGAGCTGAAAAGGATACCCAAATAAAACCAGTGTCACGAATCTCGATTCTTCAAAAATGAACGTACCGTTTCATGTAGGAAAATGAAACAGCAAGGTACAGTGAAAGGACTGATTCCAATGTACAGTGAAGAGGTAATTTACCGCTGAACTCCGAAAGCGTTCTGGAATCATCATTACCGGGAAAACAAGTCAAAAAAGCAAAGGTCATGAAACGACAGAGACCCGGTACAATCAGAGAATGAATTTCTTCTTACGTCGCTTTCGAGAGGGAAGCGAAATCGGTTACAAATAAATATCGCTGATTTCGAATTCCTCAAAACAAAACCTGGACCACACATTCAGGCAAACACTTCTTCAAAAACAACAAGGAATTTGAAAGAAGCACCATTCTGACAGAGCCAATCCGAAAAGGACCGCCATCAGAATGAAGAAGCTCCTGAAAACCAACTGCAACAGATCAACTGACTATTTTAAAATACAACATTCCTGCAGTAAGGATCGACCAAGCAACCGTCTCAAATGTCAAAACCAAAAAGACGACGTCTTTTGAGAAAAGAAAGACCAACGTTGAGCAGATGAACTTGGAAGAGAAACAAGTCAACATCTAACCTGGTGTAGATCGGCAGTCAGACAAAAGGTCAGTATTCATAAGAACGATGGTAAACTTATGAAAGTCTTCTAAGAAGGAAACCGTGAAACGTTTCGAAGACCTTTTGAAAACGATGAAAAAATCTGAGCTGCAAACGAGACAGAGGTCTTCTGCAAAAGACAATTGTCATTAGAAGACAGAGACAAAGAGATCCAGGCACATTTCAGAGAAAAAAACGACAGTCGGAGACAGACGTAGTAACTGAAACGATACAGGGATGAAACGAAATCAGATCAACTGTAAAAGGTTTTCAAACGAGTTTACAACATCAAAAACAACCTTGAACGTACAAGAAAGAAATAATAATCGGAAACAATAAGGGGAAACCAATTAGTTTAAACGTATCGAAGGAAAATAGGTGAGTCCGAAATACAGTTTAATTGATTTCTGAGATTATTACGAAAGTTCAAAACAAACCAAAGCAAACCAAGGTTTGTGAGGAAATTCCAATGTTCTAGGTAATCGGAGAGCAGTTCAGAAATGAGCTGCTCTCTTTTTTGTCGTTTCACGACAGAATAATCGACAACCGGACCCCTGCAATCTGCAGGGGTTTTAGCCATTTTGCCGTTTTTGCGGAAAGTCCATCTCAGACAATTGTCAATATACTAAAAATTGAGTATAATAGCATTCCATGGATAACTATATCTAGTGGGAGTGACGAGAAAGACACCGGATATATTGTGTCTTTGGAATATTGACAGAAGCGAAGGTAAGGTTATGGATTTCGTTGTCAACAATGGGGGCTGGGACGGCTTCAAAGCCGGCACCTGGCAGAAACACATCAATGTGAGGGACTTCATCCTGCTCAACTACACGCTGTACGAAGGCGATGAGAGTTTCCTCGCCGGTCCCACCGACCGCACGACAAAACTGTGGGGAGAGGTCCTCGATCTCTTTCAGCAGGAGAGGGAGAAGGGCGGGGTCCTCGATATGGACACCGATATCGTCTCCACCATCACGTCTCACAAGGCGGGGTATATCGACAAAGAGCTCGAGCAGATCGTCGGCCTGCAGACCGACAAACCGCTCAAGCGTTCTCTGCAGGTCTTCGGCGGCATCCGCATGGCGGTGCAGGCCTGTGAGACCAACGGATATGAAGTGGACCGGAACGTGGTCGACATCTTCTCGAAGTGGAGAAAGACCCACAACCAGGGTGTGTTCGCCATCTATACACCGGACATGAAAGCGGCCCGCCACGCCGGCATCATCACGGGTCTTCCGGATGCCTACAGCCGCGGACGCATCATCGGCGACTACCGCCGGATCCCGCTGTACGGTGTCGACAACCTCATCGCCGAAAAGGAAAAAGAGTTCCGGCTGGCCCCGACCCGGATGACCTCGGAAAACATGCGCCACCGGGAAGAGCTGACCGAGCAGATCCGCGCCCTGCAGGAACTGAAAGAACTGGGCGCCATTTACGGCCTCGACATCTCCGGCCCTGCGACCACCGCGAAAGAAGCGGTGCAGTGGCTGTACTTCGGCTACCTGGCGGCCGTCAAACAGCAGAACGGCGCTGCCATGTCCCTCGGCCGGACGTCCACCTTCCTCGACATCTATTTCGAACGGGACCTGAAAAAAGTCATCCTCACCGAAGAGGAAGCCCAGGAACTCATCGACCAGTTCATCATGAAACTGCGGATGGTGAAGTTCGCGAGAACACCCGCTTACAACGATATCTTTGCCGGAGACCCGACCTGGGTCACGGAGTCCCTTGCCGGCGTCGGCATCGACAGCCGTCCGCTGGTCACGAAGAACTCGTTCCGGTATCTCCACACCCTCGAAAACCTCGGCACCGCTCCGGAACCGAATATGACGGTCCTCTGGTCGACCCGCCTGCCGCAGGGCTTCAAGAACTACTGCGCGAAGATCTCCATCGACACGTCTTCCATCCAGTATGAGAACGACGACCTCATGCGGGTCACCCACGGCGACGACTACGCGATCGCCTGCTGTGTCTCCTCCATGCGGGTCGGCAAGGAGATGCAATTCTTCGGCGCCCGCGCCAACCTCGCCAAGTGCCTGCTCTACGCCATCAACGGCGGCGTGGACGAGCGCCTCGGCACCCAGGTCGGTCCGAAGTTCCGCGCGGTCGAGGGCGACTACCTCGACTTCGACGACGTCTGGGAGAAGTTCCTCGCCATGATGAACTGGCTGGCGGAGCTCTATGTCAATACCCTGAACGTCATCCATTACTCCCACGACAAATACAACTATGAGAGCCTGCAGATGGCGCTCCACGACGAACACGTCAAGCGTTATTTCGCCACCGGTATCGCCGGCCTCTCCGTGGTCGCGGATTCCCTGTCGGCGATCAAGTACGCGAAGGTCCGAACGGTCCGTGACGAGAACGGAGTCATCGTCGACTACGAAGTGGAAGGGGACTTCCCGAAGTACGGCAACAATGACGAACGCGTCGACAGCCTGGCCGTCGAAGTGGTCCAGCAGTTCATGTACGCCATCCGGAAGCACCACACGTACCGCGAGAGCATCCCGACCATGTCCATCCTGACCATCACGTCGAACGTGGTCTACGGCAAGAAGACCGGCAACACGCCGGACGGCCGGAAGATGGGGATCCCGCTGGCGCCGGGCGCCAACCCGATGTCCGGCAGAGACACCCACGGCGCTGCAGCGTCGCTGTCCTCGGTCTCGAAGCTTCCTTTCGAGTACGCGCAGGACGGCATCTCGAACACCTTTACGATCATCCCGAATGCCCTCGGAAAAGACGAAGTCTTCATGGGCGACCTGGACCTCGAGCTGGAACTCGACCCGGGCTGCTGCGAAGACAACATCGCCTTCGAATAAGAAAAGGAGAAATCTCATGGCAACTCAGTCTCAGGTCGAAAACCTCGTCGGACTCCTTGACGGTTATGCCGAAAAGGGCGGCCACCACCTCAACGTCAATGTCCTGAACCGCGATACGCTGATCGACGCGCAGGCGCACCCGGAGAAATACCCGCAGCTGACCATCCGCGTGTCCGGCTACGCCGTCAACTTCACGAAGCTGACGAAAGAACAGCAGGACGACGTCATCTCCCGTACGTTCCACGCCGGTCTGTGATCGACATGACCGGTTATATCCATTCGACCGAGTCCTTCGGCACCGTTGACGGTCCGGGGACCCGGTTCGTGGTTTTTCTGGCGGGCTGTCCCATGCGCTGCCTCTACTGTCACAACCCGGACACCTGGGAGAGGTCCCGGGGCACGGAGCGGACCGTGGAGGACATCCTCGCGGAATACGACGGCGTCGCGACGCTGCTGCAGGGCGGCGGCATCACCTGTACCGGTGGGGAGCCTCTGACGCAGATCGCCTTTGTGACCGAACTGTTCGCGGCGGCGAAGGAGAGAGGCATCGACACGTGCCTCGACACGTCCGGCGTCACGTTCGACCCCGAAGACGTACATCGCCTCGCGGAATTCGACCGGCTGATGGACGTCACGGACCTCGTTATGCTGGACATCAAGCACATCGACAACGAGGAGCACCGGAAGCTC
Organism: uncultured Eubacteriales bacterium; assembly: GCA_900317985.1. Classification (GTDB taxonomy): domain Bacteria; phylum Bacillota; class Clostridia; order Oscillospirales; family Acutalibacteraceae; genus RUG420. Next base: position 10,862 of record ONJD01000010.1, on the reverse strand, counting down.
ACCGGGCAGCCGAACACGAACATCCTCGCGTTCCTCTCGTACCTCGAAGAGCGGGGGACCCCGGTGTGGATCCGCCACGTGGTCGTGCCCGGCCTCACACTGGACGACGGGTGGCTTTTCCAACTCGGCGAATTCCTCGGACCGTTTCGGAACATCAAAGCGCTCGACGTGCTCCGGTACCACGACATGGCCCGTCCCAAGTATGCGGAACTGGGTCTCGAGTACCCGTTGGGCGATACACCGACCGCCACAAAAGAAGACGCGTTGCACGCGCGGTCCGTCATCCTCGACGGCATGCGCCGCACAAGAAATCATACAGAGCTCTGAATGGCAAAAAATGCTTGAACGGGCTCTGTTCTCTCGTTATAATACGAAAGGATAACTAATGAAGGAAGGGGGCCGCGCCGGTCATGAACTTTTTCCGCCATACGGTATTGCCGATCGTCGCGGCATTCATCTGGGGCACCGCATTCGTGTCGCAGGTACAGGGCTCTAAGACCCTGGACGCGTTCTCGTTCAACATGGCGAGAAGCGTCGTGGCATCCATCTTCCTGTTTTTCGTCGCCTGGGGAGTGCGCGCCTGGCGCAAACAGAGCGCTCTGAAAAAAGGCACTTACGTCGAACTGACGCCGGCACAGAAAAAAGACCGGTGGAAGGCACTCCTCGTCAGCGGACTCATCTGCGGCACCATGCTGACCGTCGCGGCGAACCTGCAGCAGGCGGGCATCGCGCTGAGCGGCGCGGGGAAGAGCGGCTTCATCACGGCGCTCTACGTCGTGCTGGTCCCGGTGCTCGGCATCTTCCTCAAAAAACGGGTGCCGGCCCGCGTGTGGATCAGCGTGCTCATCGCCGTCATCGGACTGTACCTTCTGTCCATCAAACCCGGCGAGTTCACCATCACCCGCGGAGACTTCCTGCTCATCCTGTGCGCGCTGGCGTTCTCGTTCCAGATCATGACCATCGACCGGTACTCGCTGCTGGTCAACGGTATCGAGCTCTCCTGCGTTCAGTTCGCTGTCGTGGCGATCGAGTCCGGCATCCTGATGCTGCTCTTCTCGGACGTTTCGCTCGCCGACTTCACCGCGGTCATCGGGCCCATCCTCTATGCGGGCATCCTCTCGAGCGGCGTGGCGTATACGCTGCAGATCATCTCCCAGAAGGGCGCGAACCCGACGCTCGTCTCGCTCCTCATGAGCCTTGAGTCCGTCTTCGCCGTCCTCTCCGGCGCCATCGTGCTGCATGAGCACCTGACCGGACGCGAGTACCTCGGCTGCGTCGTCATGTTCGCCGCCATCGTGCTGTCGCAGGTGCCGGTCGAACAGCTCATCGCCAGAAAGAAAACAGACTGACGTCATCTCCAAACTCCTGCATTCGCAGGAGTTTCTTTTTGTCCCGACTTCCAATCGGTTCCGTTTTTCCGTCCCTTTTTGCTTGCCAACCCGAACCCCCGCGCGCTCGTAAAGCATCGCGCCGCTCCCCCCCTGCGCAAAAAGGTTCCGAAAAAACTCCCCTTGCCTCATGTTAAAAGGTAGGGAAGTCGGGACAAGTTGCCATTTGTGCAATATGCTTAAAATTGTCTTAAGTTTTTTGGCGTCAGGGTGAGCCGTCGCTCCTTGAAAGCGGATAAGCGGAAAGGGTACAATAAGAGGGTAAGGTTAGCCGGGACGAACGTCCCGGCTGAAAGTGAAAATGAAAAGGAGTGTTGATCTGAAATGACTCTCAAAAAGCTGATCGAGAAAAAAGATCAGATGGCTGACTGGATCATCGGGGACATCACCCACATCATCCAGACATTCGAAAAAAGATCGCCCGGTTCCAAGGGCGAACTCCAGGCCTGTGAATATTACGCAGAGCTCTGTGAGGAGTACGGCTGTGAAGAGGTCGTCGTCGAGGAGTTCGAGGAGCATCCGAACAGCTTCTTCGGCTGGCTCTACTTTGCCGTCACCTTCGTCCTCATCTCTCTGGGCACTTACTGGTTCGCGCCGATCATCGGTGCCATCCTGTGCAGTCTGGGAGCGCTCATCGCCCTGTTGCAATTCGGTATGTACAAGAAGTTCATGGACCGGTTCTTCAAAAAGGCAACAGGGCATAACATGATGGCCATCAAGAAACCGAAGGGCGAAGTCAAACAGCGCATCTTCTACAACGGCCATTGTGACGCGGTCTGGGAATGGCCCGTCAACTATCACTTCGGCGGTGTGGCTTTCGAAGCCCACGCAGTCCTCGGCTTTGGCGGTCTGTTCTATACGCTTGGCATCTCAATCGCCTCCATGATCAAGAACGGCAGCATCTTCGGCGGCCCCGCCACCGTCCTGCTGACCAAGATGGGCGTTTACGGCCTTGCGTTCGTTCCGTTCCTCATCGGCCTCTACTTCCTGTGGAATGAGCGCCACATCGTCGACGGTGCCAACGACAACCTCACCGGTTGCGAGATGGGCATCGCCGTCCTGAAGGCCCTCCACGATGAAGGCATCGAGCTCGAGCACACGGAAGTCGGCGTCATCATCTGCGGTTCCGAAGAAGCCGGTCTTCGCGGTTCCAAAGCCTGGGCAGAAGCTCACAAGGGCGAGTTCCAGGACGTTCCCACCATCATCTATTCGTATGACACCATCCACGACCCGAAGTGGCTCATGGCGAACTACAGAGACCTCAACGGTACCGTCAAGACCGACAAACAGGCCAACGACATCTTCATGAAGGCCTGTGAGGAACTCGATATCGCCTGCCGCAAGGGCTGGGTCCCGCCTCTGGGCGGCGCGACCGATACGGCAGCCTTCACGCAGGGCGGCTTCCGCTCCGGCGGCGTCACCGGTCTGAACCACAAACTGGAGAACTACTACCACACCAGAAGAGATACCTATGACAACCTGAGCCATCAGGGCATCGGCGACTGCTACGCGGCCTCCATGAAAGTCCTCGAGATGTTCGAGAACGGTATCCTTTATGAGGATGAAAAGTAAGCTCCGGCACACGTAAGAACAAAGCGAAGGACCCCGCGACCGAATGGTCGTCGGGGTCCTTCTTTTGTATCCAATTGGAAGAATTACTTTTTATCTGCCTGCTTGGAATATTTCATCTTGTAGACGAGGCGCTGCAGGATGCGGTCGATGGTGCCGAGCGTGTTGGCGCCGCCGATGATCTGACCGTACATCGCCGAGATGGCTTCCTTCTCGAGGACCAGCTTGACCGCTTCCGTGTCATAGGGATTGGCGCCGGTGCAGAGGGCGCCCTGGCCTTTGACCAGGATGGCGTTCCGGCCGGAAGCGGCTTTGCCGGCTTCCACAGCATCGGTCCGGTAGGAGGTGGGGTCCCAGTTGATGTTCGCGACGGTGGTGCCGGCAATCTGGCAGAAGTCGTCGAGGTAGGCCTTCTGGGGCTCGCCCTTCTTCGAAAGAGCGATGGCTTCCGGAGTCTGGTAATTGCGGATGATGATATCGTCCGTGTTCTTATAGATCTCGGAATGGAGCTCGGAGACACGGGGAGCGATCGGAGCGCCGGGAACGGCTTTGCCGGTCTCGACGGAGCATTCGTAGCGCTCGCCGCCGTCCATAAAGAGGGTGAAGGTGTCGCCTTCCCGCAGGGAACTGCCGAGGTCGACAAGCGCGATATCACGGTTCTCCGCGGGGACCTGGGTGGCGGTGTAAGCGCAGGCCAGGTCTTCCATGGTGCTGCAGGAACAGCAGTCGGACGGGGGACAGGCGGCTTTGACGGCCGCTGCCACGCGCTCTTTGCAGAAGTCCTCCAGCGTGTTGACGACTTTGAACGCGTCGTCATAGTCACTGCCGAGGCAGACAGTGCCGTGGTGGCGCATGAGGATGGCCTTGCTCGCGGGGTTGGCCGCGATGGCGGCGTCCACCGCGTCTTTCAGTTTGCCGGTGGAGGGCATACCGTATTCCGCGTTGGGAATGACCGGGCCGAGGACAGCCTGATAGGCGTCAGGGACCGCAATGTCTTTCTCTTCCACGCTCACCGCGGAAGCGGCGATCTGATGCGTGTGGATGACGAAGTCCACTTCCGGATGATGCTTGTAAGCGGCGGCGTGGACGCCCTTCTCAGAGGAGGGCTTGAGGCCGTTCTCATCGTACTCGAGTTCATCGATGGTGACCTCGACGATGTCGTCCGGCGTCAGCTTCTCGTACGGGATGCCGCTGGGGGTGATGACGAACACGTTGTCGGAGATGCGGGCAGAAACATTGCCCCAGGTGCGGGCGATGAGGCCGCTCTCCATGAGCTCGAGTCCGGCCTTGACGACCAGTTCCTGAGCGGTGCGTTTTTCGATGGCCATAAGATCACCTTATGCCTTTCTTATTTCACGATGTCCAGCTGTTTGCACTGGGACAGGACCTTGTCGAAGCGTCCGATGACGTCGTCGATCATTTCCGGAGTGTAGGCAGCGGAGGTGTACAGACGGGAGCCGGCGAGGGTGACGATGCCTTCTGCCATGTAAGCGGCGCCCATGTGTTCCATTTCCTTCTGACGAAGACCGGTCTCTTCGAGGATCTTCGGGACCTGCCACAGTTTGCCCCAGTCGATGGCGTACTGCATGGTCGCGACCGTGTGCAGGTGGCAGACGGAGCCGATGTTGTAGCAGACGAAGGGAAGGTTGTATTTGGCGATGGACTCATTGATGCCCTTGACGAGCTGGTCAGCTCTCTGACCGGCGACCTGGCAGGCGTTTCTCTTCTCGATCTCGCAGATGGCGGTGTAGCCGGCGAGGGAGGAGATGGGGGTGGCTGCCATGGTGCCGCCGCACATGGCCTTCTTGATCTTCTTGCCCGAAGAGTCGAGGCCCGCGCCGAGGTGTTTCATGACGTCTCTGTGGCCGGCAACGCCGCCTGCGCCCGGGTAACCGCCGGCGATGATCTTACCGAAGATGGTGAGGTCGGGGTCGATGCCGTAGTAGCCCTGGGCACCGGCCATGCCGATGCGGAAGCCGGAGACGACTTCGTCACAGACGAGGAGCGCGCCGTACTTGCGGCAGAGGGTCTCGACGCCTTTGACGAACTCTTTGGAGACGGGACGGGTGGCGGACTCGGGGCCGATGGGCTCGATGTAGACCGCAGCGGTGCCGCCGTTGAACTTGTTGAGCCAGAGTTTCTTCTCGAGGTCCTCAAGGTCGCCGGGGAAGAATTCCTGGGTATGTTTGAAGACGAAGGCCGGGACGCCGCGGGACTGGAGGTTCCGGGTGCCGGGGACACGCATGCCCCATGCCAGCTGATCGGACCAGCCGTGGTAGGCGCCGCCCATCTTCAGGATGTTCTTTTTGCCGGTGGCAAGACGGGCCACACGGACAGCGCACATGCAGGCCTCGGTGCCCGAGCCGAGCATACGGAACATGTCGACGGACGGGACGCTGTCGGCGATCTTCTTGCCGAGTTTGTACTCGTACTCGTGGAAGAGGCCGGTGGAGGGGCCGCAGGTGTTCAGAAGGTCGATGACGGCTTCGCGGACGACGGGGTCGTTGGAACCGAGGATGGTCGGGCCGCCGGCCTGGAGCAGGTCGTAGTACTCGTTGCCGTCGATGTCATAGAGCTTCGCGCCTTCCGCTTTGGTGAAGACCAGCGGATGCGGATAGTTGAAGGCGAGGTTGTGCTGGACGCCGCCGGGGATGACCGATTTGGCCTCTTCGATCATTTCACGGGACTTCTGGCACTTCTGGCCATAGTACTCGTCCTCGTACTTCTTGAGAGCTTCGGGGGCGATGGAGTAAATGGGTTTCTTGATGAGCGCGTTGAGTTCATCGTTCAGCGCTTTTGCGTCGGGGTACTGAGAGATGGCGAATCTGGTATCCATAGTTTCATTCCTCCAGTTGGATAAAATGTGGGGTGAGCGGTCGCTCACGCTTTAACACCTATAGTATATCAGAGATGAAAAGGGAAGGGAAGACCAAACGGGCCAAAAACCAAATTTTTATGCACTTTTTCCACAGAAACTGCCAACACCTTGCAAAGTTTTTGGGCGATGTATTATAATGACGATGAGCAATTGCTCACCCCTTTGCGAAATCTGGAGGTTTTTATGGAGAGCAAACACTGTAAACCCGCGTTCGAACGGGCCGAACCGGATCGCCGCAACAAGGTGTTGCAGACCGGCATCGACGAGTTCTCAAGGCTCGGGTTCGAAAACGCGAACATCAATGTCATCGCCAAAAAGGCCGGCATCTCGATCGGCCTCATGTATAAATATTTTGAGACGAAAGAGGACCTGTTCATCCTGTGCCTCGAAGAGGCGATCAGCGAACTGCACGCGGTCATCGAAGCGGTCCTGCAGTCCGACGACAAGATCCTCGTCCGCGCGGAAAAACTCATCCGCGCCATCCAGCAGACGTCCGGCAGGGAGTCCCGCTATGTGAAGCTCTACAACGAGATCACGAAGATGTCCGACGAGAAACAGGTCCGGTACTATGCCGACAGGATCGAAGGCATTTCCTATGAGGCCTATGCCGGTTTCCTGAAACGGGCGAAAGAGGAGGGGGACATCCGCAGCGACATGGACGAGCGCATGTTCGCGTTCTTCTTCGACTCCCTTCTGATGACCCTGCAGTTTTCTTACACCTGCGACTACTATCGGGAGCGCTTCAAGGTCTACTGCGGCGACGACATCTTTGACAACGATGAGAAGGTCGTTACGGAACTTCTGAAATTCCTGGAGTCCGCGTTCACCTTCTCCCATGACGACGTGAAGAAACTCGGATAATGAGATTGAAATAAGGAGAAATCTGTATGGAAAAATACGTAGTATCCTATGACATCGGCACCACCGGCGTAAAGACCTGTCTGTTCCGCATCGACCAGATCATCACGCTCCTGGAGTCCGCCTCCATGGGCTACGGCCTCACCGTCCTCGAAAACGGCGGCGTCGAGCAGAACGTCGATGAATGGTGGGAGGCGATGTGCGTCACCACGAAGAAGATCTTCGCGGAGAGCTCCGTCAAACCGGAGCAGATCGACGGCATCTCCTTCTGCAGCCAGATGCAGGGCGTCGTTCTCGTCGACAAAGAGGGCAATGCGCTCCGTCCTGCCATGTCCTACATGGACCAGCGGGGCAAGAAGGAACTGAAAGAGGCCATTGCCTACGGACCGCAGGTCGCAGGCGCCAACCTGTTCAAGTTCCTGCCGTATTTCTACTACACCCATGCGGTGTCCTCCTCGGTCAAGGACCCCATCTTCAAATACCTCTGGGTCAAGAACAATGAGCCGGAGGTCTATGACAAGATTTACAAATGGCTCGACGTCAAGGAGTACCTCATCTGCCGCTGCACCGGCAAATGCGTCATGACCGAAGACTCCGCGTTCGCCACGCTTCTCTATGACACCCGCAAGGGCCATGAGGGCTGGAGCGACAAGCTCTGCGACATGATGGGCATCTACAAACCGCACCTGCCCGACATCTATAAGTCCACCGACGAGATCGGCCCCCTGACCCCGAAAGCGGCCGAAGATCTCGGACTCGTACCCGGCATCGCTGTCTTCGGCGGCGGCGGAGACGCGTCCCTCATCCCGGTGGGAGCCGGTGCTGTCATGCCCGGCGACACCCATGTCTATTCCGGCACCTCCGGCTGGGTCGGCACGGTCCTGGAGAAGCAGAAGGTCGATGTCTTTGCCATGATCGCCTCCATCGTCGGCGCGCAGGAAGGCCGTTACAACTACTTCGCCGAAATGGAGACCGCCGCCAAGTGCGTCGAATGGGTCAAGGATCACCTCGCCCTCGACGAAGTGGACATCTACCTCGATAAACACGATGTTACAGAGAAGAAAGAGGGCTTCGAAGCCGCCTATACGAGCCTCTATGACTACCTGACCGAGATCATGCGTACGGTGCCCGCCGGCTCCAACGGCGTCATCTTCACGCCCTGGCTCCACGGCAACCGCTGTCCCTTCGAGGACCCGAATGCCTCCGGCATGTTCTTTAACATCAAACTCGAGACGGGCAAGCGGGAACTCATCCGTTCTGTCGTAGAAGGTGTCTGCTACCACCAGCGCTGGATGCTGGAACAGCAGGCCAAGAACGTCAAGACCTCGGACACCATCCGCTTCGTCGGCGGAGGCGCGCTGTCGCCGGTCACCTGTCAGATCCTCGCGGACGTCACCGGCCGGAAGGTCGAGACCGTCCGTTCGCCGCAGAACGTTGGCGCGGTCGGTGCCGCCGCCATCATGGGCGTCGGTCTCGGAGTCATCGAATCGATCGACAAGGTCAAAGATTTCATCCCAGCCAACAAGACCTACGTTCCGAACCCCGCGAACAAAGCGGTCCACGACCGGAACTTCGAAGTGTTCAAGACGCTTTACAAGAACAACAAGAAGGCCTTTGCCTCTCTGAACGGCCAGAAGGTCTGACAGTAGTAACTTTTGGTTGCACTTGTCAAACGAAAGATATTTATAAAAGATAAGCAGGCTTTGCAAAAACGCAGAGCCTGCTTTTAACATTTGGGAAGAGAAACCGTACTTTTTTGTATGTGACGTAACCTGACTCTTTACTTTGCATTAGCGAATGTGTAATAATTAACAATAGCAAAGACCAAAAAGGGAGAAGAGCAGATGACCCAGGCAACTTATACCAATCATTATGAAACGCCCGCTTACCAGAGCGGAAACTGGAAGAAACCGGAGAGCATGAGAAACCTCGTCAGCATGGTGTTGCTGATGGTGTTCACGCTCGGCATCTATTTCCTGTATTGGGTGTATAAGACGACCGAGTACGCGAATCGCGACCGGAGCGAACCGCACAGCAGTCCTGTAGTACAGCTGCTGCTCGTCATGTTCATTCCGTACTATGAGCTCTACTGGTTTTACAAAACCTCGAAGAAGCTGAACCACATCGGGGAGCCGGTCGAAGTGTTCAACGACAATTCGATCGTCACGCTGCTCCTCGCCATCTTTGGTCTCGACTTCCTCGGCGCGGTCGTCCTTCAGGACCAGATCAACAAGATTGAAGCGGTCTCCAGCGGCGCCGGCATCGGCACCACCGGGGAAGCGGTCTGCAAACACTGCCACGCGGTGTTCCCAAACGACGCGCAGTCCTGCCCGAAGTGCGGCGCACCCTACAAGAAACCGTTCACCAAGACCGTCGGCTTTGCCATCCTGATGGGTGCCCTCGGCATCCTGCTGTTGGCAGGCCTCGTCATCGGCCTCATCGTCTTTGCCTTCACGGCAGAAGAAACCGCCGGTGGCTGGAACTGGGACGAGATCACGTCCGGGGAGGAGGCACAGTATGACGCCTCCAACATCGACGAACTCATTGGAGCAAGCGACTCCAAGTATGGCGAAGTCATCGAGACCGAACCAGGCAAATGGGCCCTCGTCAAAAAAGGCGTTGTCAACACCGACTTCACCGGCATCGCCGAGAACGAATACGGCCTCTGGTACATCGAGAACGGTTACGTGAACTTCAACTTCTCCGGGACTCTGGAAGACGGCAACGGCAACTCCTACACCGTCGAGAAGGGCAAAGTCGTCAACCAGCAGACGACGGAATAAATCACCAACATTTGGAAACGATGGGCTCTGCAGCAATGCAGAGCCTTATATATATATATATATATATATGCAAACAGGCGAATTTGCTCAATGTTATTGCTCTAAATACAGTAACGTACAACTTTACTTTTATGGAACAATGTGCCATAATTGAATTATGAACTTTTTATGAATTGCAACTGCCGTAGAGGTGTTACCGTGAGTTTGGAAAAAAAGAAAAAGCATACTCATTTTGCTGAGTATGTTTATCGAATGGATTTCATCTTTGCAATAGCTTTTTATCTATCGTTGTTATTTGGGTATTTTTCTATTTGTTGGTCTGATACCGGAAGCATATTAGGGGGCTTTTTATCTAATCTTTATTATTGGATAGGTTTTGTTGTAGTTTTATTTGGACTCATTCGCGAATTCTTTCGGACCCCTACCTTTAAAATTGAACCAACGAGAATCACGTCCTATGACTTTTTTCATCGGGAAATGTGTTCTGTAGATCTCACAAAAGAAGTCTACTATAGCTATCACTGCTTTGATGAATATGTTGAAATCAAACTATCGAACCAGGATTTTTATGACGACAAAGTGAAACCTCGTCATTACACTTTGAGTTATATCCGTTCTTATTCTGAAGTTTACCTTCCTCTGGTTGGCGATGTTGTATCGGAGTTTCCAAAAAGAGACTGGCATTTTGTGCCGGGCGGAGCAGTGATCGTTCGTCATCGCGATTTGAGAACGAGTATCACGACGTATAAGGTCTTGTATGTGATAGTGATTGTTCTTATGGTTCTTGCTTTAGCAGGTGCAGTCTACTTTTTCCCTCTGCCATATTCGAAGTCTACCAGCGATTATGAAGTAGAGAGCGTCTCATCTACTGTCTTGTGTGATAGGACGTCTCCTGAAGTACAGTTTGATACGATTTATTATGATGCAGAAGAAGAATTTGTAGTTGCATGGTCCAGAGAGTTTGTTGTTTCGAAGGAACATAATACCGTAATGGATGTGAATGAATTCTTCGAATCCAAATATCCCGGAATCACTTCATTTGATTTTGTAGCCACCGAAACATATGAAGATGAAGCGAATTATTACTATGTCATCAACATCCTTCATTTGAACAATTCAGTGGCTGGAACAAAAGTGTCGGATTCTTTCTTTGTTTATCTTCCATATTACGAAGGGGATACCTTTCTCACTGACGCTGCAAATGAACTGAAATCTTCCGGCTCTCATCATATGAGTGGAAAAGATTTGAAGCAGTATCACTTGCATGCGCCTACTGACAAAGAAATCTTTGCTAATACTACATTGATTTAAGAAGATTTGGCTTCGTGTTTCTATGTGAATAACAACTAATACAAAACCCGCTCGAGGAGCGGGTGGATCAAGAGA
>ONJD01000094.1 GCA_900317985.1 uncultured Eubacteriales bacterium | reverse complement strand
TTCTCTTGTTTTGGCGATCTGCCACACATTCTTTCTACCTCTCATTTTACTGAAAAGCAGTTGTCCGTGCAATGGACGAATCGGGCATGTTGCCCGCATAATTGACTTTTCTTTACCCTCATAATAAGATTTTACTGTTAACTATTTTTAGAGAAGGAGGCGCCCCATGTTCTGTGTATCCCTGAACTTCCACAACACCGACGTGTCGTTGCGGGAAACGTTCCCCCACGGGCCGGAACTCCTCGACAGTCTCGAGGAAGGCGTGTTCCTTTCCACCTGTAACCGGGTCGAAGTCTATGGCGTGGGCGATGTATATGCGTTCGCCGAACAGTGGTTCCGGGACTACAAGTCGAAGCTCTTCCTCTACGAGGGCGACCTCGCGATCCGCCACCTCTACCGGGTGGCCACCGGGCTCGACTCCATGGTCCTCGGGGAAGACGAGATCCTCGGGCAGTTGAAGAACGCCTATGAAGAGGCGCATGCCGCCGGGAAGACCGGGTATGAACTCAACACCATCTTCCGCGGCGCCATCACCGCCGCCAAACGGGTGAAAACCGAGACCCTGCTGTCGAAGACCAGCGTATCGGTCGCCACCCTCGCCGCCTCGGCCTGTGTTCGATTCCAGGAGGAGCTCGGCGGACGCCGGGCGAACGTCCTCATGATCGGCGGCAGCGGTGACATCGGCGGAAAACTCCTCAAAGACCTCTGGTCCTATGACCGGTTCGACCTGAATGCCACCGTGCGGGAGCACGGGTTGCGGGAAAAGGCAGCCGCCGTCGAGTACCGGGAGCGGTACATCGCCCTGCGAGATGCCGACATCGTCATCTCGGCCACGAAAAGCCCGCACTTCACGGTGACGCAGGAAGCGGTGGCGGAAGCGGATGCCGGCCGGGCCGAGCCAAAGCAGCGACTCTATGTGGACCTGGCGGTGCCCCGGGACATCGACCCGACGCTGTCCCCCCTCCTGACGATCGACGACCTGCAGACGCTGGCGGAGCACAACAACGAATTGAAACGGGATGCCGCGTCCGAGGCCGAGACCATTCTGGAAGAAGAACTGGAGACGCTCTTCAAAGACCTCGCGTTCCACGACCTCCTTCCCCTTCTGAACGACCCGCCGCCCGGTGCCCCGGCCCTGACCGAGGACTGGAAGCGGCTTCTGTACACCTTCCGGGAGGAGGCTTCGGCCGACGAATTCCGGAGTTTTACGAGAGTACTCCTGCGCCTGTCGCAGGATGAAACGGAGGATGACACATGACTCTGTTCCCCTTCTTTGAACCCGTCGACGATCGGACGTTCCTCCTCGTCGGAGGAGGTCGCGTCGCCACCGGGAAGCTCGAGAAACTGCTCCCCTTTACTAAGCAGATTCTCATCATCGCGGAAGACGCGACCAAAGTCGAAGCCTGGTGCTTGCAGCACGAAGTCGCTCTGGGCACAGACCCGGACGGCGCCGTGTGGCCGGTCCTCCTGAAACGGCCCTTTGCGGACGACGACCTGGACCGGGCGAACTACGTCATCGGTGCCACCGATGACCGGCCCCTGAACCGGCATATCTCCGAACGCTGTCGGGAGTGCAAGATTCCTGTCAACATCGTGGACGACGCGGAGCTCTGCACGTTCATCTTCCCGAGCCTCGTCAAACGGGGCGACCTCGTCGCCGGCATTACGACCGGTGGCAAGACCCCGGGCTTCGGGCAGTATGTCCGCAAGACGCTGGAAGAGGCTCTGCCCGACAACACCGAAACCCTCATCGATGACCTCTACGCCTATAAACTGCAATTGAAAGAGACCGTTCCGGAACACACCGAGCGCGCCCGCCTGTTGCGGGAACGCCTCGCGGAACTGTTGAAGGAAACGGACTGAGGAGACGACCATGCGTACGCTGAAACTTGCCACCCGGGGTTCCCGCCTCGCTCTGGCCCAGGCCGGACTGGTACAGTCTGCCCTCGAGGCCCTCGGGCAGGAGGTCGAACTCCTCGAAGTGACCACCCGCGGAGACAAAGATCGGACGAGCCCCCTCGTTGCCATCGGCGGACAGGGTCTGTTCGTCCGGGAAGTGGAGCGCGGCCTGCTGGACGGGTCCGCGGACCTCGCGGTCCACAGCGGGAAAGACCTCCCCTACGAACTGGCGAAGGGCCTCTGCATTGCCGGAGTGCCGAAAGCCGCTTCCCCGGGCGATGTGCTGGTCTCCCGCAAAGGAGCCACCATCCAAACGATCGGGACCGGCAGCCCGCGCCGGGCCCTCGAATGCCGGAAGTTCTACCCGGACGCCTCTTATGAAAACATTCGCGGGAACGTCGACACCCGTCTTCGCAAGCTGCGGGACGGCGAGTACGATGCCATCGTCCTCGCGAAGGCCGGCCTCGAGCGGCTGAAGGACAAGAACGGCGTCTCCGCCTTCGAGACCGTTTCTCAGGAATTCGACGTGCGGGAGTTTTCTCCCAAGGAGTTCCTGCCCGCTCCCTGTCAGGGGATCCTGGCAGTGGAATGCCGTTCGGACGATGAGGAACTCATCGCCCTCCTGCGGCAGATCTCCGACCCGGTCTCCCGAGCCCGCTTCGACGCGGAGCGGACCCTCTTCTGCATGTTGCAGGCAGACTGTGCGGTCCCCCTCGGTGTCCACGCGGACGTGGAACCGGTCGCCGGAGCAGATGACGCCTCATATGCCTACCGCCTGTCCGCCCTGCTCGGAGACCGCAAGACCTCCCGGGCCGGGTTTGACCTGGACCGCATTTGCGCGGAGATCGGAGAGGAGCTGAGCGAATGAGTGTCACATTCATCGGTGCCGGCCCCGGTCCCGGGCTCATCACGGTCCGGGGACTGGAGGCGTTGCGCCGTGCCGAGGTCATCCTCTATGATGACCTGCTGGACGAAGACCTTCTGAGTGACCCTGCACTGGAGTCCGCCGAAAAGATCTTCGTCGGAAAGCGCAGCGGCGCTCACAGCGTGCCCCAGGAAGAGACCACCGCGCTCCTCATCTCCAAAGCGAACGAGGGAAAACGGGTCGCGAGGCTCAAAGGCGGCGACAGCTTCGTCTTCGGACGGGGCGGCGAAGAAGCCCTCGCACTGCAGGCGGCCGGCATCCCCTTCGAACTGGTGCCCGGCGTCTCCTCGGCCATCGCGGTCCCGGAGGACTTCGGCATCCCGGTCACCCACCGGGGCAAGGCACGTTCCTTCACCGTCGTCACCGGTCACACCGCCGCGGACCCGACCGCAAAAGAAGAAAACTACGAGGCCCTTGCCAAACTGGAAGGGACCCTCGTGTTCCTGATGGGGCTTCGCAACCTCTCGCAGATCTGCGGGAACCTCATCGATAACGGCAAACCGCCCGAGACGCCGGCCAGTGTTCTGTCGAAAGGCTTTGCGAAGGACGCGATCCGCTATGACGGCACCCTCGGGACCATCGACACTGTCGCGAAAGACGCGAAGACCCCGGCCATCCTGGTCGTGGGCGATGTGGCATCGTTCCACCTGGAACAGACGCCGGCAACAGCACCTTCCTTCAGTGTCATCGGCACGGAGAACTTCTGCCGGAAGTTCCTCGCGAAGTGCCCTTCCGCGGTCCCCTTCCCCCTCGTCGACATCCGGCCGGTCGAAAACAGTCTGGCACCCTTCCTGCCAAAAGGGCAGGAGGCATTTCAGGACATCGAGTGGCTCTGCTTCCTCAGCGCCAATGCCATCCACATCTTTTTTGAGCGCGTGGGCGATGTACGGAAACTGGCCCGGCTGAGATTCGCCTGTGTCGGTGCCGCCACCGCAGATACATTGAAAGAAAAGGGATTTGTGGCGGACTTCGTTCCCTCCCGGTTCGACGGAGAGACCCTGCAGCGGGAACTGCCGGGTGAGGGCACGGCCCTGCTCCTCGGCGCGAAGAAGTCCGATGCCGCAGACCGGGACACACGATTCCGGAAGATTGGTCTTTACGAGACCGTCACCCGCCCCGGAACGGCAGACCTTTCCACCGACTATGTGGTGTTTGCCAGTGCCGGCGGAGTGAACGCATTCTTTGAAAACAACGGCCGGTTGAACGGCGCGGTGCCCGTCTGCATCGGGAACCCCACCGCCGCGGCGCTGGCAACGTATGATACGAAGGGGTACATCGCCCCCACCGCCACCATCGACGGCATTTTAGAAGAAGTCCGGCGGCTCGAAGAGACCCGCAGAGGACAGACAGGAGAGAACTCATGAAACGATTCAGAAGACTGCGCACGACCGAGCAGATGCGTTCCTTCGTGCGGGAAACGACGGTGAGCGTCGAAGACCTCATTTATCCGCTCTTTGTGGCGGAGGGAACGGACAAGAAGGATCCGGTGCCCTCCATGCCCGGCATTTACCAGTTCTCCCTCGACCGCCTCGAAGAGGAAGTGTCGAAGGTGGTGGACGCCGGCATTCCCGCGGTCCTGCTCTTCGGCATCCCGGAGCACAAGGACGAAGTGGGCAGTGAAGCCTACAACGAGAACGGCATCACCCAGAGAGCCATCCGCCAGATCAAAACCGCTCACCCGGAGCTGCTGGTCATTGCGGACGTCTGCCTCTGTGAATATACGAGCCACGGCCACTGCGGGCTCATCTGCGACGGCCACATCCTGAACGACGAGACCCTGCCGCTCCTCGCGAAGGCTGCGGTCACGCTGGCTACCGCCGGCGCCGACATCATCGCGCCCAGCGACATGATGGACGGCCGAGTCGCGGCGATCCGCGGCGCGCTCGATGAGGCGGGCTTCGAGCTCGTCCCTATCCTGAGCTACGCCGCGAAGTTCGCCTCCGCCTACTACGGCCCCTTCCGCGACGCCGCCGGTTCGGCGCCCCAGTTCGGCGACCGCAAGTCCTACCAGATGGACCCCGCTAACGGCAAGGAAGCCATGCGGGAGATCGAAGCGGACCTCGAAGAAGGCGCCGACATGATCATCGTGAAGCCCGCCCTCGCCTACGGCGACATCGCCGCGCGAGCCAGAGAGCGGTTCGACGTGCCGTTCATCGCCTACAATGTCTCCGGCGAGTACTCCATGGTGAAGGCCGCCGCGGAGGCGCATCGTCCTCGAGAACCTCACGTCCATGAAACGGGCCGGGGCCGACCGCATCATCACATACCACGCGCTGGACGTCGCCCGCTGGCTCAGCGAGTAAGCCCGGAGCGACCACGGAGGATGAACATGTCTGAACAGAAGAAAAACCCCCTCTTCGAGGAGGCTCAACAGTATATTCCCGGCGGGGTCAACTCGCCGGTCCGCGCTTTTCGCGCCGTCGGCATGGACCCGTTGTTCATCGCCCGGGGCGAAGGCAGCAAGATCTATGACACCGACGGCAACGGGTACATCGACTACGTCATGTCCTGGGGGCCGAACCTGCTCGGCCACGGCGACGCGCGCATCCTGTCCGCCGTCCGGGACGCGGTCGGGAACGGTCTGACCTTCGGCGCACCGACGACCCGGGAGACCGAACTCGCAAAACTCATCTGCGAGTGCCACCCCGCCATCGAAAAGGTGCGTCTCGTATCCAGCGGGACGGAAGCCTGTATGTCCGCCATCCGGCTGGCCCGGGGCGTCACCGGGAAGGATAAGATCATCAAGTTCCGGGGCAACTACCACGGTCACAGCGACGGTCTGCTGGTGAAAGCCGGCAGCGGTCTCCTGACGGAAAGCGTGCCGGACAGCGCCGGCGTCCCGAAGGGCTATGCAGAGAACACGCTCCTCGCCGACTACAATTCGGAAGCGTCAGTCGAGGCTCTGTTCCGTGCGAACGACGACATTGCCGCCATCATCGTGGAACCGGTCGCCGCCAACATGGGCGTCGTCCCGCCGAAGGACGGCTTCCTCCCGTTCCTGCGGAACATCTGCACGACACACGGTACCCTGCTCATCTTCGACGAGGTCATCACCGGCTTCCGGCTCGCCCTCGGCGGCGCGTCAGAATACTACGGTGTTACGCCGGACCTCGTCACCCTCGGCAAGGTCGTCGGCGGAGGCATGCCCCTCGCCGCCTACGGCGGACGTGCGGAGCTCATGGACTTCATCGCCCCCACCGGTCCCGTCTACCAGGCGGGCACACTGTCCGGCAACCCGATTGCCACCGCGGCGGGCCTTGCACAGCTGACCGTCCTGAAGGAGCACCCGGAACTCTACGGAGCACTCGAGCAGAAAGCGCGGGTCCTCGAAGAGGCTTACAAGGACCTCGCAAATGCCACCGGTCTCCCGCTGCAGGTCAACCGCGCCGGCTCTCTCCTGTCGGTCTTCTTTACGGACCGGCCCGTCGAGAACTATGAAGACGCCCAGACCTGCGACACCGACCGCTTCGCCCGCTACTTCCGACATATGCTGAAGGAGGGCATCTACCTGGCCCCGAGCCAGTTCGAAGCCATCTTCGTCTCGGCGGTCCACTCGGACGAGGACCTGCAGAAGACGGCGGACGCCATCCGGTCGTTCCGGGATGACGACTGAACTGCATCATCAAAAAAAGAAGAGCTGTGCACCGGTTCGGTGCACAGCTCTTGTTGTTTCGATTCGATTATAAAATGTCGTTTATTCGTCGACATCGGTGGCGTCCGCTTCGACACCCTTGTCCTGGGTGAAGAGCGCGGTCAGGAAGACCATGGCGCCTGCAAGGAATGTAAAGGCCTTCGACAGGAAGCTCTTTTTGAGGACGGAGCCGCTGTAGGCCGCGATGAATGCCGCAAGACCGGCGGTGAAGCTCATGGACGCCAGCGTCTTACCTTTTTTCTGTTCTTTAGTGAGTTTCTGTTTTGCCATTTTGATTCCTCCTATGTTGGAATTGCAACCTTACTATAGGGAGCCTACCTAAAATGAACCCAAAGAAAGAGTTGCATTTCGGTTGCAATTCAGAAACAAAAGTGTTTATTCCTTTGTTATATTACCATGAAAAAGCGCCGGTCGCAATGTGTGTTCCGCGGGCTCAATCCGCGTTTCCGGGGAAGAACTCCGGCAGTACGATGCCGAGGAGCTGTTCACAGGCGGGCACACCGTGCTGGTAACCGGGCAGCAGATGCAGGGACAGGTTGTCTCTGTTGAAGGGCGGTTCCCGGTCCTCCGGCGTGAATTTCCACATCTCGACGAGTTGCGGGATCATCTGCATCATGGTCTGGTCCCGGTCGCCGACACCGCACCAGATGACATAGTCCTCCGGCGAGAGGCGGAACACCTTGGACGCAGAGGCCAGGGTCTCGGCGGTCTCGGTCGGTTTCTTCGCACCGTCGAACTGGGCGGTGGGCCAGCTGTCACAGGCGAGGGGCGCATAGTACCGGCAGAGGTCTCCGCAGAGCATGTAGACCTGCCAGGTGGTGACGGCGCCCATCGAGTAGCCGCCGAAGGCCCGGTGGTCCCGGGACTCCCGCAGACTCTTCGAGTCAGTCGCCTTCGCATAGGTGTGGTATTTCCCCTCGACCGCCGGCAGGATGTCCTGACGGAATTCGAGGTGGAACTGCAGGATCTGCTTATAGGACGTGTCGAAGTCCCGGATGGCGTTCTCGTAGTCCCGAAGATGTTGCCGATGGCGCCTTCATCGCCCTCGAACATGGAGTTGGCATTACAGAGGAACCCGTGCATGAAGTAGAACACGTCGTAGCGGGTCTCTTCGTCCTCCGGGTCATACCCGTACGGAGTATAGACGTAGCAGGGTTTCAGGAGCGGACTGCCGTCTCCGGCATAGTAGGTGGAGCCGTAGAGGAGTTCCTCCACATCGCCCAGTTCCGGGCAGTCGGGGCGGGTGTAGTGCTCCGGGATCTCGCTGACGAGCGAGCTGATCTCTTCGAGTTTCATAGTGGTCTTCCTTCAAAAAAACTGCCGGACGAAGGTCGTCCGGCAGCGCTGGTTTCAATGACTTATGCTTTGTTGGTAGAACCGAAGACGTCGATCTTGTACTTGACCATGTCGACGCAGGCAGCGGTACCGGGAGCGAGGAGTTTGCGCGGGTCGAAGCCCTTGCCTTCCTTGTCCTTGCCGGCCTCGATGTACTCTCTGGTCTTGGCCGCGAACACGAGCTGGAGTTCGGTGTTGACGTTGATCTTGGAAACGCCCTTGCGGACCGCTTCCTGGACCATGGCATCCGGGATGCCCGAGCCGCCGTGGAGAACGAGGGGAAGGTCCTCACCGACTTTGGCGATGATGGCGTCAAGGACGTCGAAGCGAAGTCCCGGCCAGCCTTCCGGATAGACACCGTGGATGTTGCCGATGCCGCAGGCGAGCATGTCTACGCCGCAGTCTGCGATGGCTTTGCATTCGTCGGGGTCTGCGCACTCACCCATGCCGACGATGCCGTCTTCTTCGCCGCCGATGGCGCCGACTTCGGCCTCAAGGGAGATGCCTTTGTCCTTACAG
>ONJD01000013.1 GCA_900317985.1 uncultured Eubacteriales bacterium | reverse complement strand
TCTCTTACACTCTTTGGCTTCCCCTTCCCCGGAAGCGAGGCATATCAAGTAAAGAGAATGAAAGCCCGGTCACGGGGCCGGGCTTAGACGTGCAAATACTAGTTTGAGTGGCTTGGGATGTTCTGATTGATCATTAGAAAGGACCCTGCAGATGCAGGGTCCTTGAATTGTAAATTGTTTTCAAGCGTCATTCCGCTTTGATGAGGCGGAAGTTCTCGGGCGAGTGTTCCACTTCGCGGGACCAGACGTGGTAGAGGTCCCGGCGGGTCTCGGCGTCGCGGAACTGCTCCGGCGTCAGGGCCGCCAGCAGGAGGCGCATCATGTGGAAACCGCGGAGCAGGAGACGGAACACGCCGGTCAGGGAGTTCTCGAAGTACCCGTCGATGTAATACCGGAACACGAGGTACACGAGGAACCGGACCAGTTCTTTCTCCGAGTCGACCATGGCGGCGTCGAGGCTGCCCTCTTCCGGGCCCGGACCGCCGCCGGTCCATTCCGCGAGCCCCTGCAGGACGAAGTCGCAGGGGAAGCCCTCGTCCATCGCCCGTTTCACCGGGTCGTACACGCGGGTCCAGCGCTCGTCGAGGAGTTCCATGCGGTCGATCAGCTCGACGAGGGCCTCGTGGTCCTCGGCGCTCGCGTCGACGCCGTACTCGGTCGCGAGGGAGAACAGGAGGCCGTAGCGGTCCTTCAGCGGGAACGACCAGTCCTGGAGCGCTTCCATGAGTTCGTTGCGCTCTTCGAGGAGGTCGTAGAGACGGCCGGTCTCCTCTCCGCTGAGCGCCGGTTCTTCCGCGGCGCAGTAGCGGTCGAGGGCGGGGACGCCGGTGGGTTCCGCGCGGTTGACATATTTGATGGGGTGTTCGAGGTCTTCAAAGATGAGGCGGTTCGCCTCCGGGCAGGCCAGCGCCACGTCGATCTGATGGTACTTCCCGACGACGGCGTCGCCGCGCGGGAATTCCCGGCAGGTCCGCGGCAGTTTGTCATGGCCGAGCGCCGTGTACATGTCGCAGAGGTCTTTGTCGTTCAGGAACGGGCAGCGGCGGTCCGGCGTCAGCGGGAAGGACCACTCGTATTCCGGCCCGTCCTCGCCCTCCGTGACCTCCTCGTGGAGGCAGGCGCGGATGCGGTCGCCGAAGGGGCCCTGCACCGTCTGGTAGGTGTAGTACGACTCGTCGTCGACGTCGATTTCCCACCGCGCGCAGCAGGAGTCCGTGCACTCACTGGCGATGCATTCGAAGCGCTCATAGTATTCCGGGTATTCCATTCTCATGGAGCTCACCTCCCGCGGCCTCTGCCGCGTTTCACAATCTGTGGATTATTGTACTACGTTTCCGCCGGCAAAGTAAACCACTGTCCGCGGAGACATGTGGTACATCGCCGCAACGGGTATTTATGCCGCATTGGGCAATTTTAAGGTTTTTCTGTATAATATATGGAAGAAAGGAGAGTCTCCTATGCAAACAGAAACCAGAACCACGGGAGGAGACGGCGCATTCATGAACAGTTACTCCCGTTCCGGGGCCATCGACACCCCGCAGCTCCGGGCCCGCCGCAAACTCCAGCTGGCCCTCGCGGTCCTCGCGAACCTCGCCATCGTCCTCATGGAGGCCTGGGCGAACCTCGCGCTCTGGAACCAGCACCCCGTCTTCAAAGACCTCGTCATCTTCTACACGCACCAGAGCAACTTCCTGGCGCTCATCGCCTCGGCACTCTTCGTGCTCTTCGGCACAGTCGCGCTGTTCCGGGACGGCCGCATCCCGCGGCTCGTCAAAGTCTTCCGCCTCATGTGCGCGGTGCAGCTCTACATCACATTCCTCGTGGTCCTCGTCGGGCTCGGGCCGATGACCGCTCTCGCGGGCGGCAACCTGTTCGCGATGTACGGCGGGCCCATGTTCGTCATGCACCTGATGGGACCCATCGTCTCGCTCGTGTCCTTCGTCTTCCTCGAAGGAACGCCCCGCCTCACCCTGGGCGACGCGTTCCTCGCCATCCAGTACACCTGGATCTACTCGATCGTCATGGTCATCCTGAACGCGGTCGGCAAAGTCGACGGACCGTACCCGTTCCTGATGGTCGACGTGAACCCCTGGTGGGTCTCCCTCCTCTACGCCGTCGTCATGATCCCCGGCGGGCTGCTCACCGCGTTCTGCGGGAAGTGGCTCAACAACGGCATTGCCTGCCGGATCGCCGGCGAAGAGCCGTTCCACTTGTGATCCAAACTTCCAACTCAATCAAAAAGGCCACCCGTTCGGGTGGCCTTTTCTTTTATTCGCTTGGAGCGCTTTCGTCTGAAGCTTCTGTCTTCGCAGACGCTTTGCTCAGGTTCATGAAGATGTCCGGGTCCTTCTTCTGCTGCACGCGCAGCCAGTAGCCGGCGATGAGCGACGACAGCATGGTCGTCAGGATGAGGACCGTGAAGAACTCGAGCGAGATGATGTTGTAGGAGTACGCCACGGTCGCGAGGACGATGCCGGGGCCGCCGCGGGCATTCATCGTGACGGCGAAGTTCAGCTTGGACGCCCGGTTCAGGTCCGTGAACTGGACCATGATCAGCGTACCGACCGCTTCCAGCGTGAAGGCGATCGCGAAGAACGCGAAGAACCGCAGCCAGGAGAAGTCGTTGAGCAGGTTCAGCTGGATGCCGACCAGCGCGAAGTAGATGGGGATGAAGAACGAGAACGCGAAGTTCCCGAGGTTGTCCATGAGGCCCTGGACGTTGTCGTCCACACCGGCGATCGCCTTGACCACATAGCCTGTCAGGAACGCGGCGTACATGATGTTGATGCCCACCGTGTAGAGCCCCGCGCAGACGAGCAGCAGGATGACGAAGCTCACCGAGTAGAAGTTGATGGGCTTCAGGTTCACCTTCAGCGTCTTCGCGTGGTCCGAGACCAGCTTGACGACGACGAACAGTCCGAGCGTGATCGCGACGACCACGACCATCTCCCAGAACCGGACCTCGCCGGTGGTGGCGATGCGCGTCGCGGCGTTCAGGAGGATCCAGAGCAGGAGGTCCTGCAGCGTGGACGCGGTCAGGACCGTGTTCGAGAACCGGGTGTTCATGATGCCCATGTCGAAGAAGATCTTCGAGATGACCGGGATAGACGTGATCGCGACGCCGATGGTAAAGACCAGCGCAAAGGAGACATCGTTCCCGATGGTGCCGATATACGCGTCGTGGAAGACCCGGATGAACGGGTAGGCGCCCGCCATCGGCAGGATGGTCGCGCCGATGAACAGGAACGTGATGAGCCGACTGTTCTTCCGGTCCACTTCGATCTTCGTATTATAGCCGGACAGGAACATGAGGAAGATGAGGCCGAGCTGGTAAAAAATGTTCAGCACTTTCCCCTCTTCCGGGTATGCGGCGAACACGGCATTCATCGCCCCCGGGAAGAAATGCGCGAGGAACGTCCCGCCGAAGAGGAGGCCGCCGAGGATCTCGCCGACGACGCGGGGCGCCTTCAGGCCTTCGAAGAGCGTGCCCAGCAGATAGGCCCCCGCCAGCAGCAGCGCCAGAGCCACGAGCGTCATGATGATCTCATGTTCCGCAAGGGTTGGTAAATGCATTTATCCGTTTCCTCCTGTGAGTGGTTTTTCCAGCAGCACGTAGCGCGCGCTGTGGGTCGTCAGCTCCCGGAAGAAGACTCCCGAGCTGTTTCCCTCATGGATGAGCGCGGCGATGGACCCCGCTCCCTTGTTCTGGCCGATCTCCCGGATGGTCTGGGCGAACGCTCCGCCGAGGCCGAGGTGTTTCCGGTCGACGCCGATATAGAGAATGACATATTCTTTGCAGTCGTTTCGGACTTTCAGGATGGCGGGCAGGTCGCGGAGCGCGATGTCGCCGTCGACCATCCACCCGTAGTTCGGGACGCAGACGAAGAAGCCCGCGAGCGCCCCGTCCTTGTAGCCGAGGAGCACGCAGTCCCGGTCGATGACATACTTGAGCGATCCGAAGAGCGCGACGAACTGTTCTTCCGAAATGAGCTTGAACGCCGGGAACTTCGCATAGAGGCGGACGAGCATCCGGTAGATGTCCCGGAGGGTCTCGTCGAATTTCCCGCGCTCGAGCGAGCGGATCTCATAGCCTTTGTCGAGCGCCCGCTGCAGACGTTTTTCCCACTTTTCGGAGGGGTCGTCCGCGGTCGGCGGACGCAGGTAGTTCGAATAGTACTGTTCCGCGACGGTGAAGCCGCAGGCCTCCCAGAAGTCCGGGTAGTACGGCAGGTTGTCGGGCTCGCCGGTGAAGTGCTCGCCGAAGTTTTCCGTCTTGAACCGGTAGCCGATCCAGAAGGACGCGTTCAGCGGTCCCACGAGTTTCTCTTTCCCGTCGGCCCGGGCCTGTGCCTCCGCCGCGTCCAGCAGCGCCCGGCACACGTCGAGGTCTTCGACACATTCGAAGAAGCCCACGTAGGCGGCGGGGTCGTCGTCATAATACGTCAGGGCACAGCGTCCCTGCGGCGATGTACCGCTCTCGTCCACCGCGAGGTACGCGCGCACCGTGAACTCTCCGGACAGCGGGTGCGTCCCTTCCAGGATCGCCCGCTCCGCTTTCGTGTCCTGCGTGCGCGTCTCCCGCGGGTACAGGTCTTTCGGCAGAGCCAGGAACATCCGGTCGAAGGCCGCCCGGTCAGGGACGGTGGTGCGGTCGAGGATGTGGATCATCGTGCCCCTCCTCTCTCCGCGGTCTCCGAGAGCCGTACGGTCCCGGCGTCCGCGTCGACGACGACGGTGTCGCCGGTCTGGATGAGCCGCGTCGCGTCCTTGACGCCGACCACGGCCGGTTTGCCGAGTTCGCGCGTGATGATGGCGGTGTGGCTCAGGAGCGAGCCCTTTTCCGCGACGATGCCGGCCGCGTTCTGGATGAGGAACACCCAGCCGGGGTCGGTGCTGTGGGTCACGAGGATCTTGCCGGTCGTGTCCATCGACAGGTCCGGCTGTTCGACCACGAAGGCCTCGCCCACCGCGGTCCCGTGGGAGACGCCGGTGCCGGTCATGAGACCGGGCGCCGCCGGACGGTCGGTCTGCAGGCCGTGGGTCTGTTTCTGGTGGATCTGTCCGTCATAGACGAGACGGGTATAGGGCGGCAGTTCCGCGAACTGCTCGTACTGTTTCTTGCGTTCGTCGACCCGGCGGCGGAAGTCCGCGCCCTCTTTCCGGTCCCAGGACGCGTAGGTCTCGAGTTCCGGGATATAGAGGTAGAACACGTCGAGCGGGTCGTCGAGGAGGTCCATGTCGTACAGCGCGTTGCCGATCTCCGTGAAGATGGTCCGCGCGAACCCGTAAAGGCGGGTCCGGTTGAGCCGGGAGATCTCCCGGTTCCGGATGCCGACGCGGGCGCGGCGCACGAAGGGGTTGAGCGTCCGGGACGGGACCGCGTTTTGTGAGGGCGCGGCAGACGGCGTGTTCGCCGGCTCCGACAGCCGCTCGACATAGAGGTCGACGAGTTCCGGGTTCGTCCGGTACGTGCGGGTCTCCAGTTTCAGCTCTCCGAGGCAGCGGTCGCCGTAGTCGGAGAGGAAACGGTCCTTCTGCGTACGGTATTCGTCGCTGTCCATCCCCTTTGCCCGTGCGGTCTCCGCCAGGGCGTTCATCGCCTTTGCCGGCTCCATGCTGGCAAGGTTCGAGAGGTTCGACAGCTGTTCGCGGTTCTTCTTCCCCGACAGAGCGGTGAAGAGGAACGCGTACATGTCGTTCATGAGCGTGATGTCCCAGCGCGGGATGACGTCGTTCTTGAGGCCGTGGTATTTCCGCAGCAGTCCGCGGACTTTTTCCTGTCCTTCCGCGCGGGCGAGCCGGGCAAGTTCCTTGTCGAGGTCGTTCGCGTAGGTCTCGTAGAACTCGGAGAGCCGGTCCATCTCCCGCGGCGTGATCCGCAGGTAGTTGAGGATGGTCTTCAGCATGACGGCCTTCGTGCGGACGGGGACTTTCAGGTCCGAGTCCACCGCCTTGTTCGAGACGCCGAGCATCTCCTGCCAGATGGCGATGAACCGGTCCGAGAACGGCATCAGCCATACCACGAGGTGATCCGGTAATAGACCCGGCCGTTGGCCATGGCGACCATGTCGCGAAGCGACGGGTCCAGCTCCGAGACGACGGTCGAGCCGTTCGTCGCGCGGATCAGCAGAGCGCGGAAGATCTCATAGTAGATCTCCTTCGCGAAGCTCATGGACAGGGGCAGAGTCAGGTCCGGGTAGCTCTCGACGATGTTGGAGCTGTCGAGGACGATGAGGTCCTTCCCGCGGAACGTCGTGATGGGACGCGCCTGCAGGAGATAGACGTCCGTGCCGCAGATGGCATACTCGATGTCCATCGGACGGCCGTAGAGTTCTTCGACTCTCTGGACGAGGTCCCACAACGTCTCGAGGACCCCGGTCTCCAGCGTCGGGGAAGCGCCCTGTGTCTCGTAGTAGTACAGGGCGTCGTCTTTGTTGTAATAGTATGTGGTCGTGTCCGCGCGGTCTTCCACGACCGCGTCGCCGAGGCCTTCTCCCACGACGAGGACGATCTCGTTGAGGAGCCCGGTCGGGTTCGAGGAGAAGGCGACCCCGGCCATGTCGGGGTGGAGCATCTCCTGGACGAGGACGGGCGCGGTCCGGGACGCATGGTCTGCCGGAACGACGGAAGGCGCTTCCCCGGACTTCCGGAGAAGCGCTTCACGGTAAGCGCGGATCGTTTCTTTTTCATAGCTCTTCCGGACCTGCTCCACGGCCGAGGCGACCTCGGCACGCGGCACGTCGAGAAGGGTGTCGAACTGTCCCGCGAAGGACGAGTCCCCGGTGTCTTCCCCCTCAAAGGTCGATCGGACCGCGAAGGTCTCCGCCCGCGAGAAGGAGAGGTCCACCTCGGAGCCGGTCACCACGGTGAAGGGCGGGACGGGGAAGCCGTTGTCCCGAAGGATCTTCAGGTTTTCTGCTTTCAAAGGCGTCTCCTCTTTTCGCTGTTACCAGCCGATGTATCCGAAGATCAGGAAGAGGACGATCGTCAGGATCATCGTGCCCTCCTGAAGGAACGTATAGGTCTCGACTCTGGACACAATGGTCCACTTTTCCGGGTCCTTTTTGAACTGCAGGAACTTCCAGGTCATCCAGGAGACGAGGAGGAGCAGCAGGCCGACCGACAGTTTACTGAGGTTCCAGACCAGGATGAAGTTCGTGATGATGTCGATCCAGGTGACGATGAGCACGAAGTTGATCGCCTTTTTATAGCCGAACAGTTTCGAGTACGTGACGTAGTCCGTCTCGTCCTTCGGCGCGCGGATCTTCCGGGAGACCTCCCAGATGAGGGCCGGGAAGTACAGCGTGAAGATGGCGAGGAAGTTCGTGAGGGTCACCCATTTGAGGCCGTACACCATGACGACGTACGACAGGGTGTAGAGGTTCATGACGATCTGCACGGGGTTGTGCGTGAACAGCGCCGCCGGCAGGTTCGGCTGGATCTTGTGCTTCTGGAAGAACCAGACCGCCATCAGGGAACCGTAGGTGTAGAGGAACAGGCAGAACCAGCGGTTCGGCATGAAGATGAGGTTCAGGATGAGGGGGATGGCGATGAGCGGGACACAGAACCACTGCAGTTCTTTCCGGGAGATCCGTCCCGTGGGCAGCGCCCGGTCCGGGAACAGGACCTTGTCGGTCTCCTCGTCCTTGAGGTCATCCGCGATCCGCAGCCACCAGAGGAAGCAGAACAGCGTGAACGCGCCGATGACTTCGTGCCAGCCGAGGACCGGCCGGATCGTCTCCCACGTCACGCCCTGGTTCAGGATGACGATGAAGTAGAGTTCGAACCACATGATGGCCCCGACCAGCATGCGGGACAGGTACGGGTAGCGGTCCTTGTTGTATTCGTGTAAACGTTTGAGGTGATTCATGAAGCTTTTCCTTTCCTGCCGACCGGTTCGCCCAGCCGGACTCTGACTTCGTCTCCCCTCCCGGAGGCCGCGAGGAGATCGGGGTCGACGGCGATGTCGGGTCCCGTCACGAGGAGGACGGTCGAACCGCCGAATTCAAAATATCCTTTTTCCTGCAGAGCATCGAAGGTGATGGTCGGCAGGGGGTGTTCCACGATGTGCCCCACCAACATGGCACCGACTTCCACGGTCAGAAGAGGGCCGAAATGGTCCGTGTCGAGGACCGAGACGGAACGGGCGTTGCGGGCATATACCCGGTACCGTTCCGAGACCGGGCGCACGGTATGGAGTTCGCCGGGGATGCAGTACCGGCGGACCAGCCGCCCGCTGTCCGGGAACACATACCGGTGGTAATCGTCCACGCCGAGGCGGAACACCAGACAGTGGCCGCCTTCGAACGGCGCGAGGTCGATGTCGTGGGCGCGCGGTCCCACCAGTTCCTTCAGAGTGTAGACGGACTGCTTGACCGGGACCGCCAGGTCCGGGCCGACCGGCCAGACGGAGAGTCTGGCGTCCGCCACAGCGGGCAGTTCCGCCGGCTCCGACGAGACGTCCGCGAGCAGACCGTTTTCCCGGAGTGCCGCGAAGTAGGCGTCATAGTCACGCTGCCGCGCAAAGAACGCGTTGAAGGTGGCGAACTCATCGAGATGCCAGCCGGGGCCGAAGCCGCCGTCCGCGAGGTCGATGCGGTTTTCTTCGAGAAACGGCGGAATGTCGTCTTTCGACTCCGGACGGTCGCGCCGTCTGCCCTGCCACCTCGAAAACCAGGGGGCAGCCGCCACATACTTGAGCAGGATCCGCCCGAAGACGTTCCCGTAGAGGAAGTCGAGAGCTCCTCCCCCGAACCCGCTCTCCGGGATCTCCCGGCCGGTCCTGCGGTCGATGACGGCCATCTTACAGCACCAGGAGCAGGACGCCGAGGATGATCGCGAGCGCGCCGAAGATGGCGTACCAGATGCCGCCCGGCTTCTTGACCTTGATGTTTACGATGAACAGGATGCCCATGACGCCGAGCACGACGGCCGTGACCACCGGGGCGATCGACAGCGCGATGCTCTGGACGATGATCCACGCGAGGGGCAGGACCAGGGCCATATAGGTGACCGGGACGCCGGCGAAGTATTTCGTGTCGCCGTCGGTCGTGATGTCGAACCAGCAGAGCCGGGTGATGCCGGCGAGGATGTACAGGATGGCGAGGACCACGGCCCAGGGAGCCGCCGTCAGCGTCAGCAGGAAGACCGCCGGGAACACGACAAAGGAGACGGTGTCCGCGAAGGAGTCGAGCTGGATGCCGAAGGCCTGTTCCACCTCGGTGCGGTCAAACATGCGGGCGACACGGCCGTCGAAGAGGTCGCAGAGGCCGGAGGCGATGAAGATCAGCATGGCGATCCGGGGGTTTCCCGCGAGGGCGAAGTACATCGCCACGACCGCTGCCGCAATGCCGAGCCACGTCACGAAGTTGGCGAGGTTCCACACGCCGATGAACAGAGATTTCTTTTCGTTCATGTCGATTCTCCTTTGTTACAGGTTTTTCCGAATGCCGGTCTTGATCATGCCGAGATTCGTCAGGATGTGGATGATGCCGCCGAGGGCGATGTATCCAAAGTATTTGAGGATGCCGATCGGGGACAGCAGCGCGAGGACTGCCATGACTCCGAACATGGAGTCGATCTGGTCGATGACGAAGAACACTTTGCCGAGCAGGCCGCCGGTCTTCGTCGTATTGCCGGGGCGGATGTCGAAGCGCCGTTTCAAGAAGCTGTTCGGCAGCTCAAAGAGAACGTAGGCAAAGCCGAAGAGGCCGCCGGCCAGAGCGTTATACTTCACGGTGTTCTCATGGCGGCGGTAGACGTCGGAGAGGTGAGACAGACCGAGTGCTTTGAGCAGAAGGCCCATACACACCTGGGACACCATGGTGCCGACCGTCATGCCGGCGACCCCGGCATACGTCTTGTTCTCGCCGAAGATGCGCCTGCCGTCCGACCAGTTGCGGCCGCCGTCGATCGGTTTTCGGATCTTCCCGAAGAGCGGGGTCTTCACGAACAGCATGTTGAGAACCCCGCCGAAGACGACGGAGACCATGCTGAGGATCATTTTCCCCATCAGTTTGATAAGGCGAGCCATAGCAGCACTCCTTCCAGCGGGAAATAGGCAAAGCCCCACACGAGGACCGCGGCGGCGCCGAGATCTTTGGCCCGCCGGATGTTTTCATCGAGCTCTGTCGTCAGATAGTTGCAGATATGCTCGATCGCTGTGTTGATCATTTCCGCGGCAATGGCCCCGAACGCGCAGATGAAATAGGCGATGTGCCCCGGAAGGCTGACACCGACAATGAGGTTGAGCACGAAAAAGAAGATGAGAAAGCCGAGGTACAGCTTACAGTTGCGCTCGGTCTTCAACGCGTATCCGATCCCTTTGAACGCGTACCGGATGCTGTCGAAGAACGACTTCGTACGCATCGGACTCTGCGAGATCTCGCTGTGCAGGTTTGGTTTCTGATTCATAGCTGGTGACTCTCCTGTTTAGTATTTCTTATACGATTGGTTTCGTTTCAGATTTATTTAAGATTTTACAGAACCGCTCTTAAAATAGGCTTTATATTACAAACTATATTTTTTGAAAATATATAGCACTGCTTTAAGTGTTTACGCGGAAAACAGGGCGCTCCCGGCCATTTTGCCGCGCAATTAAATTTTATGCAATTTATTTTTGCTCAACCTATTGACTTCCGGTTTCTCATCGGTATAATGGAGGTGTCAAAACAAATCAACCCCTTCTTTTTCGAAAGGAGATCTCAATTATGGCAACCAAAGCAACTGTCATCAACGTCGATAACTATCAGGAACTCATCGGCAACGGCACCCCTGCCATCGTCGACTTCTGGGCCACCTGGTGCCCGCACTGCAAGCGCATCGCCCCGTCCTTCGACAAGGTCGCGGCGGACTATGAAGGCAAACTCATCGTCGGCAAGGTCGACACCGATGAGGATCCGGCCATCGCGCAGAAATACGACATCGAATACCTGCCCACCTTCGTCCTCCTCGACGGAGAAGGCAATGTCGTGGACAAAGTCGTGGCTCCCGCCAGCAAAGCGGCGATCGACGAGTTCATCCACAACGGTCTCGGCCTTTGATCTGAGGTGTTCCCATGAGTGAACAGATTTATGACGTCGTCGTCATCGGCGGCGGCCCCGCCGGCTACTCCTCGGCACTTTACTGTGCGCGTGCCGGTCTCAAGACCATCGTGCTCGAGCAGCTGTCCGCCGGCGGTCAGATGACCCTGACGGAGATCATTGAAAACTACCCCGGCTTCGACGAGGGCATCGACGGCTTCACGCTGGGCGACCAGATGCAGCAGCAGGCGGAGAAGTTCGGCGCCGAGTCCGAACTGACTTCCGTCACGTCCGTCGAACTGAACGGCGACATCAAAGTCGTCCACACCTCCGACGCCGGCGATTACGAGACCCGCTGCGTGGTCATCGCCACCGGCGCCAACGCGAGACCCCTCGGCCTTCCGAACGAGGCCGCGCTCGCCGATAAAGGCATCCACTACTGTGCCGCCTGTGACGGCATGCGGTTCAAGGGCAAGACGGTCGCGCTCGTCGGCGGCGGCAACACCGCGCTCGAAGACGCGCTGCTGCTCTCCCGCCTCTGCGAAAAGGTCTACCTCATCCACCGCAGAGACCAGTACCGCGCCGAGAAGTTCTATGCCGACGCCGTGGCAGAGGCGGAGAACATCGAACCCGTCCTGAACAGTGTCGTCGAGAGCGTCGACGTCGAAGGCGGTTTCCGCGGCGTCACGGTCAAAGACGTGAAGACCGGTGAGACCCGCTTCCTCGAGTCCGAAGCCCTCTTCGTGTCCGTCGGCCGCGTCCCGAACACCGGGTTCCTGAACGGAGCGGTCGCCGTGGACGGTTCCGGCTACATCGAAGCCGACGAGACCACTCGGACCTCGGTCCCCGGTGTCTTCGCCGTCGGCGACATCCGCACGAAGCCCATGCGCCAGGTCGTCACGGCCGCCGCGGACGGCGCCGTCTCGTCGATGTTTGCGCAACAGTATATCGAAGAATCCAAGGCAAAAGGATAAATCTCCCAATAACAACTCCCGACACTGGTCGGGAGTTTCTTTTTATATCATCAAAAATGGGCATTTCCTTGCATTTGTCCATTTTTTCATGTACAATAATGGCGTAACGTACAGATTCGACAGAAGGAGGTCTGCAGATATGGGAAAACCTGAAATCACCCGCAAAAACATCATCCTGGCATCCATCAAGCTGGCCAAGGAAAACGGGCCCTCGAACGTGACCGTTCGTGAGATCTGCGAAGAGGCCGGCATTTCCAAAAACACGTTCTACCTCTATTTCCACAACCGCGACGAAGTGTTCGGCGAGACCTACTTTACCGACGACGACGAGAAGCAGCGCCGCTTCCCCGAGATCATGCTGGAGTACGATTCTCCGCTCGAACAGTTCTGGGAGCTGCTCAAGATCGACATCGAACGGCACATCTCTTACGGCCCGAAGCTCCTCGCCACCATCTCCATGCAGAACGTCCAGCAGATCAACTTCTTCTCGGACGACCCGAACGAACAGCCGGAGACCGTCAAGGTCTTCACCTCCCTCGTCGGGAAGATGCAGCGCATGGGCGAGATCAAGAACATGGCCGATCCGTTCCACATCGTCAAAGCGGTCTATAACAGCGCGATCGGCGTCGACATCCGGTGGACCCAGCTGGACGGCGGGTTCGACTTCAAAAAGGAGAGTTTCGAACTGCTCTGCACCATCCTCCAGCCCACCCGCCCCATCGAGAACTACTGATCCACACACAAAAAAGAGACACATCGTGTTCGCGATGTGTCTCTTCTGTTTGATGACGTGCCGCCGGCTCAGTCCGCCGTCAGTTTCTGGCCCCGTTCGGACTCGAGGAAGTCCGTCAGCTCTTTGACGCCGTCGAGACTCGAGTGGTCGAACGTGCGGCCGATGTTGTTGAGGAAGAACTTCTCGTTGGAAGACAGCTTGTGGTAGTCGAACATCTGAAGGGTCTCCTTGTACATGAGGAGCGCCGCCTTCTGGCCTTCCGTCAGACGGTACCAGCGAAGGCCGCCTTCGAAATAGAAGGTCGGGACATCTTCGAGCCCGTTCTTTTTCCGGAACCCGACCGCGTCGCCGCCCCGTTTCGGGAGCGCGCCGACCGCGAAGACGATGTACTTGCCGCGGACCTTTCCCCGCAGTTCGTCGAGGCCCTGGATGATGCCGCCCTTGACCCAGCCGCCGTAGACGACGAGCGGGTACTGTTTGAGGTCGTCGATGGAGACGTCTTCCAGCCGGAAGAGGTCGCACTTCAGCTGGTTCGCCACCCAGTTCGCGTATTTCTCGGTAAAACCGGTGTTCCCGGTATAAACGACTGCTGTCAGCATTGCCGTTCCTCCTGTAATTCACAATTCCAACGCACATTGTAACACAAAAGAGCTCCGTCGAAAAGACGGAGCTCCTGACAATTGTGTGCTTATTCGGCGTTGGCCTCGTCGATGATCTTCTGAGCGACGTTCGCGGGAACTTCCTCGTAACGCGCAAAGGAGGTCAGGAAGGAACCGCGGCCCTTCGTGGTGGAACGAAGCATGGTCGGGAAGTCGGAGAGTTCCGCTTCCGGGACTTCAGCGGTCAGCTTCTGGAGACCTCTGGAGCCTTCGACCGGTTCCATGCCGAGGACACGGCCGCGACGCTTGGTGACATCGCCCATGATGTCGCCCATGTTCTCGTCGGGAACGGTGATGTCCACGTTGAGGATCGGCTCAAGGAGGACCGGGTCGGCTTCGGCGACACCCTTCTTGTAGGCCAGGGACGCGGCGGTCTTGAAGGCCATTTCGGAGGAGTCGACCGGATGGTAGGAACCATCGTACAGGACGGCTTTCAGACCGACCATCGGGTAGCCGGCGAGAACGCCCTTCTCGATGGAGTCCTGAAGGCCTTTTTCAACGGCCGGGAAGTAGTTCTTCGGGACAGAGCCGCCGAAGACTTCCTCGGAGAACTGGAGGCCGGGCTCGGTGGTGGGCTCGAAGCGGATCCAGACGTCGCCGTACTGGCCGTGGCCGCCGGACTGTTTCTTATGTTTGCCCTGGACCTGGACGGTCTTGCGGATGGCTTCGCGATAGGCGACTTTCGGAGCGCTCAGTTCGACGTCGACGCCGAATTTGCTCTTCAGTTTGCCGACGATGAAGTCGATGTGCTGTTCGCCCTGGCCGGAGAGGACCTGCTCCTTGGTCTCCTTGTTGGTGCCGAAGGAGATGGTCGGGTCTTCTTCCATCAGACGGGCAAGGCCGGACGCGATCTTGTCCTCTTCGCCCTTCTTCTTCGCGGAGACCGCGAGGGAGTAGCACGGAGTCGGGACGGTGAGGCCCTTCAGGGTCAGCGGGTTGGATGCCGAGGTGATGGTGTCGCCGGTCTTGATGCCGGTGAGCTTCGTGACGACGGCGATGTCGCCCGCGGTGATCTCTTTGCTGTCCTCCAGCGTGCCGCCGTGCGGGATGGAGATCTTGCCCATGCGCTCGGACTCGCCGGTGCGTGCGCAGTAGCAGGGGGTATCGGCATTGATGGTGCCGGAAACGACTTTGATGAAGGACATCTTGCCGACGAACGGGTCGGCGATGGTCTTGAAGCAGATGGCTGCGAGCGGACCGTTCGGGTCGCAGGGCAGCTCGACTTCGTTGCCGTTCTTGTCGACGGCGGTCTCACCGGTCTTGGAAGTGGCGCTCGGGCCGAGGTTCGCGATACCGTTCAGCAGCTGGTCGATGCCTTCGAGCTTGTCGGCGGCGCAGGCATAGACCGGGTAGATCTCGCCGTTGGTGACGCCTTCGAGAAGGCCGGTCAGCGCTTCGACTTCGGTGAAGGGCTCGCCTTCGAAATATTTCTCCATGAGCTCGTCGCTGGTGGTGGCGACAGCTTCATTGAACATGTCTCTGTAGGTGTCGAGCTTGTCGGACTCGGGCATGTCGACTTCGACCGACTTGCCGTCCTTGTACTCGTAGCACTTGTTCTGGGACAGGTTGACGAGGTAACGGACCGCGCCCTCTTCGATCAGCGGGACGACGACGGGGCACAGTTTGTTGCCGTGGACTTCCTGCATCAGCTCGAAGACGTTGCCGAAGTTCGCGTTCTCGGCGTCGGTCTTGTTGATGACGAAGATCTTGGAAAGGTTCCGGGTCTCGGCAGCGTTGAATGCCTTCTCGGCACCGACGTCATAGGTGTTGCGCTCTGCGTCCATCACGATGAGCATGCAGCCTGCGGCACGAGCCGCTTCGGAAAGTCCGCCGGCGAAATCGAAAAGACCGGGAGTATCTATCAGATTGATTTTGACGTCATTCCACTCAAGGCATGCAACGGCGCTCTGCAGGGACGCCTGACGTTTCTTCTCCTCCGGGTCATAGTCCATGACGGTGGAACCGTCTGCCACTTTGCCGAAGCGCTTGGTGGCGCCTGCCGTGTACAGCATGGCTTCGCACAGGGTGGTTTTGCCCCGTCCGGCATGACCCGCAACCGCAATGTTGCGTATGTTGTTAGAGTTATAGGTTTTCATATTGGATTCCTCCTCGGTCTAAAATACAAGATATAGTGGGGCGATGGATAAATTCCACAAAAATGCCCCCGTTTTCGCAAACGCTTATGTCGATTTTACCATAATAGATAATTGATTTCAATAAAGAAAGACTCTCTCCGATGACCGAAAAAGACGTTCGAAAACTTCCGGTTATCGTTAGTAAAAATCTTTTTCGAAAACTCGACATTAACGCAAAACGATGTACGAGAGGTGTAATTGACTTTAGTCTGTTACTATAATAGAATAGTAGTTGCGCAAATGAGTCGCGGTTCACCGCGGCAAGATGAAATGAAAACAAAAGGAGATGCATCGCCCATGAAAAAAGTATTTATGATCGGCGGTACCGGCCTGCTCGGTTCCAAGTCTGCTGAGCAGTTCATCGCCCACGGCGTCCAGGTCAAGACCCTCGCCCTCCCGCCTCTTCCGGAAGGCGCACCGATGCCGGAAGGCATGGAAATCATTTTCCAGGATGTCAACAAGTGCACCGACGAAGAGCTCCGTGAGCTCATGTCTGACTGCGACTGCCTTGTCTTCGCCGCCGGCGTTGACGAGCGTGCCGAATTCCCGGCCCCGGTCTATGACTACTACTACAAGTACAACATCGCTCCTCTGAAGAGACTCATGCCCATGGCAAAAGAGCTCAAGTATGAGAGCGCTGTCATCTTCGGCTCCTACTTCACCTGGCTCACCAAGAACCGCCCGGACATGAAGCTTGCCGAGAGAAACCCCTACATGCGCGCCCGTCTCGATCAGGAAGAGTATGTCTTCCAGTTTGCCGATGACGACTTCGCAGTTGCTGTCCTCGAGCTGCCGTACATCTTCGGCACTCAGCCCGGCCGTCGTCCCGTCTGGACCGTTCTCATCGACCAGATCAAGATGATGGACAAACTGCCCGCGACCTTCTAT
Source organism: uncultured Eubacteriales bacterium (assembly GCA_900317985.1). Taxonomy (GTDB): domain Bacteria; phylum Bacillota; class Clostridia; order Oscillospirales; family Acutalibacteraceae; genus RUG420. Next base: position 16,468 of record ONJD01000013.1, on the reverse strand, counting down.
CCGGCCGGTGGTACTGCCATGCTTACCATCCGTCAGGTCGGTGAGGCCTGCTACGGCGCCGCCACCCGCACCAAGGGTGCCCGCGCATACCCCGTCTCCTGCTACAACATGAGATGGAAAGAGTTCCTGAAGATCGTCTACAGAGCACGCGGCATGAGTGAGAACCGTCCGATCGTCTCCGTCGCTCCCTGGATGATGGCGATGGCCATGCCTTACTACGGCATCGACTTCAAGAGACGCGGCATCGACTCCGGTATGGACTACATGCAGCTCCCGTTCATCATGGACATCTGCCTGTTCTTCGACACCGACCTCATGTATCATGAACTCGGCGTCACCGAAGACGACATCGAAGCCGCCATCACCGACTCCATCAAGGTCTCCTGCCAGGTCGCCCTCGAAGGCAAGAAGCTGCTCGAGATGAAGGGTGAAGAGGACTTCACGCCCACCAACATGTAAGTTGGCCTTCTGCGGTGTTTGCGCTTGCAAAACCGCCGTTACCGGCTTATACTGAATAGCAGAAAAGGCACTGGCGCCACTTCGGTACCAGTGCCTCTTTGTTTAAACCACATCAGGAAGTGACCCCTATGTATCAACCGACCATGCCTGTCCCCGAAGCGCTGGACGGCCTGAAGGCCGCCGCGAAGAACGACCCGGAACTGAAGGCGCAGCTCCTGGCCACCCGCGAGGCGAAATATCCCCTGACCACCTTCTGCAAACTCGCCACGGAGAAGGGCTTTCCCCTGTCCCCGATGGACGTCATCGACTACGGCGAGCAGGAAGTGGCCGCCATGGCCCGCTCCATCAACGGAGGCGGGGAGAACCACCCGTCCCTTGAGGGGTCGGAAGACACCTACGAACTGTTCATGATCGAACTGGAGGAACTGGTCTGACATGAGCCTCACGATCCATCTGAATTTCACCCCGGGCGGCGGCGCGTTCTACGCGGTGCTCTACCTCCTGCTGGTCCTCGGGTTCGCCGTGCTCGTCTGGTACCTCTCCGGGCGCAAAAAGCGGCGCATTCGGAAGATCCTGCAGGATGAGACTCCCCTGTCCGCCGAAGAGTTCGAAGAGAACTGGATGATCCGCACCGGCCGGGAGGCCGGCGAAGGGTACAAGTACCACGTCTTCCCCGGCTGCTATGTCATCCTCTTCTACGACGTGAAGCCCGAAGTAGAGGACGACTTCGACCGCTACCACGACGTCTACGTGGGTCAGTCCCTGAATGTCACCGAGCGGGTCCACCACCATTTCACCGGGTACGGCCGGGGCGATGTATACGCCGACCTCAAAGCGGGACGCTTCGTCTACGTCAAGCTCATCCCCTGCGACCGGGAAGGGCTCAACGACCTCGAAAAGGCCCTCATCGAAGAATACGACGCGACCGGGTCCTACAATGCCACCGTCGGCGGCGGTACGGACTGGGAAGCCAAGGACGACCGCGAAGCGCCGCAGTCCGCGAAGCACCGCGGCCGCTGGAGAACATAAAAAGACCTCTGCAGAAAGCAGAGGTCTTTTCTGTTATCACGTTTATTTCCAGTTGACCTTTTTGCATCCTTTGGATGCGGCACCGACTTCGAAGTTATACTTGATGATACCTTTGTCGATCCCGGATGCTTTGCCGAGGACCACTTTGTCCTTCTTTTCGAGGGACAGCGTGAACGGCTGGCGGTTCATCGCGGTCGGAGCCTGCAGAGCAGCCTTCGCGCCGGCAACGAACCAGTCGGGCATGTCTTTGCCTTTGACGACATCGTTGTAGGCCTTGGACTCATGGGGGTTCCCCTGGGTCGTACCGTAGCCGACGGCGATGACGGCAAACAGCTTCTCGCCGCGGTCGATGTCATAGGCGTCGGCGTCTTTGCCGAAGGTGCCGCTGACCCAGCAGGTGTTGAGGCCGAGTTTCTGGGCTTCGAGGACGATCTTTTGTCCATAGTAGCCGAGTTCCTCGCCCTTATTCTTTTTGGCGATCATCGCAAAGTAGTTTTTCGTGTTCTTGAACCCGCCGATCTTCGGAAGCAGGCCGCGGAACGCCTTTGGCCGGTCGAGGACCAGCTGGATGTGGAGGCCGCCCTCTTTGTTGGCTTCGGCGACGAGTTTCCGAAGCGCTGCCAGTACATCGCCCGAGAGAGGCTGGTCAGTATAAGAACGGACAGAGTGTCTGAGCTCGAGTGCGCGAAGAGTATCCATAATCATATCTCCCTTACGGTAGTGTTGGGGCGATGGGCGTCGCGGTGCCCCTTTGCATTTATTATACTATAGTTTGTGACCTTAAACAGACTTAAAATAAAAAAGTCTTTTCCGGGGACGCTGTTCTCTGTATAATAGGAGAGGTAATCTGAAGGGCGATGCATCGCCCGCACATAGGAGTTGACCAACATGAAATTGGAAACCAAATGCATCCAGGCCGGTTATGAACCGAAGAACGGCGAGTCCCGCATGATCCCGATCATCCAGTCCACGACGTTCAAGTACGACACGTCCGAAGACATGGGCAAGCTCTTCGACCTCGAGGCGTCCGGCTATTTCTACACCCGTCTGCAGAACCCCACCAACGATCTGGTGGCGGCGAAGCTCTGCGCCCTCGAAGGCGGCACCGCTGCCATGCTGACCTCCTCCGGTCAGGCGGCGAACTTCTTCGCGGTCTTCAACATCGCGCAGAACGGCGACCATGTCGTGGCCTCTTCGGCGATTTACGGCGGCACGTTCAACCTGTTCAACGTGACCATGCGGAAGATGGGCATCGAGTTCACGTTCGTCTCTCCCGATTGCACGGAGGAGGAACTCGAAGCGGCGTTCCGGCCGAACACCAAGTGTGTCTTCGGTGAGTCCATCGCCAACCCGGCCCTCACGGTCCTCGATTTCGAAAAATTCGCGAAGGCGGCTCATGCCCACGGCGTCCCGCTGATCGTCGACAATACGTTCCCCACCCCGATCAACTGCCGCCCCATCGAGTTCGGTGTCGATATCGTCACCCATTCGACCACCAAGTACCTGGACGGCCATGACGTCGGGGTCGGCGGCGCCATCATCGACTCCGGCAACTTCGACTGGATGGCCCACGCGGACAAATTCCCGGGCCTGTGCACGCCGGACGAGTCCTACCACGGCATCACCTACGCCGAGAAGTTCGGCCAGGGCGGCGCGTTCATCACCAAGTGCACCGCGCAGCTCATGAGAGACTTCGGTTCCATCCAGTCTCCGCAGAACGCGTTTTACCTGAACCTCGGCATCGAATCTCTGGCGGTCCGCATGGAACGCCACTGCGCGAACGCCCAGAAGGTCGCCGAGTTCCTGCAGCAGCACGAGAACGTAGCCTGGGTCACCTATCCCGGCCTGCCCGGCGACAAGTACTATGAGCTCGCTCAGAAGTACATGCCGAACGGCACCTGCGGCGTCATCTCCTTCGGCGTCAAGGGCGGCCGCAGCGCGGCGGAAGACTTCATGAAGAAGCTGAAGGTCGGCATGATCGCCACCCACGTGGCCGACGCCCACACCTGCGTCCTGCATCCGGCGTCCTCCACCCACCGCCAGCTGACCGATGAGGAACTCATCGCGGCCGGCGTCGGACCGGACCTCATCCGCCTGTCCGTCGGCATCGAGAACGTCGACGACATCATCGAAGACCTCGAGCAGGCACTGAAGGGCTGAGCCCGGCGGTAAAACAGCAAAAAGTAAGACCTCTGCGTTTCGCAGAGGTCTTTTTTTCGTTTTGAGCGCCCGGTGCGGACTGCCTCACACCGTGACGTGCAGCAGGTCGAGCAGGATGCCCGCGACGACGCCGATGCCGTACAGGATGGCGACGATGGAGATGTTCCGCTTCACGCCTTCGTTCGACTTGAAGAGGACCACGAGGCCGATGCCCGCTCCGACGAGGAGCCCGGACATCATGGGGCCGACGCCGATGACGCCTTCGAGGTACAGCTGCGTGATGACGACCGAGGCGGCACAGTTCGGGATGAGCCCGACGAGGCCCGCCAGCAGTTCGCCGACGACCGGCATGTTCACGACGAAACCGCCGAGGTTCTCTTCGCCGACAAGGGCGATGAGCCCGTTCAGCACGAGGCTCACGCCGAAGATCCAGGCGAGGATGACGAGGGAGTGCTTCAGGGCAGACACCAGGATGCCGTCCTCTTCCTCATGGGCGTGTTCATGTTCACAGAAGTGGTGGATGTCCATGTCGTCCTGCAGCTTCTGGTTGCGGCGTTTCCGGGTGAGGCGGGCACCGAAGTCCACGGCGAGGCCCGCGAGGAGGCCGACCAGGACTTTGAGGCCGAGGATGCGGAGGATGGTGGCTGCCGGCACGTGCTCCGAGAGGAGGATCGGCAGCATTTCATCCGACGTGGACAGGTAGACGGCGATCAGCGTTCCGACCGTGATGACCCGACCCGCGTACAGGGACGAGGCCGCAGCCGAGAAGCCGCACTGGGGGAACGCGCCGACGACCGACCCGATGATCGGGCCGAACCGGCCGGACTTCCGGACGAGGTCTGTCGTCCGTTCGCTCATGTGCCGTTCGAGGAACTCCATGAGCAGATAGGCCAGGAACAAAACCGGGATGATCTCTGCGGTGTCTTTCAACGTGTCCAGCAGGATGTCCCAGATGGTCTCCCACATGATGGTGATCCCTCCTTTCGGCAGTTTTGTGGCGATGTGCGTCAGTTGTTCACGTGCTGGTGCACGGTCGGGGTGCTCTCGTCGAGCGGCAGGAGCACGTAGCCCTGCTTCAGCAGTTTGGCGATGGTCTTGTCCATCGCGTTCACGGTGAATTCGTGGATGTCGTGGCACAGGACCACGGAATGGGTGTGCTTCGCGCAGCCCTTCACGATGTTCTTGTAGATCTTGTCGGGGTCCCTTGTGTCGCCGGAGTCGCCGGACAGGACGTTCCAGTCATAGTAGATGTAGCCCTTCTTGTCCGCTTCCTTGACGAGCTTCGTCATGATCCCTTCGCTGTATTTCTCAGAGATGACGTTCGAGCTGCCGCCCGGGAACCGGAAATAGCTGGTCCGTTTTCCGGTGTGCTGCTGGATGAGGTTCTCCATCTGTTCGAAGTCCTTCCAGTAGTCTTTGGTGCTCTTGTAGATCTTCTCGTAGTCGTGCGTGTAGGTGTGGACGCCGATGGTGTGGCCGGCTCTCGCCTCCCGCTCGAGGCAGTCAAGATAGCTCTTGAAGAACCCGGTGACGAAGAAGGTGGCCTTGACCTTGTGGTGGTCGAGGATGCCGAGCAGCTGACCGGTGTACTGACCGGGGCCGTCGTCGAAGGTCAGGTAGACGGCTTTGCCGTTGCCGACGACACCGTTTTTGACTTTGTAGGTCCGGCCGAGGTGCGTGACCTTGCCGGTGTAGTTGAAATCGACCTTTCCGTTCTGAACGAACCAGACACCCTCTTCGTTCGTGGAGATGCCTTTGTACTTCTTGTCCTGTCTTCCCTTGGAGAAGTAGTACCAGGTGTCGTCCATCAGCTTGATGCCGCTGTAGTTCTGGTCGAGTTTGCCGTTTTTGAAGTAGCAGATGCCGGACTTCGTTTTGGCGGGGCCGTCAAAGTCGAGCGCGGCCTGGCCGTCTTCGATGTACCACCAGGTCGTCTCCCCTTCGATGGTGCCGGACTTCGTGCCGGTCACGGACCGGTCGACGACGCCGTCTTTGACCCAGTACCAGTCGTTGCCGGTCCGGGCAAAGCCGGTGAAGGTGTTGTCGAAGACACCTTTGTCGAAGTAGACCCAACCCGCTTCGCTGGCGCCGAGGCCGGTATAGGTGAGGTCCACCTCGCCGTTGTTGACGTAATAGGTCCCCTGCCGTTTATTGACAGACCCTTCGGCGGCGCCGGTGTAGTCGTCCTCGACCTCACCCTTCTCGTAGTAGACCCAGTGTTTGTCGTGGGTCTCCCAGATGCCGGTGTAGTCCGCCGGCGGTTCGCTGCCGCCGAAGGCGAGGAACCCGAAGCAGAGGAGCAGCACCAGAAGGATGGCTCCGATGCCGACCGCGTACTTGCCGCGGGTCGTCAGTTCATAGTTCTTTTGTTCCATAACACTCTCTTTTTCTAACGGATTTTTGCTGTGCGGGGCGATTTACTCGCCCGCTTTCTCTACGAGCTGCAGTCCAAGGACTTCGAGCTGCTCCGCGTCCGCGGGGGACGGGCAGGAAGTCATGGGCTCCGACGCGTCTTTCGTCTTCGGGAAGGCGACGACGTCTCTCAGCGTCTCGGCGCCGATCATCTGCATGCAGAGACGGTCGAGGCCGATGCCCATACCGCCGTGGGGCGGCGGGCCGTACTGGAACGCGTCGAGCAGGAAGCCGAACTTCTCGTAAGCTTCCTCGTCGCTCATGCCGAGGAGGTCGAAGATGCGGGCCTGGAGCTCGGGGTCCGTGATCCGGATGGAACCGGAGGACAGCTCGATGCCGTTCAGGACCAGGTCGTAGGACTGTGCCCGGACGTTGCCCTTGTCGGACTCGAGGTACTCGAGGCACTCGTCCATCGGCGCGGTAAAGGGATGGTGCATCGCCACCCACTCGCCGAGTTCTTCATCGAACTCGAAGAAGGGCATCTCGACGATCCAGAGCAGGTTGAAGAGGCCTTCCGGGATGAGGTCGAGCTTCTTCGCCATGGTCTGGCGCAGGGCGCCGAGGATGGAGAGCACGTGTTTGTTGTTGGTGTCGCCGATGATGAGGATGAGGTCGCCCTGTTCGGCGCCGCCCCGCTCCACGATGGAGGCGAGGAGTTCCGGCGTGACGAACTTGTCGAAGGAAGCGGTGACTTCCTCGTCGACGCGGACCCAGGCAAGGCCTTTCGCGCCGATGCCTTTGGCCTCTTCGGTCAGCTTCTTGATGCCTTTCTTGGACACCGCAGCGGAGCCGCCCTTCGCCGTGATGGCGCGGACCGAGCCGCCGCCCTGGACCGGGCCCTCGAAGACGCCGAAGCCGGAGTCTTTGACGAGGTCGGAGATGTCGTAGATCTCCATGCCGTAACGGGTGTCGGGCTTGTCGGAGCCGTAGCGCTCCATGGCGTCCTGATAGGTCAGGCGCGGGAGAGGCAGCTGGATGTCGACATCCAGGACTTCTTTGAACGCGCGCTTCATGTAGCCCTCGATCAGGCTCAGGACGTCTTCCATCTCGACGAAAGACATCTCGAGGTCGACCTGGGTGAATTCCGGCTGGCGGTCCGCGCGAAGGTCTTCGTCGCGGAAGCAGCGGGCGATCTGCATGTAGCGGTCAAAACCAGCGACCATGGAGAGCTGCTTGTAGAGCTGCGGGCTCTGGGGCAGCGCGTAGAATTCGCCGTTGTGGAGACGGCTCGGGACGAGGAAGTCCCGGGCGCCTTCCGGCGTGGACTTGATGAGCATCGGGGTCTCGATCTCGATGAACCCGTTCTCGTCGAAGTAGTCTCTCGTGACCTTCGCCAGTTTGTGGCGGAGGAGGATATTCTTCTGCAGTTCCGGACGACGGAGGTCGAGGTACCGGTACTTGAGTCTCGTGAGCTCGGACGTGTTGCAGTCGTCGACGATCTCGAAGGGCGGGGTCTCGGACTTGCCGAGGATGCGCAGGTCGGTGACCGCGACTTCGACGTTGCCGGTCGGGAGGTCCGGGTTCTTGGAGCTTCTCTCTTTGACCGTGCCTTTCGCCATCAGGACGAACTCGGAGCGGACGGTCTCCGCCTTTTCGAAGACGTCTCTGTCCGTCTCATCGCCGAACGCGAGCTGGACGATGCCCGTCCGGTCTCTGAGGTCGATGAAGACGAGCTGTCCGAGATTGCGGCGCTTGGCCGCCCATCCGCAGACGACGACTTCCTGTCCGATGAGGTCTTCCCGCACGTCGTTGCAGTAATGCGTGCGTTTCAGTCCGTTCATTCTGTCCATGTGGTGTTTCCTCCCAAAAGTGCGCTGAGGTCGACGTTGGCGAGATCGCCCTCGCTGGTGTTGAGTTCCGCCTGGAGTGCGGACATGGCGGCGTTCATCGCGACCTGCTGAAAGTCCTCGGCAAAGGTGTCGAGCTTCACTTCCGTGGTCTCGCCGGTCTCCATGTATTTGAGCTGAACGGTGCCGGACTCCAGTTCGTTGTCGCCGATGACGGCGGTGAAGTCTGCGCCGGTCTTGTTCGCGTATTTCATCTGTGCCTTGATGGAACGTCCGACCGTGTCGAACGCGCAGGGCACGCCTTCGGCCCGCAGGTCGTGGACGATCTGCGCCGCTTTGAACGACGCGGCGTCACCGGCCGTAGCGAGGTACAGCGCCATGGTCTCTTCCTTCGGAAGCTCGATGCCCTGTGCCTCGAGGAGGAGCATCAGACGCTCGATGCCCATGCCGAAGCCGAGGGCCGGGATGGACTTGCCGCCCAGTTCCTCGCAGAGGCCGTCGTACCGGCCGCCGCCGCAGACCGTGCCCTGTGCCCCGATGTCGTGGGACACGAATTCGAAGACGGTCTTCGTGTAATAGTCGAGGCCGCGGACGATGCGCGGGTTGATGGTGTAGGCGATCTCCATCGCCTCGAGGTATTTCTGGACCTTCTCGAAGTGGTCCTTACACTCTTCACAGAGGTAGTCGAGTACGACCGGAGCGTTGTCTTTCAGCTCGTCGGACTCCTCTTTGCAGTCGATGATGCGCATCGGGTTGCGTTCGAGGCGGTCCGTGCAGGTCTCGCAGAGCTCGTCCTTGTGGGCGGTGAAGTAATCCTTCAGTGCCTTCTGATAGATGGGGCGGCAGTGCGGGCAGCCGATCGAGTTGATCTGCAGCTCGAGGCCCTTGACGCCGAGGAACCCGAAGACCTCATCGGCCAGAGCGATGACTTCCGCGTCCTGCGCCGGGCTCGACGTGCCGAAGCACTCGACGCCGAACTGGTGGAATTCACGGAGCCGGCCGGCCTGGGGTTTTTCGTACCGGTAGCAGGAGGTCAGGTAATAGACCTTCATCGGGCTCGGCTCGTTGAACAGTCCGTGTTCGAGGAACGAGCGGACCGCGCCGGCGGTGCCCTCCGGGCGCAGGGTGATGGACCGTCCGCCCTTGTCGTCGAAGGTATACATCTCCTTCTGCACGACGTCTGTGGTGTCGCCCACAGACCGGTTGAACAGTTCCGTATGTTCGAAGACGGGAGTGCGGATCTCTTTGAACCCGTAGTTCCCGGCGATATCGGCCAGGGTCGCTTCCAGGAAACGGACTTTGTGGCTGTCCATCGGGAGCGTGTCCTGAGTGCCTTTGATGGCTTTCGTAATGAGCGCCATTGGTCTTCCTCCAAATCAGGTAATCTTCTTTTTAATAATAAAGAGCCTTGTAACCTTAGTATTATAGAAAAGAAAGACCCATTTTGCAATGGGTCTTTCACAAACATTTCAATTTACTGGACCGTGAGCACTTTGATGGTGTTCGAGGTGCCGGCGCGGCCGTTGACCGAGCCGCCGGTCAGGACGATGGTATCGCCCTCCTGGAGGCCCAGCGCGATGACAGTCTGTTCCATCGCCTCATAGAACATGACCTCGACGGACTCGTAGTTTTTCGAGAGCATCGGGAAGACGCCCCAGCTGAGGTTCAGCTTGCGCCAGACCTTCTTGTCCGTGGTGCGGCCGACGATCGGGATGGGGCAGCGGAACCGGCTCACCATGCGGGCCGTCTGACCGGAGATGGAGGAGACGACCAGCGCCTTCGCGTCGATATCGACCGCCATCTGGCAGGCCGCGTGGGACAGGGCGTCCATGTTGCCGCGGATCTTGAAGCCCGTGCGGTTGAAGGTCTTGTTGAAATCGATATGGTCCTCCGTGTTCTTGCAGGCGTCGGCCATGACGCGGACGGCCTCCACCGGGTGCTGGCCCGCGGCGGTCTCGCCGGAGAGCATGACCGCGGAGGCGCCGTCGTAGACGGCGTTCGCCACGTCGGAGATCTCCGCCCGGGTGGGTCGGGGGTTCTGGATCATGCTTTCGAGCATCTCCGTCGCCACGATGACCCGTTTGCCGAGCTTGCGGCACTTGGACATGAGCAGCTTCTGGATGGCCGGGACTTCCGCGAAGGGGATCTCGACGCCGAGGTCGCCGCGGGCGACCATGATGCCGTCCGCAATGTCACAAATGGACGCGACGTTGTCGACGCCGGCGCGGTTCTCGATCTTCGCGATGATCTCGATGTCCTTGCCGCCGTTCTGGTCGAGGAACGCCCTCATCTTCCGGACGTCGTCTTTGGTGGAGACAAAGGACGCGGCGATGAAGTCCACGTCGTGCTCGATACCGAAGAGCAGGTCTTCTTTATCGTGGTCCGACAGGAACTCGCCGTGCATGACGTGGTTCGGGAAGTTCATCGACTTCTTGTTGGACAGGACGCCGCCGCACACGACCGTACAGATGGCCTCCGTGTCGGTCAGTTCGTCAACGGTGCAGACGACCAGACCGTTGTTGACGAGGATGGTGTCCCCCACCGACAGTTCACGGATGAGGTTTTTATAGCTGACCGACACCCGGGTGTTGTCCCCGAGGAAGTCGTCGGTCGAGAACGTGAATTTCTGGCCGTCCACGAGGGTGACCCGGCGGCCGTCGAACTCGCCGATGCGGTATTCGGGGCCCTTGGTGTCGAGCATGATCGGGATGGGAGCGTCCAGCTCTTCGCGGACGCGTTTGATGCGGGCGATGCGCTCCGCGTGGTCTTCATGGGTGCCGTGAGAGAAGTTCAGACGGCAGACGTCCATCCCCTCGGCGAACAGATGCCGGAGAACGTCGTCGTTATCGCAGGCGGGACCGACGGTCCCGATGATCTTTGTTTTTCGCATAGAGATTCCTCCTCTGAAAAAAGCCACCTTTTCCTGTTACTCGAAAAGGTGGCTTTAGTATACTCGATTTCGGCGAAATGTAAAGAGCGGGATTTTGCAAAAAAGTGTCCCGGTTTACTCTTCCGCCGTTTCTTCGGCAGCTTCCGCCGCCTCCTGCTTTTTCGGATTGACGATATCTCTCCAGTCGAGGTCGCCTCGGGCGAGCGAATGGATGAGGGCTTCCGCCGTGGCGATGTTCGTGGCCACGGGGACGTTGTGGACGTTGCAAAGACGGAGCAGATCCGCTTCGATGGGTTCCATGGGCTTCGGGTTCAGCGGATCGCCAAACATGAGAAGTAAGTCGATCTCGTTGCAGGCGACACGGGACGCGATCTGCTGTTCGCCGCCCTGGTCCCCGCTCAGGAAACTCTGGATCTTGAGACCGGTGGCCTCGGATACGACTTTCCCTGTGGTACCGGTTGCACACAGATTGTGCTGGCTCAGGATGCCTGCGTAAGCGATGCAGAACTGAGTCATGAGTTCTTTTTTGACGTCGTGTGCAATGATGGCGATGTTCATCCGGCACGCTCCTTTCCTGGGACATTATCGAAGATATTTTAACACAAAACAACGGTTGTCTCAATATTGTATTGTAAAAAAGCGCCAAAAACACATCTTTTTTGGCGCTTTGCATTAACAATTTTCCATAGTTTTTGCGTTTCTACTGCGGTTTTCCCGCTCCCGGATCAGGTCAGGAGCTCGCCGTACGGCTGGACCGTTCCCTCGTTTTCCTTCGGGGAGAAGTAGTAGTCGTAGATGTCCGCGGCGACGACGGCGGTCAGCGCACCGGAGTCGGCCGTTTCGACGACGACAGCGACGGCGATCTCGGGGTCCTCATAGGGCGCGTAGGAGATCAGGAAACCGTTGTTGCCTTCGACTTTCTTGCCGTCGATGAGCTTGACGACGTCGGACGTACCGGTCTTGGCGGCGGCTCTGACGGGCAGGTCCGCGAACGCGGAGCGGCAGAAGCCGATGGTGCCGACTTTCAGCATGCCTTCCCGGACGAGCTTCAGCGTATGCTTCGAGATGTCGAGCGTCTGGGCCACTTCGGGCTGGGTCTGCTGAAGGGTCGTCTGGAAGTCGGCCGTCTTGATGGAACGGACGAAATGAGGGGTGTAACGGGTGCCGCCGTTGGCGATGGTCGAGACGTAGTTCGCGAGTTGGAGCAGCGTGAACTGGTTGTCGGACTCACCGATGGCGGTCGTGATGACGTCACCGGCGTACCAGGTGCCGCCCGCGGCTTTCCGCTCTTCAGGGCTCGACACATGGCCGGTGGCTTCGGGGATCTCGACGCCGGTCTTCTGACCGAGGCCGAACTTGGTTGCCCACTCGTCGATGCGCTCGATGCCCATCCTCCGGCCGGTCTCATAGAAGAAACAGTTGCAGGAGACGTTGATGGCGTCCGTGACGTTGTTGGTGCCGTGGGCGGTGTGGTGCGCGCAGTAGAACGTGTGGTCGGAATAGTAGGTGTAGGCGCCGTTGCAGTTCCATTTGAACTGATCGTCGATGACGCCTTCCTCCAGCGCCGCGATCGCGGTGCAGGGTTTGAACGTGGAACCGGGCTCATAGGTACTCATGACGGCGCGGTTCCAGAGGGGAGCCGTTTCGTCTTCAGCCCATTCCGAGTACTTCTCTTTCCACTCGTTGTTGTCGTAGGTGGGGTACGTGGCGCAGGCGAGGATCTCTCCCGTGTGGACGTCTTCCACGACGACGGCCGCGGCGCACTTCCGGGCAGCCGAGATGTTGAGAGAGTCGACGCGTTTCTTCAGCGCGTCCTGCGCGACCTTCTGCAGGTTTTTATCGAGGGTCAGGATGACGGCGTTGCCCTGTTCCGGCATGGTCGTGTAGGTGTTGACCGTGTTGCCGTTCTCGTCGATCGTGACGGTCTCGGTGCCGCGGGAACCGCGCAGCTGGTCTTCCAGAGCGAGTTCCAGGCCGGAGCTGCCGTAGACGTCCGAGATGGTGTAGGCGTTGCGGGTGAGCTCGTCGATCTCCTGCTTGCCGGAGGCGTTGTCGATGGCCTCTTCCAGTTCTTTTTTCTTCTCGTCATACTTCTCCGCGGTGATGCCGGAGACGCGGCCGAGGATGTGGGGCGCCAGAGTGCCGTCCACATATTCGCGATAGGTCTCGCCCTCGTTCTGGACGCCCTTGTAGAAGTTCTTGTTCTCCATGATGATGGTGACAAGGTCGGTCGGAACGTCTTCCGCGAAGGTGTAGGGGTACGAGGTGTTGAACGTGTTGCGGAGCATCTCGATCTGGACCGAGGCAAGGCTCCTTGCGTCCTTCTTCGAATAGGCCTCGAGGCCGTATCGCTTGATGAGCGCGTCCATGCAGTTCTCCGCCGTCGCGTACTCATTGAGGTTCAGGACGTCCTTCGACTTGAGCCATTTGAGGTAAGCCGCGTTCTCGTCCTTCTTTGTAAAGACGTAGTTCCCGGTCTTCTTCGAGACCTTGATGGGGAGCTTGTCGATGTACTCGACGCCGTTCGCTTCGCAGAGCTGGATGAGCGAGATGATGATCTCATTGCGCTTTTCCTGGTCTTTCGGGAACGCCGTCGCGTTGAACATGATGGAGTTGCCCTGGCGGCTCGATACCAGGACCGAACCGTTGCGGTCGAGGATCTCTCCGCGGGCGGCGTCGATGGTCCGCGTGTAGGCACCGAGGGTGCCGGCGTTGGCGCCGGAAATGAGAGTGGACCAGATGAGCACGCCGATCAGCGCCAGCGCCGCTAACACGACGATGACGTTGTAGATGGCACTGCGGGTCCTGGAAATGCCCATCGTTTTCCCTCTCTTTCTGAAAAAATGTCCGTTACCGGAGTTCCGCGAAACCTCTCGCCATGGAACTCTTCGGGTAGCGTTCGCGGATGTATCTCATGAATCGCCGCAGGATCACATAGAAAAGCGGTGTGAAGGCGAAACTGTACAGCGCGGACGGCAGGTAAAAAGTGATGTAAGTGAAGGCCCCCTCGTCGACGCCCCGGAGGACGACGAAGCACAGCCAGTGCAGCGTGACGTACAGGAGGATGACCAGCGCGCCGAGGATGTTGGCGGTCCACAGGTTGTTCCGCATGAGGTAATTCATGAGGAGCCCGACGCCTGTGGAGCTCAGCAGGAAGAAGATGGCGTTGAAGCCGTCGAGGTGCGCGGCGGAGACATCCCACAGGACGCCCGCGAAGAGGCACAGCATGGTGGCCGGCAGGTTGTGCAGGAACATAGCGATGCACACGCTCAGCGGCAGGAGCAGGAAGCAGTGGGCCCCCATGATGGTCGGGAACATGTGGGGCGTGTTCTGCAGCAGATGGCAGAACAGGATGAGCGCCACAAAGACCACATTGGTCCAGAGCTTGTGCTTCTGTTCGTTGGAGAGCGGCCGGCGCTGCCGTTTGACGGGGCCGGTCTGCGACTGCCGGGTGCGGCTGTCAAAGGTGATGCGTTCCTTCATCAGTTGCTCGCCTCCGTCGTGGCACGTCCGCTGGTGGTACGGAAGGTGGTCACCGGACGGGTGGTCGTGGTGCGGCGGGCGGTGGTGGAGGACGTCGTCTCACCGGCCGAGGTGGACTCGGTGGAGGCGGCGGCATCGGTCGTGGCGCGGTTCGGGTTGGACTGGACTTCGGGAGAGTCGGCGTCCGCCCCTTCGGCACCGTCGTCATAGGTGGCGGCGACGCCCTGGCCTTCGAAGCCGATCATGATGAGCGCTTCGGTCAGCTGGGTGACGTCGATATTCGGTTCGATGACCGCATAGGCGGAAATGTCTTTTTCGTCGTTCTGGATCTCACGGACCGTGCCGATGATGAGGTCTCTCGGGTAGATGCCGCCGACACCCGCGGTGGCGATGACGCTGCCCTTCGAGACTTTCGTCTTCCGGTCGAGGCCGGAGAGCCGGCAGAAGCCTTTCTTTACGATGTCCGCGTCATTGGTGATGTAGCCGCTCTCGCGGGTGCGGACCTCGTAGGCGGAGATGGAGATCTTCGGGTCGAGGATGGTGGAGACGACGCAGTATGTCGGGGCCACTTTGGTGACGACGCCGATGAGCTGTCCATCGCCGTAGATGACCGGGTCATCCACTTTGACGCCGGACACGGAACCTTTGTTGAACACGAAGGTCGTGAAGTTGTTCGCGGAGTCCTTGCCGATGACCGTGGCCGAGATGACCTGGTAGTCGGGGTGCTGCTCCTTGATGCCGAGGAAGTTCTCGTAGCTCTCGAGTTTCTGTTTGGTCTCCTCGTAGTCCGCCAGCTGCTTCTGCGCGCTGATGACCTTGCCTTCGAGTTCGTCGATGCGGCACTCATAGGTCGAAGACCGGGTGAAGAAATGGCCGATGTTCGAAAAGCCGTTGCCGAGGACGGAGGTCACCCGGGACAGCGGCTGAGTCACGGTGCCGGCGGTCGCGGTGAGCGGGGAGCTCTTGCTGCCGAGCACAGCGGCGAGGATGAGAAAAATGATGAGGATGCCTAAGATGACAGCGAGGATCTTGAACCACAGTGTCTTGACAAACCCTTTCACGTGCATTCAACCTTTCGGTGCATAAATAGTTCGAAAAAGGGACTCCGCGGGGGAGATCCCTTTTCGTGTTTCCTGTTTCGTTTCGGCGATTTACTCGTCGTAGTTCTTGGTGCTGGTGAGGCTCAGCATGTCGTTCTCGAGGCAGACACCCGTGCCGTCGACGACGCAGTCGAGGGGGTTCTCCGCCACGTGGACGGGCATTTTGGTCTCGGCGGAGATGAGCCGGTCGAGGCCTCTCAGCAGAGCGCCGCCACCGGTGAGCATGATGCCCTGGTCGATGATGTCAGCGGCCAGTTCGGGCGGGGTCTTCTCGAGGGTGGTGCGGATGGCGTCGAGGATCTGGTTGACGGAGTCGGCCAGCGCTTCGCGGACCTCTTCGGACGTGACTTCGATGTTCTTCGGAAGACCGTCGACAAGGTTCCGGCCCTTGACGTCGATGGCGCCTTCGCCTTCATAGGGGTAGGCGGAGCCGATTTTGATCTTGATCTCCTCGGCGGTGCGTTCACCGATGAGGAGGTTATATTTCTTCTTGATGTAGGCGATGATGGCATCGTCGAAGGAGTCGCCCGCGACACGTGCGGAGCAGGAGGTGACGATGTCGCCAAGGGAGATGACCGCGACTTCTGCGGTACCGCCGCCGATGTCGACGACCATGGAACCGGCTGCTTCCGCGACGGGGAGACCGGCACCGATGGCGGCTGCCATGGGCTCCTCGATGAGGGAGACCTGGCGGGCGCCGGCGCTGCGGGCAGCGTCATGAACGGCGCGGCGTTCGACCTCGGTGACGCCCGAGGGGATGCAGATCATGACGCGGGCCTTGTTGAACTTGGAGTTCAGCATGGCTCTGCGGATGAATTCTTTCAGCATGTCTGCGGTGATATCGAAATCGGCGATGACGCCGTCCTTCAGGGGACGGACCGCGGTGATGGAACCGGGGGTACGGCCGATCATTTCTTTTGCTTCTGCGCCAACTGCAACGACCTTGTTCGGGGTGGAACGGACGTCGACGGCGACGACGGAGGGCTCGCGGATGACGATGCCCTTGCCCTTGACGAAGACGAGCGTGTTGGCAGTACCAAGGTCGATACCAATATCCTGAGTGAATAACATGTTTGAGAGACTCCTTTCGAGGGTCATATTTGGAGAAGATGGGAGCCGTATCCCGACGGGTTTCGAGACTGCTCCAC
>ONJD01000026.1:16947-21284 GCA_900317985.1 uncultured Eubacteriales bacterium | reverse complement strand
TCTTACACTCTTTGGCTTCCCCTTCCCCGGAAAAAACATAGATAAATACAAGTTTGAAGGAGTGAGCAAAAAGCACCGGGGCAGAAGCCCGGTGCTTTTGTTGATGATCGTTGTTGGTCAGGAATAGATGCTCGAGAAGCTCGAGGTGTCGAGGTCGAGTTCGCCGAAGTAGGCGGCGAAGTCCATGCCGAGACGGTCGGCCATCTGCTTCATCTCGATGACGGTCTTGACGTCGACGGGAACGCCGTTCTCCTTGACGCGGTCGACCGCCAGCGCCTCCTTCTCACCGTGCGTGTAGATGCGCTCGGCGCCTTCCGCTTTCGGGGCGTCGCGCAGTTCCTGCAAGAAGGTGGAGAAGTGCTCCTTCAGGGCCTCGGGGTCGCCGAAGATGGCGGGGTCGAGGGCGATGAACCCGTGGCAGGTGCCGCCCTTGCCGTTCTGGTGCGTGTGGTTCGAGGTGATGCCCATGGAGGCAATGGACGACAGCAGCTCGACGAGCATGCCGTAGCCGTAGCCCTTGTGGGAACCGAGTTTTTCGGTGTTGCCGCCGAGGGGCATGATGCCGCCGCCGGCTTTGGACGCGATGTTCTTCAGGACGTCATCTGCGTCGGTGGACGGTTTGCCGTACTTGTTGAGCGCCCAGCCGTCCGGCAGTTCCTTCTCGGCCTTGCGGTACATCTCGAGTTTGCCGCGGGTGACGACCGAGGTGGAGGCGTCGAAGAAGAAGGGGTACGGGTCTGCTGGGACCGCGACGGCCAGCGGGTTGCTGCCGAGCATGGCCTTCGACGCGAAGGTCGGAACCATGATGGCTTCGGAGTTCGTGGTGCTGAGGCCCACGAGGCCTTCCTTGACCGCCATCAGGGCATAGTAGCCGGCGATGCCGTAGTGGTTGGAGTTGCGGGCAGTGACGATGCCGATGCCGGACTTCTTCGCCTTCTCGATGGCCATCGTCATCGCCTTGTAGCTGATGAGCTGGCCCATGCCGTCGTGGCCGTCGATGACCGCCGAAACAGGCGTCTCAAACACGACTTCCGGTTCGGCATCCTTTTTGATGAGTCCGCTCTTGAGTCCGTTGTCATAACGGGACAGACGCTGCATGCCGTGGGACTCGATCCCGTACATGTCAGCGGTCAGAAGGACGTCGGTGATGATCGCCGATTCTTCTTTGGTGAAGCCGACGTTCTGGAACGCGTCGCCGACGAATTTCTCCAGAACGGGCATTTGGAAATACATGTGAGCCATAAGCAACCTCCTTTAGATCTGCAATTGGTCTGAAAATACCTTACATTCCGTCTTCATTATAGGTTTCTTACTATACAAACGTCAAGGCGCAAAAAGACCCGCAGCGGGTGCTGCGGGTCTTTCGTTTTGCGTTGGGACTACTTGCCGACGGTCCGGCTCCGAAGAGCGGGAAGACCGGCGCCGAGGAACGTGAAGACTGCCTGGAAAATGAGGAGCTTCGCGTCGGACATGGCCTCGACACCGAGGATGGCGAGAGCGATGCCGACGATGCCGGCGATGACCGCGAAGGCCATGGCAAGGATGTTGTTGATGGAGACCCCGTCGTAGAGGCGGCGGGCCTCGTAGAGCGTCTTCATGGACGACTCGATGCTGCCGTTGTGCAGGAGTCCGGACGTGGAGGCCGGTTTCTCCGCCTCGAAGTACTTGCCGGCGATGTCGCCCTGGACCGGTCCGAGGACCTTGACCGCGGTGACAGGCAGGTGGTAGTACTTCGCGACCATCTCTTCCGTGATGTTGCAGTCGGTGTTGCGGACGAGGATGGTGATGCCGGCGCGGTCGATGTTCTGCAGGTAACGGCGGTACTGTTTGACCGGACGGTACTTGACGACGAACATGGCGGCCACCTTGCCGGAGATGGCGAGGTAGTTGACCTTGCGGCCGTTGATGGTGTACTGCTTTTCGAACTCTTCATCGGGCAGTTCGACGTTGTGGTTCAGGAGCAGGTTGCGGTTGCCGAAGAGGACGCGGCGTTCGCCGATCCAGGCCGAGAGGCCGAGACGCTCTTCATAGGCGAGACCGTCGACGCTCGGGAGCAGGTCGTACTTGCCGAGGATGACGTTCTGGAACTCGTCGGCCAGAGGACCTTCGGAGCCGATGACGAGGGCCGCCGCGTAGAGGATGGCGTCGTCGATCCGCATGTTGTGGAAGGTCTTGATGCCGATGATGTGGCAGGAGTCTTTCGTGAAGATCTCCTTCGAGTCGATGACAAAGGTGTTGACGTAAGCGCTCTGCTCGACGGCGCGGTGGCCGAGGATGGCGGAACCCTTGCGGGAGAAGCGCTTGTCGTCGATGTACAGAGACAGGTTGGAGGCCAGGAGCGCGAACGCCGGGATGGCGATGGTGACGATGGCGGCGAAGACGCTGACACCGAAGACCGCGCTGTGGCGGACAAGGCCGAAAATGAGGGCCGCGAGGAGTCCGACGCCGAGGGCTGCCAGAGTCGGCAGGTGCGCGTTCTGGTCGGCGGGGTCGTCGGCGAAGGAGTCTTCGACGAAGCGGGGCTGGTCGGCGATCGGCGCGTTGTAGGCGACGACCGGGTTCTCGAGTTGCATGCCGCGGGTGACCTCGGCAGCGTCCCGCTCGTTCGGGATGACCTCGGTGCTGTACATGTGGATGCCGCTCGTCAGGAGCCGCAGGTTGTCGAGGGCCCGGCGGAAGGACAGGTGGCGTGCCACGTTGGACATCAGCACCGTGAAGGTGGCCGCCGCGGTGAACAGGGCGACGGTGACGCCGGTCGACTGGGATGCCAGCAGGTAGATGAGGTCGGCGATGAGGTTCGCAAGGACGACGGCCGTGACCGCGCTGGAGGCGTTGAGCCGCAGACGGGCGATGCCGAGGATGCCCTTGACGATGGTCTTGTAACTGAGGGCGGAAGCCAGGACGAGGATGCCCATGGCGACGCCGACGGTGACGCCGGCACTGCCGGCGAAGGTCTCAAGGTTGTAGCCGTTCGAGGCAAGGATGCCGGACAGGACCAGTCCGAGGACCACCAGGACGGCCTGGATGATGGACGTGATGAACGTGAAGCGGACCTTGCTCTCGAGCGCGTATTCGATGCGCTCCGCGTCGAGCTCGGCGCTCTCGTACTCGTCGTTCAGGTAATCTCCGACGTAGGTGTCATGTTCGACGAAGCGTTCGTCGCCGAGGGCGAAGCGAAGGTCTTCGTTGACAGTGTTCGGGTCGAAGTCGAGCGGTTCTTCCTCCCGCTGCGGGACATCCGGTTCGTCGTCTTCACGGCGCTTCAGCCGGAAGCCTTTGACCTGTTCGGCCCGGCGTTCCCGGAGCTGTTCCTCGGTGGCGTCTTCGTCCACCTGGACGGGCTGGACTTCGGGGTTCTCGTCGTCGAACCCGGTGAGCTTGATCTGACCGTCGATCCCTTCATTGTCTTCGTGTTCGATGGTCTTGTTGTCGCCCTTCGCGACGATGGTCTTGTCGAAGGTGTTGAGCTCGGCATCGGCCGCGATGATCGTGGGGATGGGCTCGAGGTCCGCGGTGTTCGTGAACTTCCGGGTCTTGTCGACCGTCGGGACGGCGGCGACGCCTTCCGTGACGACCTGCGGCTCGGAAGGATCCGGTTCGGGGACCGGTTCCTCTTCGCCCCGGACCGCGCGGACGGCGGCGGCAGCAGCGGCCGCGACAGCGGCGCTGGCAGAGGCGACGGTGGTCGTGCCCTTCGGAGCAGCTTTGACTTTATTATCTGTCGACGGCATCTCTTCGTCTTCGAGTTTCGTGAACTCGGCCGTCGTCTTTTCGATCCTGGTCGTTAAGATCTGATGTTCGATGTTGGCGTTGCGGATGGGTCGGATGCCGACGGTCTTCTGCGCCAGGGCCTTCTTCTCTTCGGGCACCTGGGGCTTGTCGTCCGCCAGTTCCATGATCATTTTGGGCGATTCCGCATTTTCGTCGATGCCCTTGAAGAGGGCACCCTTGTTATGGACTTCCTCGACCTGCCGCGGCGTGGAAGGCGCGGACTCGGCCAGAGGATCGAAGACCTTGGTCTTCTGGTTCGCGAGTTCCCGGTCCATGAACTTGCCACGGCCGGTCATCCGCTCGACGCCGTCGTCGCGGGGCGCGGGAGCCAGACCGTAGTCTTCATCGGTAAACTCCTCTTCCTCCTCGCCGGCGTTCTCGACGACGTGGATGAAGCTCTCGCGGAAGGCGCGCAGCTTGTTCATGAAGCCGCCCTTTCCGCCTTCGACGTCGACCTCGTCATCGATGACGACATCGTCGTCGACAAAGCCCGGCACGTAGTCGGTCTCGTCGGTCAGTTCGCTCTGAGCGGCCGCCTTTGCCTGCGCCGCGTAATTCACAACGGT
>ONJD01000026.1:0-16893 GCA_900317985.1 uncultured Eubacteriales bacterium | reverse complement strand
TCCTCAGCCGGTTCTTCCGCAGCCGGGGCCTCTTCCGGTTCGACGGCGGGCTCTTCGACCGGTTCCGGCTCGGCGGGGAGTTCTTCCTCCACCGGATTCCCGAACAGGTCATCTACGCCCTCCACGTCGGGACCTTCGTCCTCGTCGAAGTCGTCGTAGTCGTAGTCATAGTCGTCGTCGAAGTCATCTTCCTCGTCGAGGACGGGAAGCGTGGCCTCGTCGACCGGGTCGGCTTGTTCAGCTGCCGCGGGCTCGCCCATAAGCTCCGCGACCAGGTCCGAGACCCCGTTCTCCTGCGTGGTTTCCAGGAGATTGTCGATCTCGTCCATTGACCATTGTTTAGCCATTCGCTCTAACCTCTTTCAAACATCGGTTTCGTGTTTACCCATTTTCTATGCCAGTCACTGAGCCGCAAGACCCAGTCTCTGGCGATGCACCTCATACATGACGATGCCGGCGGCAACGGATGCGTTGAGGGATTGTATACTTCCGGACATCGGCAGGGACAGGATGAAGTCACACTTCTCCCGGACCAGCCGGCCCATTCCTTTGCCCTCGTTCCCGACGACCAGCGCCATCGGACCCGTGAGGTCCGTCTGACACCAGGTCTCGCCTTCCATGTCGGTGCCGTAGATCCAGACGCCCCGCGCCTTCAGTTCTTCCATGCAGGCGGGGAGGTTCGAGACTCGGGCGACCGGCAGGTACTCGAGCGCACCGGCCGAGGTCTTGTCCACCGTGTAGTTGAGGGTGGCACTGCGGCGCTTCGGGACGATGACCCCGTGGGCGCCGGCGCATTCGGCGGTGCGGATGATGGCTCCGAGATTGTGCGGGTCGGAGACCTCATCGGCAATGATGAAGAAGGGGGCTTCGCCCTTTTCCTCCGCGCGGGCGAACAGGTCGTCCAGCGACGCGTACTCGTGGGCCGCCACCTTGGCGATGACGCCCTGGTGGTTGGCGTTGCCGCACATGAACCCGAGCTTTTTCGGGTCCGTCTCCTTGATGAGCACACCGGCGTCCCGGGCCGTCGCGATGATCTTCCCGATGGACCCCTGCCGCTCGCCTTTGGAGACGAAAATGGTGTCGATGTTCCGTCCGGCTTTCAGAGCTTCCATGACAGGATTTCTGCCGATGATGAGCTCGTCGCGAACTTCCTTCTGTTCCATGCGCGTCTTACCCTTCTTCACTCATAGTTACCCATAGTAAGGCATTATATTTAAAACATTATACCAGAACTTGGGGTCCAAGACAACAAAGTACCCATTATCTTGACGCATAAACTCTGGTATTATTTCTGACAAAAAAATGTGACCTTTGACGGAGTCGATCGCCAAAATGAATATTTATGCAGAAATGATGCAAATTTATGAATTTTTATGCAATTAACCCTTGACTTTTATATAGGGCATTCCTATAATATGTGTCACAACTTGAAAAGACCCCGTTTGCGCGGGATTGGAGGAATACAAATGGCAATCGCAAAGAAGAACAAAGAAGACATCAAGAAAGTCGTTCTCGCCTACTCCGGCGGACTCGACACATCCATCATCATCCCCTGGCTCAAGGAGAACTACAACAACTGTGAAGTCATCGCGGTCTCCGGCAATGTCGGCCAGGCATCCGAGCTCGAAGGCCTCGAAGAGAAGGCTCTCAAGACCGGCGCGTCCAAACTCTACATCGAAGACCTCACCGACGAGTACGTCGAGGACTTCATCATGCCCTGCGTCAAGGCCGGCGCCAAGTATGAGGACTATCTGCTCGGCACGTCCCACGCCCGTCCGATCATCGCGAAGAGACTCTGCGAGATCGCCATCAAGGAAGGCGCGGACGCCATCTGCCACGGCTGCACCGGCAAGGGCAACGACCAGGTCCGTTTCGAGCTGACCATCAAGGCGTTCTGCCCCGACATGACCATCATCGCCCCCTGGCGTGAGTGGGACATCGTCTCCCGTGAGCAGGAGATCGACTACGCGGAAGCCCATAACATTCCTCTCAAGATCAATCGCGAAACCAACTACTCCAAGGACAAGAACCTCTGGCACCTCTCGCACGAAGGCCTCGACCTCGAAGACCCGGCCAACGAGCCGCAGTACGAGAAGGAAGGCTTCCTGGAGATGGGCGTCTCCCCGCTCCAGGCTCCGGACGAGCCGACCTACATCACCCTCGACTATGAGCAGGGCATCCCGGTCGCTCTGAACGGCGAAAAGATGAGCCAGAAGGACATCGTCCTGAAGCTGAACGAACTCGGCGGCCAGAACGGCATCGGTCTCCTCGACATCGTCGAGAACCGTCTCGTCGGCATGAAGAGCCGCGGCGTCTATGAGACCCCCGGCGGCACCATCCTGTACCACGCTCTGAACTACCTCGAGACCATCACCCTCGACAAATATGCCGCTCACAAGAAGGCCGAGCTCGCCATCACCTATGCCGACCTCGTCTACAACGGCCAGTGGTTCACCCCGCTGCGTGAGGCCCTCGACGCGTTCGTCGACAAACTCGAAGAGCGCTGCACCGGCACCGTCAAACTGAAGCTCTACAAGGGCAACATCATCAACGCCGGCGTCACCTCTCCCTACAGCCTCTACAACCCCGGCCTCGCCACCTTCGACGAAGACGAAGTCTACGACCAGACCGACTCCGCCGGCTTCATCAACCTGTTCGGCCTTCCCATCAAGGCTCAGGCGATGAGCGCCCAGGCGTACAAACTTGACGACAAAGAATAAGAGGTTTTTCCACCTATGAAACTCTGGACCGGACGGTTCTCGAAAGAGATCGACCCGAAGACCAACGACTTCAACTCGAGCATCAAGTTCGACTCCCGGATGTACAAAGAGGACATCACCGGGTCCATGGCCCATGCCACCATGCTGGGCGCGCAGGGCATCAACTCGAAGGAAGACACCGAGGCCATCCTTGCGGGACTGCAGGGCATCCTCGACGACCTCGAGTCCGGCGCTCTGGAGATCGACCCGAACGCCGAGGACATCCACACCTTCGTGGAGCAGACCCTGACGGAGCGCATCGGTTCCGCGGGCAAACGCCTCCACACGTCCCGCTCCCGGAACGACCAGGTGGCCCTCGACGACCGTCTCACCATCCGGAACGAATGCGACGCGCTCATCCCGCAGCTCAAGGAGCTCATCGCGGTCCTGGCCAAACAGGCGGCCGGGCACAGTGAGGACATCATGCCCTCCTACACGCACCTGCAGCGGGCGCAGCCCATCGTCTTCGGCCACCATCTTCTGGCGTACGCCGAGATGTTCCTCCGGGACATCGGCCGTCTGGAAGACGCGCGGAAGAGGATGAATGTATCGCCCCTCGGCTCCGGCGCCCTCGCCGGCACCACCTACGACATCGACCGGGAGATGACCGCGAAGGCCCTCGGGTTCGACGGCCCCTGCCGCAACTCCCTCGACGGTGTCTCCGACCGGGACTTCTGCATCGAGTTCGCGGCAGCCCTCTCCCTCATCATGGTGCACCTCTCCCGGTTCGCGGAAGAAGTCTGCATGTGGTGCTCCTGGGAGTTCAAGTTCATCGAACTGGACGACGCCTTCTCCACCGGCTCCTCCATCATGCCGCAGAAGAAGAACCCGGACATCGCGGAACTCGTCCGCGGAAAGTCCGGCCGTGTCTTTGGCGATTTAATGACCCTCCTCACGGTCATGAAAGGCCTGCCCCTTGCCTATAACAAGGACATGCAGGAGGACAAGGAAGCCATCTTCGACGCGTTCGACACCGTGAAGATGTGCCTGACCGCGTTCATCCCGATGATCGACACGATGACGGTCCTGCCGGAGAACATGCGGAAAGCCGCTGCCGGCGGTTTCATCAACGCCACCGATTGCGCCGACTACCTCGTCGGCAGAGGCCTCCCCTTCCGGGACGCCTACAAGTGCACCGGCGAACTCGTCGCCCTGTGCATCGAGAAGGGCACGACCCTCGAAGAGCTGCCGCTCGACGAGTACCAAAAGGTCTGTGACCTCTTCGAGGAAGGCGTGTACGACGCCATCTCGCTCGAGCGCTGCGTGAGCCAGCGGACGTGCATCGGTGCCCCGGCGCCGGAGAACGTCCGGGCCGAAGCGGCGCGGGTCGCGGAACTGGTGAAGTGAATCGCCCAAACGAATACAAAAAGCCCCCTGAACCAGTCAGGGGGCTTTCTTTCTGTTCGAATGCTCAGTCGTAAATATCGTTCTTCATCTCATACGGGATGTCGATGATGTTCCGACGGCCTTCGATGTTGTCATAGTGCTTGCACATGAGCGGCTCATACACATAGTAGAGGAGCTTGCCGTCCAGGTCGAAATAGAAGACCGCGAACAGTGCCGCATAGACGATCGCGAAGATACGGATGATCTTAAAAATGAGTTTCATTCGGTCCACCTCTTTCTTACCAGGTCATGCTGTCATCGAAGTCGAGCAGCGACGGGTCGAGAGGCTCTTCGTGCATGACGTCGATCATGTAGTTGCTGATGCAGTCGCGGATCTCCGCGCGGGAGACGGTCCGCTTGTCCGGCAGAGCGTGCGGGAACCAGATGGCATGGATGTTGCGATCACGGAATTCGTCCTCGAACATGCCCTTGATGCCCTGCATGCCCTTGCACTGGAGCTGGTCATACATCATGACCATGTCGCAGTTGAACTTCTCCATGTAGTCCCAG
This sequence comes from uncultured Eubacteriales bacterium, assembly GCA_900317985.1. Classification (GTDB taxonomy): domain Bacteria; phylum Bacillota; class Clostridia; order Oscillospirales; family Acutalibacteraceae; genus RUG420. The sequence goes on along the minus strand of ONJD01000026.1, from coordinate 12,238 downwards.
AGTTTGAAGATGTGCTCGTAACCGCCGACGGCCATGGAGCGCATGGGAGCCATCTCGTTGTACCAGCTGAGGTCTTCGAGCGCGTGCTCATAGGAGTCCGTACGGATGAACTTGTCGAACATCAGCGAGTCCATGTTGATGATGGTGTTGAGGCCCCAGCAGTTGTAGGCCCAGGTGCACCAGTTCGAATAGTAGAGCGGGGCGCAGGACCAGGCGATGACGCGGTGGCGGGTCTTCGGGAAGGTGTCGATCTGGTTCGTGACACAGTTCTCCATGATCTTCCGGACACGGTTGTCAAGCAGCTGCCACGTCTCGTTCCAGCCGTACTGCGAATAGTAGATGCGGTACAGAGCCTGGGCGACGCCGTTGATCGGATAGTAGTTCGTGTGGGCGGCAACGTCCCATTTCTCGTGCTCGAATTCGAGCTGCTCGTTCTGCAGCTCCGCATACTTCTTGAAGCTTTCCCAGCTGAACGGGACACCGGTCTGTTCCTCAACGAATTTCCAGGCGCCTTCGATCTCTTTCTGGCAGCGTTCCTGAACGAGCGGGTCGTCATACTGCATGGGCTGCGGCATGGCATAGAGCGGGCGATTCAGGAACCAGTCCTGGATGATGGACGTTGCGACCGATGCGTCACAGGCTTCGTTCGTCGTGATGATGCAGGGCGCGGAGTCCGGATAGTCGTCCATGATGCCGACGCCGGCTTCCGCCTGGCACATCGGACAGGGGTCCGAGGGAAGGCCGAGGGACTGGATGGCGTCGATGTAATGGAGGACCGTGTTCGAGTTGACGTGGCACGTGACGAAGTACGGGATCATTTCGAGCGGGATGTCGATGAGGCCGCCGTCACGGAACGGGTAGAAGATGCTGCCGGAAACGGTCTCGTTGTGGAGGACCGTCTTTTTCCAGAGCTCGTTCGGTTCCCCTTTGGTGAACCGCAGGTCGCGCGCGAACATGCGCATGAACTGTTCGATGGTGGAGTGGGTCAGGCCGCGATAATGCCACGCGGAAGCACGGAGTGCCGGTCCGCGGGCACCTTCCATGCCGCGGTCATACCAGTGGAGGACCGGGATGTAGGTCTGGCCGAGCCAGCGGTAACGCCAGATGCCCTTGAAGAACGACAGTGGGTTTTCGGCAGACAAGATGTCCGCCACCATCATGCCGTAGTTGTAGCACCAGATGCAGTTGAAATAATAGAACGTGTCTTTGAGACCGCGCCACTCTCTGTGACGGTACAGTCCCGTGGGCTGGATATAGAGGTCGCCGAGGTTCCGGCGCTCATGTTCTTTACCGTAGATGAAGTCTTTGCAGGCCTGCTTCGGGTCGTCGGCGATGTACTTCACAAAGTTTTTGAGGTCGCCTTTCCGGTACCCGAGCTTTTCCGCCAATGACATTCTTACCATTCTCTCTTCTGCCATCAGCCAACACCCCTTTCTGCCTGATCGTTCTGCAGCTTCTTGAGTTCGATACTCTCGATGAAAGCCTGGAACCGGGTCCGCAACTGGCCGACTGCATTGTTGGTATACTCTTTTTCGATGGAGCAGACCGGGATGTCGTAGTCGCGGCGAAGGACGAAGGTGTCGATGAGACGCTCGTAGCTCCAGTATTCACAGAACTTCATCTGTTCGATGATGATGCCGTCCGCCTTGTATTCTTTCACAAGGTCTGCCAGATACTCTTTCCGCTGGCGCATGACGTGCTGCTCCATGAAGCGGGTGCACTGGCTCGAGATGAGATAGTGACGGGCAACAGCATCGAGGGCGGTCTCGCCCTCACGGATCTCGATCTCATCCCGTCCGGGAAGAGAGCCGTAGCAGTAGCGGTCCGCAACGACACGCGCGCCGCATTCCTCAATGAGTTTGACGAAATACGGGTCGTCGTTTTCGGAACCCGCGAGGACCACTTTGACGCGGTAGTTCGGCTTTTTGTCCGGTTCCCGGGTCTTGAGGTCTTCCAGGGTCTCTTTCAGTTTCGGGAGGATGAGGTAGTGCGGGCACGCCAGAGCGACCAGCTGGCAGAGCGCGAATTCAAAACCGGTGATGGTGGGCTCGTCCAGTTTGCGGAACTCGCCGATCTCACGGACGACACGGTTGATCTCGTTCTGTTCTTCGATCGCTTTCCGGATGGCCTCGTCAGAGGTGTCGATGCCCAGCTTGTCGTGCAGGACGTCGAGGACGTGGACCTGCAGCTGGTCCTTGTAGTGGAGGATGGAGTTGTCGTTCTTCTTGAACGGAACATCGCTGAACTCGCAGAAGAAGTTCGGATTGTCGATGAGTTCCGGCATCATCTGCATATGTTCCTGGAAACGGCAGGTGACGGTGCAGGTCTCGGTCGCCAGTTCGGCGTCGAGGAAGTTGAAACCGCCTTCGAGTGCCCGTTCCATGAGTGCGCGTCCGTACATGCAGGTACGTCCCGACATGTAATAGGTCGCCATGTCCGGCGATGCACTTCTCGGAGCGCGAAGCCGCACGGAGAAACAGCCGGGGAGATTCAGCAGGACTTCCGGCATGAAGTAGCAGGTATAACCGAGCGCGAATTTGCCTTCGTCCTTGGCCTGACGCACCATGTCGTTATAGGCCTCGAGCAGAAGGTCTTCGAACTCGATCATGTTTTTCAGATCTCGCATGTGTATTGATTCACCCTTTCTCAAAACAAAATACCTAACCATACAGTGTTGCAGTCCCATTCCGCAACGTGATCAATGAACAACCGTCTTGTTCTCTCGCAATGTGAATAGAAGTTTTGCATTTTCGGACAATTTTTCATTAATCTTGTACATTTTCAGTATATGATGAAAGAGACGCAAATTCTAGTAAATATCGTACTCAATTTGTAAAAAATAATAGAATAACGCCGAATAATGGATCGAAACGCAAAAAGAACGAGCCGGGATGGCTCGTTCTTTTCTTTGATTCGCTTTTATTTGTGCGGGATCGGTTTTGAGTTACTCTTTGATCATACCGAGGGCTTTCATGAGCTGATAGCCGCCGCCAACGACATACTTGTAGCCGATGTCCATGATCTTTCCGGGAATCGGATCGATGAGGGCAAGGTACCAGGTGTTCTTGGAACGGTAGTTGATCTTCGGGCTCTTCGCGTTCAGAGCTTCCATGGTGGTCGCGACGATGTATTTCATGTCGTGCGGGTTCTTCATCGCCATGGTCATGAGCGGGCTCAGAACGGAGAGGACGGGTTTGTAATGCGTGGTGGCCTCGAGGAGTTTCTCGTAACCGGAGGTCGCCTGACCGTGCATGCCGGACTTGAAGGAGCCGGGCTGGATCTTGACGACGGGGATGTCGAGGAACGCGAGCTCACGGCGAAGGCCGATGGTATACGCTTCGACCGCCCATTTGGTGATGGCATACGGGCTGTTGAAGGGCTGCGGCTGCATCCATCCGCACTCGGAGGAGCAGTTGAGGATGCGGCTCTTCTTGCCCTGAAGCAGACCAGCCTGGAAGAAGGACTTCGTGACACGGATCATGCCGAGGACGTTGGTGTTGATCATCTTTTCCATGACCGCAGCGGGGTCGCCTTCGACGAGGGAAGCCATGGTATGGATGCCGGCGAAGTTGAGCAGCGCGTCGAGGCAGTCGGTATAGCCTTTGACGGTCTCGGCCGCTTTGTCACAGCTCTCCTGGCTCGTGATGTCCAGCTGGACGCCGATGACGCGGTCCGAGCAGCGGGCCTGAAGGTCGGTCAGGGGCTTGCTGTGGTAAGTCGCGAAAATGGTCCACTCTCCGGTCTTGTCCAGAGCTTCGACGATGGCACCGGCAATGCCGCCTGCGCCGCCGGTCACAAATGCGTATTTCATAGTTGAGTTCTCCCTTCTGTTGCACCGCAGTGCATGATTATTACCTACCTGTTTATCGTACAGGTTTTGTTTGTTGACTGTCAAACTTGTTTTGATAAACAGACAATGTAACAAGTTGCACTCTGTAAAGAATAACGGGCATTGTCCTTCGGCAGTGGCTTTTTCTTTTCTCTATGTGACTAAGTCACATACTTCCTTGGAGAAGTTTTATAAAGTAAGGCTGAAGAACGGTTTAAGAAGACCGATCCACATAAACCTATTGACTTGATAGGTTTTAGGGTTTATGATGTTCCAAACAGCAAAGATAAAGGAGGTTTCCTGATGAAAGTTGTCATTGTCGGCGGCGTCGCCGGAGGTGCCGGTTGTGCTGCCAGACTTCGCAGACTCGATGAGAACGCGGAGATCGTCATGCTCGAACGGGGCGACTACATCTCCTATGCCAACTGCGGACTGCCGTACCATGTCGGCAACGTCATCCGCTCGAGAGACTCCCTGCTCGTCACCCCGGCGCAGCAGATGAGAGACCGTTTCGGCGTTGACGTCCGGACCCACAACGAGGTCACGGCGATCGACCGTGCGAACAAGACCGTCACGGTCCACAATAGCGATACGAACGAAGATTACACGGAAAGCTACGACAAACTGGTTCTCGCGACCGGTTCGTCTCCCCTGCGGCCCCCGATCCCGGGCATCGACTCCCCGCGGATCCACACCCTCTGGACCGTCGCGGACACCGACCTGTTCCGCTCCATGGTCTATGAGCAGAAGATCGAAACGGCCGTCGTGGTCGGCGGCGGGTTCATCGGCCTCGAGATGGCCGAAAACCTGAAGGAAGCCGGCGTCGACGTCACCATCCTCGAGGCGATGGACCAGGTCATGGCCCCTCTGGACTTCGAGATGGCGCAGATGCTCCACGGCGAGATCCGCGACAAGGGCATCCGCCTCGAACTCGGCGACCCGGTCGCCTCGTTTGAAGACAAAGGCGATACGGTCGTCACAACGCTGAAGAGCGGCACTGCCGTGGAGGCCGAGCTCGTCGTCCTCTCCATCGGTGTCCGTCCGAACAGCGGCATCGCGAAAGACGCGGGCCTGCCGCTCAATACGCGGGGCGGCATCCTCGTCGACGACTACATGCAGACCGAAGACCCGAACATCTTCGCGGTCGGCGACGTCGTCGAAGTCCTCGACTTCAACACCGGCGGGCGCACCATGGTCCCGCTGGCCGGTCCCGCCAACAAGCAGGGCCGCATCGTGGCGGACAACCTCGCCGCGGTCGGAAAAGGCGAAAAGCCGCACACCATGTATGCCGGCACCCAGGGCAGTTCGGTCGTCAAAGTGTTTGACTACACCGCCGCCTCGACCGGTCGGAACGAGAAGGCGCTCATCGCCGCAGGACTTGAAAAAGGCAAAGACTACGACGTCGTCTATGTCACCCAGAACCACCACGCGGGCTACTACCCCGGCGCGCTGCCGATGGTCATCAAGCTGATCGTCGAGAAGAAAGACCCGACCGACAGCCATATCCTCGGCGCGCAGATCGTCGGCTATGACGGCGTCGACAAACGCATCGACACGCTCGGCGTCGCCATGCGCCTCGGTGCCACGGTCGATGACCTCACCGACCTCGAACTCGCTTACGCTCCGCCCTACTCCTCCGCGAAGGACCCCGTCAACATGGCCGGGTTCGCCGCTCAGAACGCGCTGCGCGGACTCGTTCAGTTCTCGGACTGGAACTTCGACGAGACGACGCCGGACGCGGTCATCCTGGACATCCGGGAAGACGCGGAACGGATGGTCTCGAAGCTGCCGGACGCGGTCGAGATCCCGCTCGGGGAACTCCGCGACCGGATGGACGAGCTCGATAAAGGCAAGACGTACATCGCCTTCTGCGGCATCGGCGTCCGCGCCTACAACGCGGCCCGGACGCTTGCCAACAACGGGTTTAAGCACGTCCTCGTCTACCCCGGCGGCACCCGTCTCTACCATGCCACCCACAAGAAACCGGTCCCGGTCATCCAGCTACCCACGCTGGATCAGCCGGCACCCGCGAAGGAGGAATTCACCATGCCTGCGGACGCAAAGAAGATCTCACTCGACTGCATCGGGCTCCAGTGCCCCGGCCCCATCGTCAAAGTCTATGACGCCATCAACTCGATGAACGACGGCGACACTCTGGAAGTGTCTGCCTCCGACCCCGGCTTCGTCCGCGACATCGGCGCCTGGTGCCAGACCACCGGCAACACTCTCATCTCTGCCGGCAAGGAAGGGAACGAATACAAAGCGGTCCTCATGAAAGGTCTGACCGGCGGTCCCGCGGCCGCGGAGACCGGCTCGACGGTCGTCCCGGGCAAGACCGACAGCGAAAAGACCATCGTCGTCTTCTCGGGCGACATGGACAAGGTCATGGCCTCGTTCATCATCGCGAACGGCGCCGCCGCCATGGGCAAGAAGGTCACTATGTTCTTCACGTTCTGGGGCCTTGCGGCACTGCGGAAGCCCGATGGCCCGCGCGTACCGAAGAGCCTCATTGAGCACGCCTTTGGCATCATGCTCCCGAAGGGCGTTGCCCACATGGGCATTTCCAAGTGGAACATGGGCGGCATGGGCGGCGCCATGATGCGCTGGGTCATGAAGCAGAAGAATGTCGATACCCTGCAGACCCTAATGGACACCGCCATGAAGAACGGTGTCACCATCCAGGCCTGCTCCATGAGCATGGACGTCATGGGCATCAAGGAAGAGGAACTCATCGACGGCATCGAGATCGTCGGTGTCGGCACCTACCTTGGCGCCGCGGAGACCGCGAACCACAACCTGTTCATCTGACCGACCTGTTCATTCATCTCTCAACCCTGACACCAGCAGGACCTGCCGCCCCTTCGCAGCAGGTCCTGACTTTCTTCCCTCCGCCCGACAACATATTCGCAGCCCTGCAAACTTGTATTTATCGCCCTCCGGGCGTGGGTGCCAGCGGCTTGCAGCGCCGTCAAGGGGTTTGCTCGCTCCGCGACAGGCAACCACCCACCGCGTTGCCTGCCCTTGACCGCACTTCCACCCGCCGGCATGGGGCAAACAACAGGCCAAAGGACAGGTCTGCCCTTCGGCCTGCAATGTAAACGACCGGGTTCTATATTTTTCCATGCTAAAACTCTATTCTTCGCCTTTTAGCATGGAATATTTTTCGATTTCCTTCCACAAAGCATTTCATTCAGGGCATTTTTTCATGCTAAACTCCTGCTTTTCACCATTTAGCATGGAAAATCTTGCGTTTTTCTCCTGCCAAACATCCCATTCGAGGCATTTTTCCATGCCAAACTCCTGTTTTTCTCCGTTTAGCATGGAAAATCTTGCGTTTTTCACTGATCAGGCATCTCGATCAAGGCCTTTATTCATGCTAAAAACCGGTTTTTGACGGTTTAGCGTGACGTTCTCTTTTCTAACGAGAAAACTTCAGCAGGCGGGCGGGTGAACGCCGCAGGTTCGGAGTTCGGGCTGCCAGTGCCCGGGCTCTCGAACCGTTCACGGTACCCGCCTGCGTCAAATGATGTGCGCGGGCGCACAAATTTCAGTTTGTGGGGCAGAGGATAATGCAAAAAGACTGTGTCGGTTGCGGATGACACAGTCTTTCGTGTTAGAAGCTATTAGTGGATCAAAAATCAATGGACGGGCGGCTGCAAGCCCAGTTCGACGAGCTTGTCCCGCAGGGCGAGGAAGTCGTCGAAGGCGTCGGGTTTCTGTTTCGGGTTGCGCAGGAGCGCGGCGGGGTGGAAGGTGCCCATCATATGGATGCCCTTCTTTTCCACGAACTGCCCGTGTTCCCGCGTGACCCGGAACTCGGGGTCGATGAGCCGCTGTGCCGCGATGCGTCCGAGGCACACGATGACCTTCGGCCGGAGCACCCGCACCTGTTCCCGGAGCCATTCGATGCAGACGTCCTGCTCGTCCGGCTGCGGGTCCCGGTTCTGAGGCGGGCGGCACTTCACGATGTTCGCGATGTACACGCCGTGTTCCCGGTCGAGACCGATGGCGGCGAGGTATTTGTCGAGGAGCTGTCCGGAGGGCCCGACGAAGGGTTCCCCCTGGACATCCTCCTGGTAGCCGGGGCCTTCCCCGACGAAGAGGAGCTTCGCGTGCGGGTCTCCGACGCCGAAGACCAGGTTCGTCCGTCCGGACGCCAGGCGGCACCGTTCGCAGCCTGCGCAGGCGGCAGACAGCGCTTCCATGGATTCGTACATCGCGGACCCTCCTCTCTCGTTCGTATAGTGAAATTTTACCACATCCTGTGCTATACTACTAGCAGACTTCTTATGTCCGGACAGGACATCGGAAACGGAGGACCCACATTGAAAAAACTGGAAACCGAACGTCTCAGAGACCGGCGGGAAGAACGTCAGGCCGAGGCCTGGGACAACCTGATGAACGATCTGAACCCGGAGGAGGTACCGGCAAGAGGACAGCACCGGATCAAAGACCTGGTCCGGCAGGCGTTTTCGCTGAAGAGCGATACCGCGGACTACGATGTCATCGCCGACCGGCTGGACAACGGCGGACGGGTCAGCGGCATGAACCTGTCCATCCTGTTCTTCGCCATCCTGATCGCTTCCATCGGACTCAACACGAACTCGACGGCGGTCATCATCGGCGCCATGCTGATCTCTCCGCTGATGGGGACCATCCAGCTGATGGGCCTCGGCATCGCGACTGTGAACGCGCAGAAGTTCAAAAAGGCGATCGTCGGATTTCTGTTTCAGGTGACGACCGCGATCCTGACCTCTACGCTCTATTTCCTGATCTCCCCGGTCAAAGAGGCGACGAGCGAGATCCTGGGCCGTACCTCACCCAGTGTGTTCGACATCCTCATCGCCACGTTCGGCGGACTCGCCGGCATCATTGCTCTGACCCGGAAAGACAGCACCAGCAATGTCATTCCCGGCGTGGCCATCGCGACCGCGCTCATGCCGCCGCTGTGTACCTGCGGGTTCTCAATCGCCGGCGGCCACTGGGCTATGCTCGGCGGAGCGTTCCTGCTCTTCACCATCAACACGATGTTCATCATGGTGTCGACAGTCGCCATCCTGATGGTCCTTCGCATGCCGGAGTCCGAGACCTCGACTCCGGAGCTGCGACATCGTCTGCAGGGCGGACTCATCCGAAACGCGATCATCGTACTGGTCGTCACGATCCTCCTGACAGTCCTGGCCGCCATGCAGAACGATGGCTTCACCACTTCAAATATCCTGGAAATGAGTACTCTGATCTATGAATAAACCACTTGTTACCGAAAAACTCTATGACGCCGACGCCTACTGCAGGGCGTTCACGGCGACCGTCATCTCCTGTGAGGAGGCGGAGGACCGAGAAGGCCTCTACGCGGTCGTTCTGAACCGGTCTGCCTTCTTCCCGGAAGGCGGCGGGCAGTACGCCGACACCGGCACCCTGCAGGAGTTCAAGAAGGACTGCGAGACGCCGCTGTCCGGCGCCGTGAAGGTCGTGGACGTGCAGGTCTCGGACGACGGCATCATCACCCATTACTGCGACGGGGCCGTGACGCCCTGGGCGCAGGTGACCGGTGTCCTCGACTGGGAACAGCGTTTTGAACGGATGCAGAACCACACCGGGGAACACCTGGTGTCCGGAACGGTGCATCGCCTCTACGGCCTCGACAACATCGGGTTCCACCTCGGCGACCGGGACGTGACCTGCGACTTCAACGGTGAGCTCTCGGACGAGCAGCTCCGGGAAGTCGAGAGGGTCGTGAACCGCGCCGTCTGGGAGAACGTCGAAGTGTATGCGGAGTACCCGGACCCGGCGACTCTGCCGGACCTCGACTACCGCAGCAAACTTGAACTGACCGAGGACGTGCGCCTCGTGACCATCCCCGGGTACGACGTCTGCGCCTGCTGCGCCCCGCATGTGGCGCGGACCGGGGAGATCGGCCTCATCAAGATCGTGAATTCGGAGAAGGCGCACGGCGGCACCCGCGTGCACATGATCTGCGGCCCCTGGGCGCTCTCGGACTACGACGTCAAGCAGACGAACATCATGCGGATCGTGGACCTCACATCCACCCCGCAGGAGGAGACGGCGGACGCCGTCGAAGCCCTGCAGGCGCAGAACGGCCATCTGACGCATGAACTGTCCGTGGCACAGGTGCAGCAGGCGGATATTGCGCTGTCGTTCCTGAAGGAGCAGGGCGGCGCGGACGCTTCCGGAAACCTCGTCGTGTTCCTGCCGGCACTCGAGACCGACGCCATCCGGGCGCTCGCGAACGGCGGCCGGGACCTCTGCGACGGCGTCTTTGTGGCGCTGACGGCGGGGGAGAAGGACCTGGGTCCGGACGGGCAGCCGCAGAGCTACCGGTACATCGCCACCTCGAAGAGCCTGCCGCTCAGCCGGCTCGCGAAGGAGTTCAACGCGAGCCTGAACGGCCGCGGCGGCGGACGGGACGAGATGGTCCAGGGAAGCTTCGGCGCGCCGCTCGAAGACATCGTCGCGTTCTTCCGCGACCACCGCTGGAAGGCGGAGGGGTGAATCGCCCAAACGAGCACAAAAAACAGGAATAGCCCTCCTTGCGGAGAGCCATTCCTGTTTTCATTTCATGAAATTGTGTGTCAGTCCCACTCGGCACCTTCGTCGTCGTCATCTTCCTCGGTGTAGAAGAAGTTGTCGCGCGTGGAGGGCTCGGTCACGTCCTCCGTGCCGGTGCCATAGAGTGCGGCGAAATCTGCAGCTGTCATTGTGTTACCTCCCCCGATATGGTAAAAATGGCCTGCATAGTGTATTATGGTTTTGTCCGGGAATGTCTGGACAATATGATTGTTACTATTATGGTCTATTTTGGCCGAAATTACAAGTGAAACTTTTGGAAAAACCACAATATCTGGTGTGTTTTTTGAAGGAGGAACGTTATGAAACGCAATTCATTCCTTGCTCTGCTGCTCTGTGTCCTGCTGACGGTGCTCTTCACCGGCTGCACGAAACAGAACGCGAACGGCCAGTCCGACGCGACGAAGGAAGCTGCTGCGGGCAACGCGCAGATCGCCAACCCGGTCAAGACCTATGACTCTCTGGCGAAAGCCGAGAAGGTTGCCGGTTTCACGTTCACGGTCCCGGAAGGGGTCAACCTGGACGGCGCGGACTATGCGCAGTACTACTGGAGCACCATCAACGAGACCCTCATCGAAGTCCGCTACGGCGGGGAAGGCGATGAAGTCTGCTACATGCGGAAGGCTCCGGCCAGTGCCGCGGACGATGACGACGTGGACATCTCCGGCGACTACAACGTCTATGACACGGTGAAAGAAGTCGAGTTCACCCTCGAAGACGGCCGCGAAGTCGAAGTGACCCTCAAAGGCAAAGACAAGAAGTTCTACGTTGCCAACTGGCAGCTGAAGGGCGTCAAGGACAACGGCGTCTGGAACTACGCGATCGGCGTCCGGGGCATCCCGGAACAGGATCTTCTGGAACTGGTGAAGATGGTCGAATAACACACATTTTTTGATCTTTTTCGAGAACCTTCACATATGTGAGTGAGTAATTCTGATGAATCGTATATATTCATTTATGTAAATGCCTGAGGCGATTCACCACACTCAGCCATAGCAATTTAATAGGGGAAATGGAGCACACCTCCCGGAGTTCCGGGAGGTGTGTCGTTTTGTGATTGTTGGATGGCTGGGATAAAATGCACAACGATTTGTACAAAAGACTAGATGGTTCAACAATAGACACTCCCTTTTAATACAATTAAAATTAAAATGTCAGATAAAGTGCGGACAATTGCTGGTTGTGTGTAAGGCGATCATCCGCAGACGGAAAAAGACTGAACAATTAAGAAACGATTGAAAGGGGTAAGAGATATGAAGAAAAAATCTCTTAGGATCCTCAGCCTGATCGTCGCCATCGTCATGGTGGTCGCGATGCTGCCGCTCTCGGCACTGGCTGAAGAAACCAAACCGACACGTAAAGTCGGTGTTGTTGTCTATGGTTCTGAGTTCACTCAGCTACTTGCGAGTGCAGAGAAACTTAGCCTGCAAGACTTCATTGATACAGTCACCGAGATTAGCACGAAAGTTGTGAACGGTGAAGGTGTATATGTGCCTGAAGTTGATATTTCCATTAAGGGCGAGGACGGAAAAAAAGTTGCGCTCAAGGAAACAGATCAGGTCAATGTTTTGACCCAGACCCTTCAAGTGTCGTTGCCTTTCGATGTTGTTATGAACGATCTTAAGAATCGTATCGAAGCCGACATCGAAAAAATGAAGGAAGAAGCTGCAAAATCATCAATCACCAAATTTGCTGCCGATAAAGCAGAAGAAGTTATTGGTAATTTGCTGGGTGCCTCTGATCAAGCAACAGATTTATTCAACCGAATCATGGGTGATCTTGGCACACTGACAAAACTCAATCCAACTCTTTACCGTACCT
>ONJD01000003.1 GCA_900317985.1 uncultured Eubacteriales bacterium | reverse complement strand
CGGCCTGAAGGCCCTCAAAAAGCCCTGTAAGCTCACCATCTACTCCGACTCCCAGGACTTCTGCAACGGCATCACGAAGGGCTGGGCGGAAAGCGGGCGGCAGAACGGCTGGCGCAAGAAAGACAAAAAGCCCGCCCTGAACCCAGACCTCTGGGAAGAGCTCCTCGGGGAACTGGGAAAACACGAGGTGACCATCGAGTGGGTCAAAGGCCATGCCGGCCACCCGGAAAACGAGCGCTGCGACCGCCTCGCCGTCGAGGCCTACCAGCAGTATCTCAAATAACAAGCGACAAAAAAGACCTCCGAACCGTGTTCGGAGGTCTTTTGGTTTCTGTTTTACTATTTGGCAGACCTTGTCGGAAGCACCGCGAAGATGCGGTCGGCGATCTGCTGGTGGCCCTTCAGCGTCGGATGGTTGTCCGCGCGGTAGATCGGGGATTCGGGATCGTTCATGTGAGAGCTGATGCCCCAGGTGTCGACGAAGGTGTAATACCCCATGCTCGCATACGGAGAACCGGACTGCATGTACTGGTTCATGTTCGCGTAGATGCTGCCGAAGATATCTCCGATCGGGATGCCGATGCCGCCGGACGGGATGGTGTCGTTCTCCGACGCGTTGTAGAGTCCGACCACGACGACTTTCGCCTTCGGGTTCAGCTCGTGGATCCGGGCGATGATGGCGTCGAAGTTCTCGGAGAACATCCGGAAGGAGTTCAGTTCCGCCTGCGCGAGAGCTGCATAGAACTGCGCGTCGACCGTCAACGTATTGAGATTGTTCAGCGTGTTCTTCACGTAGTTGAACGGATCGAGCAGAGCAAGCATCTGGCTGCCGAGGACGCCGAGGTCTGCCTGCAGGGTCTCCATCGTGATCATCAGCGGCTGTGTGGAGTCGTTGATGCCGATGTTGACCGTGATGAGGCCGGATTCCCGGATATCCTGCTGGAACGCCGCGCGAAGGACGTTCAGCTGATCGACGTTCAGATGGCGGGCGTCGTTGTTGATGGACGGCAGGCGGAGCGGGCTCATGCCGTCGCCGTTATAGTCGTTGCAGAGCAGGGCGCGCAGGTCCGTCGAACGGTAGCCGCTGTGGGCCAGCTGATGGACTTTCGCTCCGGTCGCCTTGCCGACGATGGCGGGGTAAGTGCCCGGGACCAGGTTCCATTCGATCTTGTTGTAGTCGTGATTGATGTCATAACCCGGATGGGAATAACCCGCTGCGACACTGTCGCCCAGCACGGTGTACACCTTGTACTTTTTCACGGTCTTCTGAGTAGCCGCGAAAGAAGACATGCTGAGAACGGCCGTCAGGGTCAGGACCGCGATCAGAGCCGCGATGAGCCGTTTCATGGTTTTTTTCATAACCATTCTCTCCTCTGTAAATATGACGAAATTATGAATTCGCTTTATTGTACACGAAAAATCAGTCTTCGACAAGACCCAGTTCGTGGTCGAGGACCTCTTTGACGTCTTCCGGGTCGAGCCCGTGGACCATACAGGCCTCGGACAGGGACTCATAGAGCGCGGCGCCGCAGGTGACGCAGCTCATGCCGCAGTTCATGAGGACCTGAGCGGCATCCGGGTACTTCTCGATGATGTCGATGATGAGCATCTCCGGATCGATCGGGCCGTCGGAGCTGACGGGCTTCTTCGCGAAGAACGCTTCCACGTCTTCCGCGGGGGTCTTTGCCGTGCGGAGACCGAAGTTCTTTTCAAACACGCTGATGATGCTGTCGGTCATGTAGTCGGGATAGGACGGGAACACGACGAGGTTCTTGGCGCCGATGTAGATGAGGGTCAGCAGCGCGGTCATCGCCCGTTCATCGCCGAGAGAGACGACGTAGGAGATCGGCACGCCGTTGATGTCATATTTGCCGAGGTCGGCCTGGAGCTTCAGGGCAGCCATGCAGAAGGAGTAGGTGTCGCTGACGGCACCGATGTCCATGGTGCGGGGCATGCCGCGAAGGGTGCCGAGGTACTGGTCGTTGAACCGGAACTTGACAGAGCCGTCGGTCATGACGATCGAGTTCTTCGGAAGCGAAGCGACCAGTTCGGAGGCATACGAGCGGGCCGGGTCGGCGCCGTCCGTGCCGATGATGGTGATGATCTTGGCAATCGACTCGTCCTCGATGGCGCCGGTCAGCATCTCACCCATCGTGTAGAGCTGGTCGTGACCGAAGCCGGTGACGACTTCGCCCTTTCTCAGCTCGGTCGGAGCTTCACAGGTCTTGGCCTGTTCGATGACGGCGGAGAAGTCTGTGACCCCTTCGTTGTCGGTGACAAGGTGCGGGACACCGGCAAAACCGGAGACGCCGGTCGTGTAGATGCGGTCGGCATAGGCTTCCGCCGGTTCCTCCAGAGCGCCGCCGGTGACGACGACGGGACCGCGGAAATAGGTGAAGTCGGACTTCTGGCTCGCCATGGAACCGCCGTAGTTGCCGGCGAAATGGTCGAGACCGGTCAGCTGCGGGTAGCAGTGGGCCGACATGAGTTCGTCATGGGTATAGACTTCGACGCCGGTGCCCTTCGTCTGTTCGAGCAGACATTCGAGGGCGCGCATGTCGGAGCCGCAGACCAGGATACCCGGCTTGGTGCGGACACCAAGTTCGATATTCGTCAGTTTCGGAGAACCGTAACGCTCGATGCGGGCGTTGTCGAGCAGGCCCATGGAGCGGTAGCCGAAGCCGCCGACTTCCATCGAGAGATTGAAGAGCAGACCGACACTGAGGGTATACTTCAGGGTCCGCTGCAGGACTCTCTGCAGGAACGGGTCGATGCCCTCGTCTTCATAGCCGATCTGATAGGCTTCCCAGGCAAAGCCGGCAATGCCTTTGAGGCCCGCGAGAACGATCTGGCGCAGGCTGTAAGCGTCGGCATTCTCATGTTCCTTTTCGTCGATCTCCGCCAGTTTGGCGGCGTACTCGTCCGGACCGGCCGGATCCCAGAGAGAATCGGCGGGAAGGACGCGGGGAGCCGTGACCTCGGCCAGAAGCGTGCGCTTCTGAGCAAAGGTCTCCTCGATGGCTGCGCTGAGAGCAGCGTCATCCGAGTTGACTCCTTCGGCAGTCATGCAGAGGTTCCGGATGATCAGCAGGTCGACTGCCTTCGGAACATCTTTCATCTCGACGCGTAATTCCGTTGTCACTGCGGCCAGGCTCTTGGTGGCAAGATCCAGCACCGCGCGAAGTTCTGTAACGGTCATGGTAGTTCGGTCCTCCGATTTATCGTTTTACTTTGATTTTGACTTTCAGTGGTTTCGCCGCTTTTTTCACGACGATCTTTTTTGCTTTCGGCACCGGCGGTTCCGGTCTCGCGCGTTTGCGCACGACGACCTTTTTCGGTGTCCGCTTCCTGACAATGACCTTTCGGGGCTCCGGCTCCGGTTTCGGCGGAGGTGTCGGGGTCGTCTTGATCTGGTGGACGATCGGCGGCGCCGGTTCCAGAGGTTCTTCGACCGGAACGGCTTCAAGAGGCTGTTCCTTTGGAACCACGTAGTACTTCGGCTTCGGATTGATCCCCTTGAACGGGACACCGTCCTCATCGAGGTACTTTCCATACTTTGCGAGGATGTCTTCCGGGGTCTCGATCTCATCGGCATCGGACCCGGGTTCCGCTTTGGAACGGGAGCGCTCAGAAGGCATGCGGGCAGACTCGTCCGGACCGGCAAACAGCCGGCCGAGACCTTTGCCCCATTTGCCCTTCTTTTTCAATGCGATCCCTCTTTCCTAACAGGTCACTGCATTGTTTCGGCTAATTATAACGCAGAAACAAATTGAACACAAGTTATTTTGAGCTTTTCAACTGCCAGGCTTCGAGATCTTTGACCTCTTCGTACATCGCCCGGTAGCTGCGGTAGCGCGATTCGGCGATGAGCCCCTCTTCGACGGCCGCGGTCACGGCGCAGCCCTTGTCGTTCATATGGGCGCAGGACGGGTGGAAGCGGCAGTTCGCGATGAACGGCTCGAACTCCGGGAAACAGTCTTCCAGGTCTTCTTTCAAAACCAGTTCATCGCGGGCGAATTCCAGCGAGGCGAAGCCCGGGGTGTCGACGACGTACCCGCCGCAGACTTTCATGAGCGTGCACTCCCGCGTGGTATGGCGTCCTCTCCCCAGTTTGCGGGAGATCTCCGCCGTGGCGAGGTCTAACGTCGGATCGAGCGCGTTGAGGAGCGTGCTCTTGCCGACACCGGAGTTTCCGGTGAACGCGCAGGTCTTCCCTTTCAGGAGCGCCTTCAGTTCGTCGGTCCCCTCGCCGGTCAGACCGTTGGTGATGACGACCGGGAACGGCGTCTTTTCGTAGGTCTCCTTGAGTTCCGAGACATCTTTGAGGTCGGCCTTGTTGAGCACGATGACCGGCTCGATCCCCTTTCGCACGGCGATGGCCGTGAGGCGGTCGATGACGAGCGGGTTCGGTCTCGGCTCCTTGCTGGCCACCACGATGATGACGCGGTCGATGTTCGCGACCGGCGGGCGGCGCAGTTCGTTCTTGCGCTCGAAGATCTCGTCGATCGTGTTCTCGGTGTCCCCGTCATTGACCGTGATGGAGACACGGTCGCCGACCAGCGGGGTCACTCCGTCGTTGCGGAAGACGCCTCTGGCCCTGCATTCATAAATCCCGTCGGCGGCCTCTACATAATAGAAGCCGCCGATCCCTTTCACAATGGTTCCGGTAAGTGTTGTCATGTGATCACCAGGGCAGGATGAACCCGCCGTTCGCGGATGTCGTCGATTCGGACGCATACGGATAGGTGTGGACGTCGGTCAGCGGGACGGTGCTGCGGGTGAAGTCCGCCTTGGCATCGTAGACCTTGGTCTCGCCGATATAGATGTCGACGGGGACGTCGGTGCCGTTGCCGGAGATCTCCGCGGTGTAGCCGCGGCCGTTCATCAGAACGTCAGAACTCTTCTGGAGCTCATTGGCCACATAGACACGGAGCGTATGAGTGTCGCCGGTGTTCGGCAGAGTGATGTAGACGTGACCGGTCTTCTGCGCGCCGGAGCCGGAGCTGACCGTCAGGTTGATGGCGGTGCCCTTGTTGGCTTTCATGCCGCTGCGGACACTCTGATCGATAATGGTGCCCTTGTCTTCGATCGAATCCTTCTCGGTGACGGAGCCCACTTTGAGGCCCTGCTTCGTGAAGAACTGTTCGACCGAGGATTTGTCGTTATAGTAGTTCATCCCGATGACGTCGGGAACACTGACTTTTTCGTCGCTCTCATCGGTGGCGACGACCAGCAGGATGGTCTCGGAGGTGTCCGCCTCCGTGCCCTGTTCCGGGTCGGAGCGGAGGACCGTTCCGGGCGTTGCCGTGGCAGAGAACTCGGTCTCCGCCTTCAGGTTCGTGAACCCTGCCGTCTGGAGCATCTCACTGGCTTCGATGAGGGTCTTGCCGTAGATCTTCGGGATCTCGGTGGTCGTTCCCTTCGAGACGACTTCCAGTTTGATGGTCTGTCCCTTGCGGACCTTCGTGCCCGAGACGGGATCCTGTTTGATGATCTCGCCTTCGGAGGCGGTCGTCGAGGAGACGTATGTGATGTCGAAATCGAAGTCTTCATACCGCTCGTTGCCGTCGATCTCCTCGGCATAGATCTTCCCGACGAAGTTCGGAACGGTCAGATCGCTGCCGCCGAGGACGTCGGTGAAGAGACGCAGGAAGACGAGGACCGCGATGATGGCGGCCACGAGGCCGATGCCGACACCGATGCCGATGTTGCGCTTCACATTGCTCGGCCGGCCTTCGTTCCGGTCCGGGATGACCGGGCTGGCACCGCCGGAAGAACCGCCGCCCACGTTGGGCGCGCCGGCGCCGTAGACGCCGCCGGTCACGGATTCACGGTTGATGAATTTGGTCGGTTCTTTATCGACAAAGTACGTGTAGTCGAATTTGATGGACGGATTGCGTTTCAACTCGTCGAGGTCGAGGAGCATCTCGGCGGCGGACTGGTACCGGTTCGCGGTGCTCTTCTCCATGGCGTGGAGCGTGATCTGCTCGAGGCCGAGCGGGATCTGCGGGTTGATCTCACGGGGCGGGGTCGCCTCGTTCTGGACCTGCATGATGGCGACCGAAACAGCACTTTCCGCCTCAAAGGGCAGGCGTCCGGTGATCATCTCGTAGAGCACGACGCCGACGGAGTAGATGTCCGCCTTGTCGTCGGTCGTCTCGCCTCTCGCCTGTTCCGGAGAGATGTAGTGGACCGATCCGATGGCCGCTTCCGTCATGGTGCGGGTCTCGCCGCGGGAGAAGCGGGCGATGCCGAAGTCGGTGACCTTGATGCTTCCGTTTTCCAGAAGCAGGATGTTCTGGGGCTTGATGTCCCGGTGGACGATGCCCTTGTCGTGAGCATGCTGGAGCGCCCGGAGGATCTGGGTCGTGAAGTGGACCGCTTCCTTCCAGGGGATGACGCCCTGCTGTTCGATGTATTCTTTCAGCGTGATGCCTTCCACATACTCCATGACGATGTACTGGAGTTTATCGCCCAGAGAGACATCGTAGACTTTGACGATGTTCGGATGGGACAGGACGGCAATGGCTTTGGATTCGTTTTTGAACCGTCTGCGGAATTCTTCGTTCGCGAGGAACTCGTCTTTCAGAACTTTGATGGAGACCATGCGGTCGTCGATATTGTCGTAGGCCTTGTAGACCACGGCCATACCGCCGACGCCGACGATCTCTCGGATCTCATAACGGCCGTCGAGCCGTTTTCCCACATAATTATCCATTCACTCAACCCTCCACCGCGACGACGGTGATGTTGTCTCCGCCGCCATGTTCGTTCGCGAGATCGACCAGGGTCTCCGCAAAGTCCGTGTTACGGCCTTTGAGGATGGTCTCGTGGATCTCTTCGTCCGTCACATAGTTCGTGAGGCCGTCCGTGCAGATGAGCAGCATGGTGCGCTCTCCGCAGGGCTCTTCATTGAAGTCGACCCGGAGGTTCTCGTCGACGCCCAGCGCTCTCGTGATGAGGTTCTTGCTGGGGTGGCGCACCGCTTCTTCCTCGGTGATCTCCCCGTTCTCGATCATCTTCTGGACGAGGGAGTGGTCCCGGGTGATCTGCCGGATGGACGATTTATGGATGATGTACGCACGGCTGTCCCCCGCGTGGGCCACATAGATGTTCGAGTCATCCATGATGGCGGCGACGACGGTGGTCCCCATCCCGGCGAGTTCCGGGTTGGCGGAAGCCATGTCGAAGATCTCGAAATTGGCATTGGTGATGGCGGTCACCAGCAGGTTTCGGATGGAGGAAGAACTCATGTTCTCCCGGTAGGCGGTAGTGATCCGTTCGGAGATGGATCGGACAGCTGTGGAGCTTGCGACGTTCCCGCCAACGTTGCCGCCCATCCCGTCACATACGACGGCCCATGCGACACCATTGCGGAATTCGCCCGCGGCATAGGAGTCCTGGTTGCTTTTGCGCACCTTGCCGGGGTCTGTCCTTGCAATGATCCTCATATCTCTGACGCCTCCTTTGCGTGGTTTCTTCGGAGCTGACCGCAGGACGCCTCGATATCGGGTCCCAGGGTCCGTCGAACGGTGGTCGTGATGCCGTTCTTTTCAAGGATCTCCGCGAAGGCTTTGAGCCGTTCCGCGGAACTTCTGACGTAGTCGTTTTCCCGCACTTCATTGGCGGGGATCAGGTTGACATGGCAGAGCATGCCTCCCAGACGAGAGGCCAGTTCACGGGCACACTCGTCGGTATCGTTGATGCCGCTCATCATCGCGTACTCGAAGGAGATCCTCCGGTTCGTGGCGGCGATGTAGTCCCGGCAGGCGTCCAGCAGTTCCTCCACGCCCCAGCGGCGATTGACGGGCATGATCCTGTTACGGATGTCGTCGTTCGGCGCGTGCAGGGACACGGACAGCGTGAACTGGGGCCTCAGCTCCATGAGCTCATAGATCTTTGGCACGATGCCGCAGGTGGACACCGAGATGTGCCGGGCACTGATGTTGGCGCCGTCTTCCCCGGTGATGATGTCGAGGAAGCGGAGCATGTTGTCGTAGTTCAGAAGGGGTTCTCCCATGCCCATGAGGACGATGTGGGAGACCCGGATGCCCAGTTCTCTCTGGGCGGTGTAGATCTGCGCCAGCATCTCGGAGGTCCGGAGGCTCCGGGCGCAGCCGTCGATGGTGGACGCGCAGAAGGAACAGCCCATGTCGCAGCCGATCTGAGAGGAAATACAGATGGAGTAGCCGTACTTGTATTTCATCAGGACCGTTTCCACGGTGTTCCCGTCATTCAGTTCGTAGAGGTACTTGACGGTGCCGTCGATGGCGGAAGTCCGTTTCAGGACGGTCTTCGCGTCGAAGATCTCGTACTGCTCTTCCAGAGAGGCGCGGAGGTCTTTCGACAGGTTCGTCATGTCGGCGAAGGACGAGACATATTTCTGATGGAGCCAGGAATAGATCTGCCCTGCCCGGAATTTCGGAAGACCGAGCGATATGATGTCCTCCGTCAGTTCCGGCAGTGTCATCGACCGGATATCTTTGCGTTCCGTCACCGTTCCCCCGCCTTCTCGAAGACGGCATTGAAGAAGCCGTCACAGTGGTAGTCCTGCGGAAAATAGGTCTTCATGAGGACGAGGTCCCAGCCGTCATGCTCTTCCAGGAACCGCTCTGCCACCGCTTCGTTCTCCGCGGGGTTCAGAGAGCAGGTAGAGTATATGAGGCGTCCTCCATCCACTACATATTGTTCCGCCTTATCTAAAATATCATACTGTAAGGCAGGTAAATTGTCAACGGAACCGGGGTCCTTGAAACGGATCTCCGGCTTACGCCCGATGTCCCCGTAACCGGCGCAGGGAACGTCGCAGAGGACGCGGTCCGCAAGGGGCCGTTCGGGGTCAAATTCGGTGGCGTCGCCTACCGCGGGTTCCACGATGGAGAGCCCCAGCCGGGCGGCGTTTTCGGCGATGAGCCCCACCCGCTTCTCATAGAGATCGTAGGCGCGGACGACGCCTTCGTTATGCATGTGTTCCGCCAGGGTGCAGCTTTTCCCGCCGGGGGCCGCGCAGAGGTCGTAGACCGTCATGCCAGGTCTCGCTTCCACGTTCTGACAGCAGAGCTGGGACGCGGCGTCCTGGACGTGGAAGAGCCCGTCCCGGAACGACGGGAGCGCGGCGAGGTCTCCGGCGGACGTGAGGACCAGTGCATCGCCCACGGCTTCATGGGGCACGGCGGTCACGCCTTCCTCCCCCAGCCGGGCGATGAGCTCCTCCGCCGTCGTACGGGTCGTGTTCACCCGCACCGTCAGCGGACGGGGACCCAGCGCGTCTTGCAGGATGCCTTCCGTCTTCTCGAGACCGTACGCGTCGACCCACAGACGGATGAGCGGGACCGGCACGGAGTAGAGCACGCTGTAGTACTCGAGGGAGCCGTCATTTTCCGGCAGACAGAACCCGTTCGATGCGACTTTCCGCAGGACCGCGTTGCAGAGGCCGGACGCGAAGCCGACCCCGTTTTTTCGGGTCAGTTTGACCGCTTCGTTAATGGCGGCGTGGTCCGGGACCTTCTCGAGGAACAGGACCTGGTACGCGCCCAACAGGAGCGCGGTGTAGACCTTCGGGTTGAGTTTTTTCAGCGGCTCTTTGAGGTAGAGCGAGAGGTTGTAGTCGAGGGTCAGTTTCCGCTCGAGAACCCCGTAGACGAGGGTCGTAAAAAACGACTTGTCGGCGCCCGACAGGTCGGAAGACCCCAGGACGCCGGCAATGGATAAATTGGAATAAGACTGGTGCTTCCAGAGCTTCAGAAGCGTTTCGAAAGCAAGCTGTCTCGGGTCTTTCATGTCAGCTGCTCCGTCTACTGTTGCCGAGGAAGACGATGATGAAGCGGAGAAGGTTCGCAAGAGCGGTGGCGACGGCGACGACATAGGTCATGGCGGCCGCGGTCAGGACCTTGCGGGCTCCGGTATATTCGTTGCCTTCGAGCATTTTGGTCTCATCGATGACCTTGAGCGCTCTGTGGCTCGCGTCGAGTTCGACCGGAAGGGTCACGAACTGAAAGAGCGCGACGAACGCGTAGAGGATGAGGCCGAAATAGACGAGGCCGGAGATGTTGAGGAAAATGCCGATGAGGGCCAGCGGGATACCGGCGGCAGAGCCGATATTGCAGACCGGGATGATGGCATTGCGCAGTTTGATGGGCACATATCCCTGCGCGTGCTGTGCCGCGTGGCCCGCCTCATGACAGGCGACACCGATGGCGGCGATGGACGAATGTCCGTAGGTACTGTCGGACAGGCTGATGATATTGGTCTTCGGGTTGTAGTTGTCGGAGAGCTCTCCGGGGATGTGCTGGATACTGACATTGGTGATGCCGTAGTAGTCGAGCACTTTCTGAGCGGCCTGCTCGGCCGTCAGACCCTTGGATGCTTTATACTCGTCGAACTTGGCATAGACCGATTTGACACGGGAAGACGCGATCAGGGCAGCGAAGAAGCACACCAGGACCAGGATGTAGGACCACGTGTAAGCGGAGCCGAATCCATAGGCACTGAGATTGCCGAGACCTTGATAACCGTACATAACATACACCTCTCTTAGACAGGAATGGTTGGGTTTACAGCTTCAATATAAGTACAAAAACTTAAAAATAACTTTATTTTACGAAACACTCTGTCCCGCCTCGACCGGGTGGCCGAGAAGGTAGGACTTCGTGTCCATGGCACGGGATCCGTGGGGCTGGACTTCGAGCAGTTCCACATAGTTTCCGTCGCCGCAGCGGACGAAGAGTCTCCCCTGTTCCGCGTACAGTGCTCCGGGCTCGGAGCATCCGGTCTTCCCGTCCGAACACTCCGGTGCCAGGACGGAACGATGGAGTTTCAAAGGAGAGCCGTCTCTCGTGGTGAGGGCGCCCGGCCAGGGCGACAGACCGCGGATCCGGTTGTGGACCTCCTGCGCGGTGCGCGTCCAGTCGACGGGCGAATCGGCCTTCGAGAGCATGCCGGCGTAACAGGACAGCGCGTCGTCCTGCGGCGTGCGGGTCAGCGTGCCGGCCTCGATGGCTTCGAGCGTTCTGGCAAGGACCGTGCCGCCGAGTACCGCGAGCCGGTCAAAGAGCTCGCCGGCCGTCTCGTTCTCGCCGATCGTGACGGTCTCGGACAGGAGGATGTCTCCGGTGTCGAGTCCCTCGTTCATGAGCATGGTGGTGACGCCGGTCTCGGTCTCACCGTTCAGGATGCAGGCGTTGATGGGAGCGGCGCCCCGGTACTTCGGCAGGAGCGACGCGTGCACATTGATGCATCCGTACTTCGGGAAGTCGAGGACGTCGGACTTCAGCAGCATGCCGAAAGCGGCGACGACGATGACATCGGGCTGTGCCTGTTCGAGGATCGGAATGGCCTCTCCGTGTTTCAGGGATTCCGGCTGATAGACCGGGATGTGGTGGAGCAGCGCGCACTCTTTCACCGGCGGCGGGGTCAGGATGTGTTTCCGGCCCTTCGGCTTGTCCGGCTGGGTGAAGACGCCGACGACCTCATGTCCTTCGGCGATGAGCCGCTCCAGCGAGGAGACCGCGAAGTCCGGGGTCCCCATGAATATGATTCTCAAGCGGGAGTTCATCCTCTCTCGTTGTTTTTCTCGGCACGGCGGATCCGGGCACGCTCTTCCAGTTCCTCACGGTCGTGGGGTTCCGGGTTCAGGCGGTCGAGGAACAGGATGCCGTTGGTGTGGTCGATCTCGTGGCAGTAGCAGACGGCGCGGAAGCCTTCGACTTCTTCGACATGGTGCTCGCCGTAACGGTCGTCGTATTCGACGGTGATCTTCTCGGGACGGATGGTCTCGTAGTACTCACCGGGAATGGAGAGACAGCCTTCGATCTCGTACTGGATGCCCTCTTCCTTCGTGATGACCGGATTGATGAGCTCGGTCACTCCGTCGCCGTCCTGCAGGTCGATGACGACAGCCCGCTTGAGGCTCGCCACCTGGACCGCCGCGAGGCCGACGCCTTCATCGGCATACATGGTCTCGACCATGTCGTCGAGCAGTTCCCAGAGGCGCTCATCGAACTTTGTGACGACCCGGCTCTGCTTGCGGAGGATGGGGTCTTCTTTTTTGACTACATTTCTGGTTGCCATAATGTTACTTCTTTCTTAACCGTTCTCGACATCGACAACGGTGGTGATGCTTTTTGCGTCGGAAGACCGGCCGAAGTCACAGAGGAGTTCGGACAGGAGCTTCCGGAAGGGTGCCTGGAAACGGCACTTGATGAGGACCCGGTACCGGTACGTCCCTCCGACCCGGACGACCCGTTCGGGCATGGGGCCGAGGGCGATGAGCCGGATGTCGTTCGACTCGCCGAGCCGCTCTTTGAGCAGGTCGAGGAAGGCGGCGGCCGCCTGTTCGACCCGTTCCTGTTTCGCGCCGCGGAACCCGACGGAGACGAGTGTACAGAACGGCGGATAGACCATCGCCTTCCGGACACCGATCTCGTAGGAATAGAAGGACTCGTAGTCCTGTTCCCGCGCGAACCGGATGACTTCATTCCCGGGGTTCATGGTCTGGATGACGGCCTTGCCGGACCAGCGTCCGCGGCCGGCCCGCCCGACGACCTGTGTGATGAGGTCGAAGGTCCGTTCCATGCTCTGGAAATCGTCGTTGTAGAGCTCTTTGTCGGCGTTCAGGACGCCGACCAGGGTGACGTTCTCGAAGTCGAGGCCTTTCGCCACCATCTGGGTCCCTACCATTATATCATATTCGCCGTCCCGGAACGCGCTCAGGTTCCGGTCATAGGCGTATTTCTGCATCGTGGTGTCGGCGTCCATCCGCAGGATGCGGGCGCCGGGCAGGAGTTCCGCCAGTTCCTCTTCCACTTTCTGTGTCCCGCTGCCGGAGTACCGGACAGCCTCTTCCCCGCATTCCGGGCAGACCCGGGAGAACGGGATGGAATAGCCGCAGTAGTGGCACATGAGGCGCCGGTTCGCGTTGTGGTATGTGAGAGAGATGCTGCAGTTCGGGCATGTGACGACGTTCCCGCAGCTCTCACAGGCAACGTAGGTGTTGTACCCGCGGCGGTTCATGAGGAGGATGGACTGCCGACCCTCGTCGAGGTTCTTCTTCAGCTCCGCCAGCAGGTAGCGGCTGATGGAAGACCGGTTGCCGGCCGACCGCTCTTGGCAGAGGTCGACGGTGACGACTTCCGGCAGCGTCGCGTCGCCGTACCGCGTGCGAAGAGCATGGAAGCTGTAGCGTCCGGCCTGCGCGGCGGCATAGGTGCTGAGGCTCGGCGTGGCGGAGGCCAGGACGAGCAGCGCGTCGTGTTCGGCGCAGCGGTATTTCGCGATGTCTCTCGCGTGGTAGCGCGGGCTGCGGTCCGACTGGTAGGTGTGTTCCTGCTCCTCATCCATGATGATGAGGCCGAGGTCATTGACCGGTGCGAACACCGCGGACCGGGTGCCGACGACGATCTTCGCGAGGCCGTCCCGGACGCGTTTCCACTCGTCGAGCCGTTCCCCGGCGGAAAGACCGCTGTGGAAGACGGCGACCGTGTCGCCGTAGCGCTGATAGAACAGGTCCAGTGTCTGAGGCGTCAGGGAGATCTCCGGCACCATGACGATGATGCCCTTCCCCGCGGCGAACACCTCATCGATGAGCCGCAGATAGACCGAGGTCTTGCCGCTGCCGGTGACGCCGTACAGGAGAGACACGCCTCCCCCGTTCTTCCACTGGGCGGTGAGGCCGTCGAACGCGGCCTGCTGCTCGTCCTGGAGGACGATCGGTTTCGGGTCGCCCGTCGGCCGGATGTCGTAGGGCCGGCGATACACTTCCTGTTCGTAGTATTCGACGACGTCTTTGTTCAGAAGGCCCTTGAGGACCGCTTCCGTGACGCCGGTGAAATAGCAGAGTTCCTTGACGGAACAGGTGCCGATGCGGAACAGTTCCTCCGCGACGGCCCTCTGCTTTTTCGTCAGTTTCCCGGGCAGTGTGTCGAGGTCCTCCTCGCTCCCGACGAGAGGAGTCAGGCGGACCATGCGGACCGTTGCGTCTCCGACGGTACGGACCGCGTCATAGTCCCGCTGCAGGATGCCCTGCTTCGCGAGGTTCTCGAGGATGTCCGAGTCGAGGTCCAGTCCGAGGTCGGAGAGGATGATCTTCTTGCGGACGTACCCTTTCCGATGCGAGAGGTAATCGACGATGATCTGTACATCGCCCTCGAACTCTTTGCTGTCCCGGTAGAGGTCGGCCACGGCGAAAGAGGCCATGGTCGTGAGGTTGACGCCCGCCGGGAACATCGTCCGAAGGGCATCAAAAAGAGTACAAAAGGTGCGTTCCCTCATGTACTCTGCCAATGCGATCATATGTCGATCGATCAGCGGTGTCTTGTCGAGCACCGCCGAGATCGATTTGTACTTGTCCAGAGGGAGACCGGAGGTTTCGACCGCTTCTTCGGCCGGGAGCAGGCGGATGACGACGGCCTGACGGAGCACCGTGCCGCGCCCGAAGGGCACCATGACACGGCAGCCCACCTGAAGGTCGGCTGCGAACGGCTCCGGCACGAGGTACCCGAACAGGTGATCGAAATGGTACGCCGTGTTCTGCACCGCGACTTCCGCAATGAGTCCCATGTCCTGCATCGGCCCTCCTTCTGGAATAGTGTTGCTTCTTACAGGTCCCGGATCTCCAGAGGCTCTTCGATGGTGTACTCACCGTCGAGCAGCTTTTCGAGCGCCATGGAGACGGGTTTCTCGGTCAGGATCTCGCCTTCCATGTTGGCTTCGTCCGAGATCTCACGGGCGAGCTTGGCGGTGGCGGAGACCAGCGAGTAACGGCTGACATTCTTGTCGCCGTTTTCTCCTTCGAGGAGTTCTTTGAGGTCAGGGTTGAAGGTCTGTTCTTTCATGTTCTTACTTCCTTTTTACTCAGTCGAGTTTACTGGGGTCATCGGGCGTCCCCTCGCGCAGGTGGCGGCGGTGGCGATAGATGAGTTCCAGGATATTTTCCACGGCGTTTTCCAGCCGGTCATTGACGATGATGTAATCGTAGTCGGTGGCCATCGTGATCTCTTTACGGGCGATGGCGAGCCGTTCGGCGATCTGGTCCTGCGTCTCCGTCATGCGGCCTTCCAGCCGGGTGCGGAGCGTGTGGAACGAGGGCGGCATCAGGAACATGGTGCAGACATCGGGCTGCAGTTCCTTGATCTTCGTGGCGCCCTGGACTTCGATCTCCAGGATGACGGTCATGCCCTCATCGGTCCAGGCCTTGACGGGTTCTTTCGGAGTTCCGTAATAGTTGCTGCCGTACTGCGCGTACTCCAACATCTCATTGTTCCGGATCTTCTCCTCGAACTCCTCTTTCGTGACGAAGTAGTAGTTGACACCGTCCACTTCGCCCGGGCGGGGTTGCCGCGTGGTCATCGAAATGGAGACAATGATCTTGTCGTCTTTCTTGAGCAGTTCATTGATGACGGTGTCCTTGCCGACACCGGACGGGCCGGACAGGACGAGTACGAATCCGCTGTTCATTGGTCCGCCTCCTCGGGTTCCTCTCCGGTGATCCTGCTCTTCAGGGTCTCCGGCTGGAGATAGGACAGCAGGCACAGGTCGGTATCAGTCAGGATGACGGCCTTGCTTTTCCGTCCGTGTGTGGCATCGATGAGCGTGCCTTTTTCCTTGCAACCCTGGACGATCCGCTTGATGGGAGCGGACTCCGGACTGACGATGGCGATGATGCGGTCTGCGTTCACGCAGTTCCCGAATCCGATGTTAACGAGCTTCAACGAAACACACTCCATCCATGAAGGCCCTTATTCGATGTTCTGGACCTGTTCGCGAATTTTTTCTACGTTCCCCTTGATGTCGAGGACTCTGGAGGTGATCTCCAGGTCGGACGCCTTGGAGCCGATGGTGTTGGCCTCGCGATTGATCTCCTGAACGAGGAAATCCATCTTGCGGCCGATGGCGCCGTCGTCCTCGAACATGGACTTCAGCTGGTCGATATGGCTGTGGAGCCGGACGGTCTCCTCGTCGACGGCCACTTTGTCGGCATAGATGGCAGCCTCCGTCAGGAGACGCTGCTCGTCGACCTTGACGTCGCCGATGAGGTCGCGGATGCGGCCCTTCAGTTTCTCGTTGTACTCCCGGACCGTCTCCGGAGAACGCTGTTCGATGAACTCCGTCAGTTCCAGGATGTGGTCCGCCTTTTCGCAGATGTCGTTCTTCAGCTGCTCGCCTTCCCGTTCTCTCATGGCGATGAACTTGTCACACGCCTCGGTGAGGACCGGCAGGACCGCGTTCCAGATGGCCTCTTCATCGGCGGCCACTTTGTGGACGGCCAGGACATCGTTGAACCGGGTCAGCGACATGGCGGAGACGTCGTTGCGGACGTCATAGGTCTCGGTGATCTCTTTGAGAGCCGCGAGATAAGCTTTTGCCAGGCCGTGATTCACCTGGACTTCGACGTCGGCCGCATCGAGCTCCAGGATGGAGACGCTGCATTCGACTTTTCCGCGGGCGATGCGGGTCTGGAGGTACGATTTGATCTTCTCCTCCAGAAAGCTGTACTGCCTCGGGCACCGGGTGGAAAGCTCGAAATACCGGTGATTGACACTCTTCATCTCGACGGAGATGGAGAGCTCGGTGCTTTCCGACTGGGCACGACCGAAGCCGGTCATACTTCTTGTCATATTCGATTACTCCTCTGTAAGGCGATTTAGCGGGTCTTTCCCGGCTCTTTTTGCCTTATAACGTAACCTATATTATACAAGAAAACAAATCTTCTTGCAAATCTCCCGACTATTTGGAAGCGCGCTTCAAAGAGGCTACTTCCTGAGGGGTCAGGTCCCTCCATTTCCCCTGCTGGAGCATGCCGAGTTTCACGGGGCCGATCGCCGTTCTCTTGAGGCGGGCGACCTCCAGGCCGAGGGCTTCACACATCTTGCGGATCTGCCGGTTGCGGCCTTCGCAGAGGGTGACTTCGAGGACGGTCCGGTCCTCATATTTCTGCAGGACCCTGACGTCGGCGGGCAGGGTCTTCTTCCCGTCGATCAGGATGCCGGCCATCATCTGCGCCACCTGTTCATCGGTGATGTCGGGGCGGATGGTGACACGGTAGATCTTGCTCACGTGCTTCGACGGGTGCGTCATATTGTTCGCGAACTCGCCGTCATTCGTGAACAGGAGGAGACCTTCCGAGTCGCGGTCAAGGCGGCCGACCGGGTACACCCGGGTCCCGACGTCTGCCACCAGCTGGGCAACACATTTGCGGTCCATCTCGTCACTCATGGTGGAGATGAACCCGCGGGGCTTGTGCAGCATGATGTAACGTGCCTCCTGATCCTTGCGGACCTTACGGCCGTCGACGGTCACCTGGTCCCGCTTCGGGTCGACTTTGTCGCCGATCTTCGCGGTCTTCCCGTTGACCTTCACCTTCCCGGCGGCGATGAGTTCCTCACTCTTCCGGCGGGACGCGATGCCGCAGTCAGCCATATATTTCTGTAAACGGACGGTGTTGTCTGCCATACGTCTCTGGAGCTCCTTTGGTTTTTCCGAAAATACAACAATACGCAACCACCCTTTGCAGGGTGGCTGCGTGAATGTCGTTGAAAACGATTATTTGTTGCGGTTGATGAAACCGGTGACCTTGTCGAACATGTCGGGAACAAGGTTGACCATTCTCTCCGCAGCGTTGTCATAAGCCGTGATGTGCTTCAGGGTGACTTCGCCGTTCTGGATGAGAAGGAATGCGACCGGAGTGATGGTGACGCCGGCGCCGCCGCAGCCGCCAAACAGTTCCTGGCTGCCCGAGGACGGGAAGTCAGAGCCGCCGCTGGCAAAGCCGTAGGTGACCTTGGAGACCGGGATGATGGTCATGCCGGACTCGGTGTAGACCGGATCGCCGATAATGGTCGAAACATCGATCATATCTTTTACTTTTTCGATAGTTGTTGCAAGCAGTCCTGCTGCAGAGTTCGTCTCTTTACTCATGAAAAGCACCACCTTAATTATTTTCCTTTAAAGCCGACTCAGCAGTCTGCCTTAAGTATTTTGCGTCTCGTTCTGCGATCATGGCCTTCTTGTTCGCGCTGATGCGGGAGCTGTTGTCTTTGACGACTCCCATCGTCTCCTTGCCGACCTTGCCGAGATACGGCAGGAACGGGCCGAGCACGCGAATGGGCCGGAACGCGATCTGATTGTGCAAGGAAGCTTTCTGCTTCGTTGCGAGGAAGTCCGGAGTAAGCTCGATGTCGTACTTGCGGACTTTCAGGTTTCTGGTCAGGAAACTCATGGCCGGGAAAATGACGGATGCGACCTGTCCATACTTGATGGCCGTGTCGGCAGCGTCTTCGCCGGTGACCGTGAAGCCGATCGAAAGTTCTTTGATCGTAAACCGCTTCCGGATCACCTTGGACAGGGTCCCCTTCGTCTGCGAGCCAATGAAGGCCAGCAGCGCCAGAACAGAGTTTGCATCGAAGCCGTCAATGAAGCTCTTGCCGTTGATGTAGGCGCCCTCCAAGTCAAACGTATCAACCTTCTCTTTGATGGTTGCCAGTTTGGAGACCTGAGATTCATCCACTACATCCGGTAACGGTGTACCGGCTGCCTCCGCTGCTTCTGCAGCCTGAAGATAGTCTTCAGCCTTTCTCATTTCAGCGTTGAGTCTTGCTTCTTCTTCCTGTAACCTGGTTGCTTCACCGGCGAGGCTTTCAGCAGTCTTGATCTCATTCTGGACCGCCATCTTGTCTCTCATGCCGATGGATTTTTCCTGAACTGTCCCCACGACTCTGGGTCCGGCGGAACCAAAGTGATGCCGAACGAAGTTCCACATCTTCCTGAGCCGGTATTTCCGTTTTTCGGTGAACGGCCATACGGTCAGCCCAAGGAAACCGTACTTAAGCTTCATGCCGAGTCCGTCATCTTCATCGTAGTCCACTTTGACGCCGATCTTGACCCAAAGAAGGAACAGTACCAGCAGGACTGCCAGAATGACGAGTACCCAGACGATGTTCATGATCCAAAGGAGTACTTTCAGAAAAGCCAATAGTCAACACCTCCTCATTTATGAAATTTTGAATTGATACCATAAGGTCATTCTTCCGACGCCTCTTCCTCCACCGGTTCCTCAGGTTCCTTTTCCGGAAGCGGCGGGAGTTCG
Source organism: uncultured Eubacteriales bacterium (assembly GCA_900317985.1). Taxonomy (GTDB): domain Bacteria; phylum Bacillota; class Clostridia; order Oscillospirales; family Acutalibacteraceae; genus RUG420. The sequence continues at coordinate 34,101 of ONJD01000003.1, read as the reverse complement.
TCGAGAGATTCTATGCAGAAGCACCGCAGGAACGCGGGCGTCGTGCCGTACACGATCGGTCTTCCGGGGAGTTCGAGTCTTCCCTTCTCCTCGATGAGACCCTTCTGGGTGAGGGATCCGATGACGCCGGAGCAGTCGACCCCTCTGACCTGTTCGACGAAGGCTTTCGTCACAGGCTGGTTATATGCGATGACCGCCAGGACTTCGAAGGCGGCGCCGGAGAGCGGCGTGTTCTTCTTCATGGCGAGCACCGCCCGGACCGGTTCGGAGAACTCGGTACGGGTGCAGAGCTGGACCTGATCGCCGAGGCGCTTCAGGACGAGACCGCTTTCCCGGTCGTCCAGTTCTGCCGCAAGTGTTTTGACCGCCTGATCGATCTCGGAGACCGGCAGTTCCAGTGCCGCCGCGATCCGTTTGACCGGCAGCGGATCTCCCGCCGCGAACAGGATGGCTTCGAGCGCCCCCTGCAGCTCTTGCTGGTTCAAACGATTCAACTCCTCTTGATCTCGATGGTCATTTCATCGCCGTCTTCCGAGGCGACGATTTTTTTGTCCCGGATGAGTTCGAGCAGGGCCAGGAACGTGGCCACCATCTCGGAACGGGACTTGGAAGCCCGGATGAGTGAGGAGAACGTCCGTCTCCCCTTTCCGGAGATGCTTGTCAGGATGTAGCTGATCCGGGACTGGACCGAGACGATCTTTCTCTGGACGATCCCGGCGAAGGCCTCCACCGGCGGCGGGAGCTTGCGCCCCTGTTTTCCGATGGCTGACTGGTAAGCGGACAGCAGTTCGAAGGGCTCGTGGAAGTTCTCGTAAGTCATATCGGCTTCCACTTTGTCGGGCTCTTTCGTGTAGAGTTCGAACCCGTTGGCGGTGTCCTTCAGTTTTCCCGCCATGATCTGACAGTCGCGATACTCGAGGAGTTCGCCGGTCAGTTCCCGTTTCAGTTCCTCCGCCTCTTCGGACTTCGGAAGCAGGGATACGGTCTTGATGTAGACGAGCCGGGCGGCCATCTCCAGGAATTCACTGGCGACCTCCATGTCGGCTTCCTGCATCTTTCGGACGTAGTCCGTGTATTGTTCGACAAGCTCCATGATGGGGATGTCGTAAATATCTAACTTGTGTTTGCTGATCAGGGAGAGCAGCAGGTCCATGGGACCTTCAAAGACTTCCAGCTTGTAATTGATCTGCTCCATGCTCAACCCCCGAAGGGCAGTGCCGACAGCCATGCAAAGAACTGGATGACGAACTGAGACAGTGCCGAGACCGGGTAGGACAGGATGCCCGTGAAGAGCAGGACGATGATGACGATGTACAGCGTCCGCTGGTTCCGCCAGACCCATTCCTTCGCCTTGCTCCCGTTCGGGAGGAAGCCTTCGAGGATGTGCCATCCGTCGAACATGGGGATGGGCAGCAGGTTCAGCACTCCGAGGAAGATGCTGATGGTGGCGGCGTATTCGAAGAAGGTGGCGACAGACAGCTGCAGGATGGAGCCGTTGATGGCGCTGATGTGCATGACCACCGCTTCGATAAACAGGAAAAGCCAGCCCAACAGCAGATTCGATGCTGGGCCTGCCGCAGCGACCAGGACTTCGCCCCACCGCTGATTGCGGAAGTTTCTGGGGTTGACCGGTGTCGGTTTGCCCCAGCCGAACCCGATGAGCGCGATGAGGATGCCGCCGATGGGGTCGACATGCGCCATGGGGCTCAGAGTCAGGCGGCCGGAATTGCGCGGGGTGTCGTCTCCCTGCCGGTCAGCTGCCCAGGCGTGGGCGAACTCATGCAGCGGGATGACACAAAATACTAAAAATGCCGCGGCGAGAAGCGCGATGATGATGTACATCGGCTCTCCGGTCCGAAAGGCTCTCAAAAGCATAAAGTAAACACACTTCCACAAGATATAGCAAAATATTACTTATATACATACTACTAGAATTCCATCAAATCGTCAAGAAAAAACTAGGCCCGGAAACGACCACTCTGGGCAGTCCCGAATAGTCCTTGAAAACCTTGATGTTATCGGAAAAATCGGCAAAAATCTCGGCGACGCTTTCGCCCTGCTGCTCGCCGATCTCGACGGCGCACAGGCCGTCGTTCCGAAGCACCGGAGACCACTGTTTCGCGATCGCCCGGTAGAAGATCAGACCGTCTTCCCCGCCGTACAGCGCCAGAGACGGTTCATAGCCGACTTCCGCCTGAAGGCTCCCCATCTCCTCTTTCGTGAGGTAGGGCGGGTTCGCGAGGATGAGGTCCGCCCGGTCGATGCCGAAGGCCGCCGGGCCGTCGAACAGGTCGCCCTGCAGAAGAGTGAACCGTTCCGTATGGTTGCGTTCCATGTTCCCGCGGATGATGGCGCAGGCCTGGTCCGATTTTTCCACGGCGGTCACATCGCAGTTCGGAAAATTTCGCTCGACCGTGATGCCCACACAGCCGCTGCCGGAACAGAGGTCCAGCACGCGGGCGGGAGGTCCGTCCGTGTGGTATTTCTTCAAAAACTGCAGGGCAATGTCCACGAGCAGTTCTGTCTCCGGACGCGGGATGAGCACGCCTTCCTTCACCGTGAACGAGAGGTTGTAAAAGTCCCATTCCTGCAGGAGATACTGGAGCGGATAGTGTTCACCGCGCCGTTCGATCAGAGAGAAATACCGCTTTACGGTCTCTTCATCGAGTGCCATGTCCCTGTGGACAAGGAGCTCCCGCGGCGATACACCGGTCACGTGTCCGAGCAGTTCTTCCGCGTCGTACCGCGCGTTTTCGACGCCGGCCAGGCCGAGGGCGCGGGTACCGCCCTTCAGCACTTCTCCGAGATAGTATTGCCGGCTCATTGGATCTCTGCCGTCTCCGGATCTTCCGGAAGGACCGCCAGGAACGCGGCGATACCGCATTCGATCATCCCGTCTTCCGGCTCGATGGTCGTGATGCGCTGCATCCAGAGGCCGGGCTGGGACAGGGCGCGGGACAGGACGTTGTCGTGGCGTCCCGCGTAGCGGATGAATTCGTAGCCAAAGCCCATGATGAGCGGGATGATGAGGATCTTGACGAGGACCCACAGCCACCGGATGGTCCCGATGCCCGGGAATACCAGCACGAGGATCGTCGAGAACAGGATACTGATGAGCAGCATGACGATCATGAAGCTGGTGCCGCAGCGGGGATGGAACCGGGTCTGGGCACGGACGTTCTCGACCGTGAGTTCCAGGCCGTTCTCATAGCAGGCGATGGTCTTGTGCTCCGCGCCGTGGTACTGGAACACGCGTTTGATGTCGTTCATGCACCGGACACCGGCCATGTAGAGGACGAGGATGATGATCTTGAGGATGCCCTCGAAGAGCGGGTGCAGGTTGCGGGCCTCGAGCACGTCGTGGGTGACATATTTGTCGAACATGTCGACGAGGAACGCGGGCAGCCACATGAACAGGACCAGCGCGAGGGCGACGCCGAGGACGACCGCGATGATCATCAGCGCGTTGATGACGCCTTCCGTCAGATGCTCTTCCATCCAGCGGTCGAGTTTGCTCTGCTCCTCTTCATAGACGGTCCCGTCGTCTTCCATGGATTTCTCCGCGGAATAGTCGAGGTACCGGTAACCGAACTTCAGGGATTCGAAAAACGAGACCATGCCGCGGATGAGCGGCCATTTGGCAACGGCGTATTTGTCCTGAAGACGGTGTTCTTCGTGGTGTTTGACTTCGATCTCGCCGTTCGGGAGGCGGATCGCGGTGGCCGCATCGTTCGGCCCTCTCATCATGAGTCCCTCGATGAGGGCCTGGCCGCCGATGCTGGTCTTGTGACATTTTTTACTCAACTTCAGTTGTCTCCGTTTCTACTTCGGACACGTCGGCAAGAGATTCGAGGGGGATGTTCTCCACCGGGACAGTGTCGACCGGGAAGGACAGGATGACACAGGTGCCGACCCCGACTTCGCTCTGGATCTCCATGGTGCCGCCGTGCATTTTGACGATCTCATCGACGACCGCGAGCCCGATCCCGCTGCCGCGTACAGAGATGTTGGATTTATAAAACTTTTTCCGGACTTTCGGCAGTTCCTCTTTCGAGATGCCGCAGCCGGTGTCTTCCACAAATACCCGGAGCGTGGACTTCTCTTCCTCCCCTTCCGGAGGAAGCATCTCGGCGAAGACCGTGATCTTGCCGCCCTGCTCGGTATATTTGAAGGCGTTGTCAAGGATGTTGACGAACACCTGGTTGATGCGGTTGGGGTCCCCTTCTGCCGGTGCAGGCACATGGGGGACGTTGTAGATGAGCTCGATGCCCTCCCGCATGGAACGGTCCTTGAAGACGAAGATGGTGTCGTCGAGCTCTGCCAGGATGTCGATCTTCTCGTAGCGCAGCGTCATGCGGCCGTTGACGATCTTCGAGAGGTCCAGAAGGTCCTCGACGACGCCGGTCAGGCGGGACGCTTCATCGATGATGACCTCCATGCCGCGCTTCATGAGCGCAGGGTCGGAATCGCCGACGGTCTGCAGGGTCTCCGCCCAGCCTTTGATGGCGGTCAGCGGGGTCTTCATCTCATGGGAGACCGTGGAGATGAAGTCGTTCTTCATCTTGTCGGTCGAGCTCAGTTCATCGGCCATGAAATTGATGTTCTCCGACAGTTCGGAGATCTCGTCGTGGTACTCCTGCGGCTCCATCCGGGCGGACATGTCTCCCCCGGCGATACGCTTCGTGACCTCATTGATCTGCCGGATCGGCTGGACGATGGAGTCGATGAACGTGATACCGGAGACGATCATGATGAGTCCGATGGCGAGGAGCACGATGAGCAGCGCGAACAGGATGCGGACGATCTGCAGGTTCGTCTGATGCATCGACACGACATAGCGGACCGCGCCGAGCGGCTGATCGCCCTTCATGAGGCGATGTGTGCTGGCGTTGATCGCTTCTCCGTAGATGTTGCGGCCGCGGAAAACAGCACTGCCGGTGCCGTTTTTCATCGCTTCATCGAAATCGGGCATCGGCTGGTCTTTGACCGGGAAACCGGAGCTCGAGACGACGACATGGCCGGAGGGGTCGATGACCCAGACATCCATGATGTCCTTGTCCTCAAAGCCCTCGACATAGAGCCGGGCCGCGTTTTCGAAGGAAGAGTTGTCGGTCTCCGCGACGAAAAACTGCCCGACGGAATTCGAGTACATATTCTGGACTGCGTTGTCTGCCGCGGAGCGGTAATAGTACCGGCCGATGATGAAGACCGCGACAAATACCAGAAAGAGGATCGTCATGATGAGCACCGGGCCGGAGGTGAACCAGCGGCGGTAGATGCCGGACAGATGGAGCCGTTTTCTGGTCTCTTGTTCGTTCATGCTTTCTCCTCTGTTCAGTTGACCCACTTATAGCCGATGCCCCAGATGGTCATCAGGTGCTGCGGCGAGGAAGGCACGTCTTCGACCTTCATCCGCAGACGGCGGATGTTGACGTCGACGATCTTTTCCTCTCCGAAATACGAACTGCCCCAGACCTGCTGAAGGATGTCCGTACGGGACAGAGCGGCGCCGGGGTTGTTGAAAAAGTATTCCATGATCTGGAACTCCACCTGGGTCAGCTCGATGAGCTTCCCGTTCTTGGTGAGGGTCCGGCTGCGGATGTCGAGTGTGAACTCGCCGAGCGTGATCGTGCTCTGCGGCTGTTCCGGAGCGGCGGACACCATCTCGACACGGCGGTACAGCGCGTCGACACGGGCCATCAGCTCTGCCGGCGAGAAGGGTTTGGTGACATAGTCGTCGGCGCCCACGAGGAGCCCGGTGACCTTGTCCATCTCTTCCGTTTTCGCCGTCAGGATGATGATGCCGACACTGGCACTGCGTTTGCGCAGCTCCTTACAGACCTCGATACCGTCCATTTCAGGCATCATGATATCCAGAAGACAGACGTCGAACGCGCCGTCCGCCTCATCGTAGAGCCGGACCGCCTCTGCCCCGTCTGCCGCTTCGGTCACGTCGTAACCGCTGCGTTTCAGATTGATGACGATAAATTCGCGGATGGCGGATTCGTCTTCCGCAACAAGGATCTTTTTCAAAGTAAACTCTCCTTTAATAGAACACCAGACTGCTCTGGATGCCTTCGTTGGTGAAGCCGGCTGCGATGCCCGCGCTGGTCAGGGTGCCGGACACAGAGCGGTCGCCCTGGGTTGCCCGGAACGTGTATTCGCTGTCTTTGGACTTGGCTTTTCTGCCGTCGGAATAGACCAGGCTGAAAAGGGGCTCTCCACGGACTCCCGCCGTGACGGAATAAGCCGTGATGACGCCGGTCTTCTGGTTCCGGTAGAACCGGATGCCGTCCCGGTAGTCGGCATTGACGACGAGCACGTAACGGTTCATCGTATCCATCATGCCGTAAGTCTTCGGGATCAGGACACCGGGTTCCGCGGTGCCGGTCACGTTCCATGCGTTGAGGGCGATGCGCTCTTCCTCGTCGGCGTCCTGTTTGGACGGCAGTGTCGACGTTCCGGAGGAACCGGAGTATCCGTAGGCCACGGGGATCTCGATCTGACCGTCGCCGTCGATGTCTTTGACCGGGATGGCAGAGGCCCGAAGGGTGGACAGGTTCGAGTGGGTGTCGTTATCGGTGAACGGCGCTTTCAGAGCCTGAGCTGCCGCGTCCCACCAGAGCACCTCCGTGAACATGGTGTTGTCGTCTTTCAGGGCATCGACAAAGGCGATCGGGGTCTGTCCTTCCTGAAGGTAGACACCGTCGTAGAACGAGGCCGTACTGTCGAGGGCGACTTCATCGCCATACTGCTGCAGGCTCCTGCCGGTCATTTTCATGAGTGAGGCATAGTTGTGCTGGACCTTCTGGGCGGTCTCGCTCCACAGGACCAGGATCTCCTTAATGCCGTCGTTGTCCATGTCGTACACGCCCATCGCCTTGTAGGGCATGTTGGACAGCGTCTTGAACTTCGCTTTCCCGCCGGTCAGTTCGAGCGTGTGGACCGTCATGGTCCGGGAACTGTCGGTGCCGGAGAGGCTCCAGGAGAAGATGGCCTCCGAGACGCCGTCTTTGTTGAGGTCGGCAAAGGTGACGGAGTCGATCTTGCTGCCGTATCCGCTCTCGTCGAGGACGCTCACCCACTCGTCGTCGATGAGGTCGAGGACATGGACGCGGACCGTGCTGTCGTCGGCGGTCTTCGCGTAGAACACCAGCGCCTCGGACTCTTTGTCGCCGTCGATGTCATAGAGGACATATGCGCTCCGGTAGTCGCCCTCCGCGGGGAACTGGAGCTTGTATTCGGTCCCGGCGCCCACGGCCCGTTCAAAGGCCTGCTGGAGCTGCCGGTTCTCGCCGTTGGGGTTCGGTGGTGCCAGGACTTCCTGCGGAGAGTGGAGCCTCGTCATGATGAGGAGGAACGCTCCGAGGAGCAGCATCATCGCAATGGCGATGAGTGAGATTCGTTTCTTCAAGGGAACACCTTTCTCTTATGAAGGGATCACGGACGGATGACCGCGCGGCAGGAATAGCCGCCGTAGCACCAGCAGGTCTCGGAGCTCACCGAGGGGGTCAGTGCCAGTCGGGTCGTGCCTTCTTCCACGTTCCGTCCGGTCAGGTCGGCGGTGAACTTGATGGAAGAGGCAGTCAGTTCTGCGAGGTCGCTCTCGGGGCCGATCAGGGTGACCGTGATCGGATCGCGGACCGGGCGGACCTCGAGGTCGGTCGCGTTGTTCGTGACTTTGATATTGGGACGGGCGATCTCGATGGTCCGGGTGGACAGATTGCCCGTGTTGACGGTGACAGAAAATTCGTCGGACGGATCCATCGGGATGCCTTCCGTCATTTCAGAGGCGCGCAGGGTCAGGTCCGTCGTACCGGACTCGATCTCGGAGAAATCGATGGTCCCGATCGAGATGCGCTTCATGCCTTCGAGCTTGTCCGGATCCACCGCCACATGGATGGTGGAGGGGCTGATGCGGACTTTCGGCGGATTGTCGATGTAGGCGGACGGTGTGCTCGAGAAGGACACCGTGACCGGCAGGGTCGTGATCTGATAGACCGGGACCGTGACGGTGATGTTTTCCGCCGCGTCGGTCGAGAGGTACTTGACCGTGTCGTCGTTCTCATCGACGATCTTCAGAGTGGCGTCGAAGGTCTCGGAATTCCTGAGATTCCCGCTCGTGTCGGCATACGCGTAGGCGTGGGAGATCTTCTCGACGTAGGTCGCCGGTCCCCGGACCGCTACGGAAGTCTGAGACGGGATGGGGTCCTGCGTCAGGAATTTGGAACTGTCGACCAGGTTGCCGGAGGAACGGACGACCGGTTCGACGGGAACATCGATGGTTTTCGGAGCGTCGAAATAGACATCGATGGTGTCTTTGGATTTGCTGATGATCTTGTAATCGGGGTTGGGATCTTTCGATGCGGCACGGAGCTGCAGGGTGTATTTGCCGGGAGAGTCGACGGAGGTCGTGACGGCGGTCACGGTCAGGTCGTCGGGTGTAAGGACGTTGTCCCCCACTTCATACCGTTTGCCGGAGACCGTGACGTCGACATAGAGGTTGTCGGCGCCGAAGGCCTCGTAACCGAGCTGCGCCGGCATGCTCCCGTCGACCTCGATCTTGACGTCGCGGACGACCCGTTCCACCACCGGCGATTCGTTGATGGAAACGGCAAGCCAGATGACGAGCGCAAGAAGGAAGGCGATGAGCGCCAGGACTCTGGTGTTGCCGAGGAGCGTGGAGACACGGGCACGTTTATTCGTCGTCGCCATCCGGCTCACCTCCTCTGTGATCGATCACTTCGATCGTCTCTTCCGGCTCATCGTTCTGTTTCCGGTTTTTGCGGTTCTTTCTCTTTTCTTCCCTCTCCTCATCGATGTCGATCAGGAAGACGTCGAGGAGCATCTCACGGACCTCACCGTCGGAGAGGTTGCGGTGGAGGCGTCCGCCTTCCGCCAGAGAGATGCTGCCGGTCTCCTCGGAGACGACGAGGACGTAGGCATCGGACTGTTCACTCATACCGATGGCCGCTCTGTGACGGGTGCCGAGCTTTTTGCTGACATCGTTGTGACGGCTGGTCAGCGGGAGGATGCAGCCGGCGGAGTAGAGCCGGTCGTTTCGGATGACCGCCGCGCCGTCGTGGAGCGGAGACTTCGGGAAGAAGACGTTCTGGATGACCTGGGAGGAAATGCGGGCATCGATGACCGTGCCGGTGTCGATGATCTCGCCGAGGGGCATGGCACGCTCAAAGATGATGAGGGCGCCGATCCGCTCATCGCTCATCTCCTGGGCCGCTTTACAGACCGAGTTGATGCAGCGGGACATCTCCTCGTTGTACTGGATGACCTTGGCGGAACCGTTCTTGCCGAAAAGCGAGGAGAACTTCAGGTAGGAGCGGCTGGTGCCGAGCTTTTCGAGAAGTTTCCGCAGTTCCGGCGCGAAGATGACCGCCAGCAGGACGAGGATGTTGTCGATCAGTTTCCGGAACAGGAAAATGGACGACTTCATGTCGAGCAGCAGGACGATGACATACGCCACGATGAAGATGACGAGGCCTTTGGCGATGGTCAGTGCGCGGGAGTCCCGGATGACCTTCAGGAGCGAGTACACGATCAGCGTCAGAAGCAGGATATCCAGTGTATCGCTGAGCCAGTCATAGGTGGAAAACACGCTGATGACCCGACTGAAGAGTGTCGAGAGATCAGACCAGACAGTCATAATGCAGGTTCCTCCTTATAGATTTGCGTCGATCAGACGATCGGTTCGATCAGGGCGACCGCGTGAGCGGAGACGCCTTCTTTGCGGCCGGTGAAGCCGAGGTGTTCTTCGGTGGTGGCCTTGACGTTCACGGCGCCAGGGTCCACGTTGCACGCGTCGGCGATGTTCTCCCGCATGGCGGGGATGTGCGGCGCCATTTTCGGTGCCTGCGCGATGATGGTGGCGTCGATGTTTCCGACGGCCCAGCCGTTCTCGCGGAGGCGGTCGACCACCTGCCGGAGCAGGACGAGGCTGTCGGCGCCGAGGAACGCGTCATCGCTGTCCGGGAACATCCCTCCGATGTCGCCGAGCGCGGCGGCGCCGAGCAGGGCGTCCGAGACCGCGTGGAGCAGGACATCGGCGTCGGAATGGCCGAGCAGGCCTTTCTCGTAAGGGATCTCTACCCCGCCGATGATGCATTTGCGGCCGTCCGCAAACTGGTGGACATCGTAGCCGTGACCGATACGCATGTTGGGTTCCTCGTTTCTTTAGAGAGTTTCGATGTCGATGGACAGGATCTTGATGTCCTCGACGGGCTTGTCCTGGAATCCGGTCGGAGCCTCCGCGATGGCGTCGACGACGTCCATGCCTTCACAGACCTGACCGAAGACGGAGTGTTTGAAATCGAGCCAGGGCGTACCGCCGAGGTTCTTGTAGTTTTCGATGACGTCCGGGCCGAAGCCGTAGTCGGTGCCCATCTGTTCCATCTGGGAGAGGAACCGGGGGTCGCAGCTCTTGCACTGGACGATGAAGAACTGGCTGCCGTTGGTGTTGGGACCGGCATTCGCCATGCACAGAGCGCCGCGGATGTTGTGGAGGTCCGGGTGGAACTCATCTTCGAAGGAGTGGCCCCAGATGCTTTCGCCGCCGCGGCCGGTGCCTTCCGGGTCGCCGCCCTGGATCATGAAATCCTTGATGACGCGGTGGAAGATGATGCCGTCGTAATAACCGTTCTTCGCGTGGGTCGTGAAGTTCTCAAAGGTCTTCGGCGTCTCTTCCGGGAACAGTTTGACCTTGATGGTCCCCTTGGTGGTGTTGATGGTGGCAACGGTGTCGCCCGCTGCGGGAAGTGCTACCTGATTCGGCATGGTGTGTTCTCCTTTTCTGTCAGATGACGTCTGTTTCCAGACTGCGGTATGTGGCGTCGTATCCCTCGCAGAGATCTAAGAGATATTCGTCGACGAGGTCGAGCAGTTCGATGTTGAACGGCAGGGTCCGGTTGAGGACGAGATGGTACCGGGGAAGGACCATTCCCTCCGGCGCCGCCTCCTGCGTGAGGTCTTCGTAGGCGAAATCCTTTTCGGAAGCTTCGGCGCTGAACTCCAGCGCGGCTTTCCGGTTCGGGAACACAAAGTGGAACTTGATGGGCCGCGGTGTGGAGCCGTCGTCCCCGTACCCTCTGAGCTTCCGGAGGATCTTGTTGTTTTCGACCTGTTTCAGCTGGATGGCGTTCGGGAACAGGTACTCCATGTACTGTGTGCCTTCCGGATCGAGCTGGATGGTGTATTCGGTGTGACGGAACGCGTTGCTGAAACTCTCTTCCAGCATTTTGCCGGCTGACTTGGCCCGGCGCTCCGGGATGTAAAAGATGAGGAATGCCATATTGGCAGAAGCGACGATGCCCTGGCCCACGAACCGGCCGTCAAGGTGCTGTCCCAGGATGGAACGGACGGTGGTGATGTGGTTCAGTTCCGCATCCGAGATGAGGTCCGGATTGGACGGGTCGGGATAGACCTGGATCTGGATCTTCACACAATACGGAATGGCCGTGCAGGGCAGCGATGCCGCGAAGTTGGTGTCGCAGGTGATGCGGACCGGCTGGTCAGAGAAGGTTTCGGAGTATTCGCAGAAGTTCGGTTCGTTGCTGACTCCGCCACCGGTGAGGGCGTCAAAGATTCCCATGTTCATCTCCCCTTTTATATTTAAAAGTACATTCGTTTTAGTTTAACACAATATAAGGGGTTTCTCAACCGCTCAGAGGCAGGAAATACGCAATATTTTGACTATTTTTGGATATCATTCGCTTCAGACAGCTGCGATCCTTCTCCGAGCGGTCAATCCGGCGGGAGCCGCACGCTTCGCGACCGGCTCAGGGCTGTGGGCTTCGGGGGTTGGCCGCGAGGAGAAGTGAGCGCAGCCGGAGTGTGCCGGTGACCGGGCTCGACGCGCTTTCCCTTCGGGAAATCGCACCGAGCTGCTGCCGCAGCTCCCGTCGCTGAAAACATGCCACCGGCATGTTTTCTTTACGCTCGCGCCCAGGGGTTCGAGCCGCGACGGGTAGCACTCTGCCGGTGACCGGGCTCGACGTGCTTTTGCTGCGCAAAATCACTCCGAGCTGCTGCCGCAGCTCCCGTCGCTAAAAACTGTCCACAGGACAGTTTTCTTGACGCTCCGGCCCAAGGGTTCGAGCCCGGTCGAAATCAAAAAGGAGCAAAGGCAAAAACCTTTGCTCCTTTTTGGTGCCGGTGACCGGGCTCGAACCGGTACGCTGTTTCCAGCGAGGGATTTTAAGTCCCTTGCGTCTGCCAATTCCGCCACACCGGCGTGTACAGCGGGCATTATTGTACCATAACGCCCGCGGGTTTTCAATCATTCGGACCGCGTGACAGCGAGGACTTCCTCCATCGTCGTCAGCAGGTCGAGATCGTATTTTTCCACGAGGTGCATCGCCTCTTCAAAGCCGTAAAGGATGGTGCCGGCAGCGTGGGAATCCGAGGAGAGGATGACCGGTCGTTTCGCCTCTGCCAGACGTTCCAGAACGGCCTCTGACGGGTAGGGCGATGTACGGTATCCGCGCGAGATGGCACCCGTGTTGATCTCGAAGACCGCAGGGGTCTCGAAAAGCCGGTCAAGCGCGTCGTTCTGCGCTTTTACGTACCTTGGATCTGTCACATCGATGAGGTCGTCCCGCTCGAGGAACTTGGTGATGAGATCGAAGTGGGCAACGATGTCGCAGCGGGTCTTCCGGTAGAGGTCGCCGACCATCCGGTAGTAGTCCTCCACGAAAGCCATGGCGTCTCCGCCGTACCACTCCTCCACCCCGCGGCGCTGGGTCTCGGCGTCACAGTCGACGGAGATGTAGTTGCCGTCCTTGAAGACGCAGTGGACCCCGCCGATGACATACTCATAAAGCGGAAGGTCATCGGTGTCGGAACAGTAGTCCTGCTCGATGCCGAGGAAGATCTTCATCTCCCCCTCATAGTCCTCTTTCAAGGCAGTGACGGTCTCCCGGTAACGCACGGTGGCGTCTGGTTCCATCGTCCACATCGGGTCGAACTCGAGCCAGGAATGGCCGGAAAAGCCGATCTCCCGGCAGCCGAGGGCAAAGGCGGAATCCGCCATCTCCTTCGGGCTGTTCGCGCCGTCGCAGTATTTGGTGTGCATATGGAAGTTGTTGAAACTCATACCATTTTTTCCTGTTTGACCTTATGGTCGATGATGTGCCGGGACGCCAGTTCTTTCAGGACGTCCGACACGGTGATGCCCATGTGGACCATGAGGACCATCACGTGATACATGAGGTCCGCGATCTCATAGACCGTCTCTTTCCTGTCGTCGCCTTTGGCGGCGACGATGACTTCGGTGTTCTCCTCACCGACCTTCTTCAGGATCTTGTCGATGCCCTTTTCGAAGAGGTACGTGGTATAGGAGCCTTCCGGACGGCTCTCGTTGCGGCCGACCAGCAGGTCATAGAGGCCCTGGACCGAGAACTCGTGGCGCGTCTCGCTCTGGAAGACCGGATATTCGAAACAGGAGTCCGTGCCGAGATGGCAGGCAGGACCGTCTTTTTCGACCACGACGACCAGCGCGTCTTTGTCGCAGTCGGTCGTGATGGAGACGATGTGCTGATAGTTGCCGCTGGTCTCCCCTTTCAGCCACAGTTCCTGACGGGACCGCGACCAGAAGCAGGTGAGCTCCTTCTCCATGGAGATCTTAAGGCTCTCCGCGTTCATATACGCGACGGTCAGGACCTTCTTCGACTCGCTGTCGACCACGACCGCGGGAATGAGGCCTTTCTCGTCGAATTTCAGTTCCTCGATCGAAACAAAATTGGTTTCCGGCATGGGTATACTCCTTCTTTAAAGTCTTACGTTGATGCCATTTCGGCGCAGTTCTTCCTTGAGGTCGCGGATCTCCACTTCGCCGAAGTGGAAGATGGACGCGGCGAGGCCGGCATCCACCGTCGGGATCGCCCGAAACAGCTCGACGAAATGGTCGATGCCGCCGGCGCCGCCGGAGGCGATGACCGGGACGTTCACGACGTCGCAGACCGCCTGCAGCATCTCGAGGTCGAAGCCGTTCTTGACGCCGTCGGTGTCGATGGAATTCAGCACGACTTCCCCGGCGCCGTTGTCGACACAGCGGCGGATCCATTCGATGCCGTCCATGCCGGTGTCTTCCCGGCCGCCCTTGGCGAACACGTGGAACGTGCCGTCGACGCGCTTGACGTCGGCAGAGATGACGACACACTGGTCACCAAAGCGCTTCGCGGCTTCTCCGACGAGGTCCGGATCGCGGATGGCGCCCGAGTTGACGGACACCTTGTCGGCGCCGCAGGACAGCACCCGGTCGAAGTCGTCGAGGGTGTTGATGCCGCCGCCGACCGTGAGCGGGATGAAGATCTGCGAAGCCGTCCGGGTCAGGATGTCGGTGAACAGTTTCCGTCCTTCAAAGGACGCGGTGATGTCGTAAAACACCAGTTCATCGGCGCCGCTCTCGCTGTAGTGGCGGGCCAGCGCCACCGGGTCCGAGACGTCCTGGACTCCTTCAAAATTGACGCCCTTCACGACACGTCCGTCGCGGACGTCGAGACAGGGAATGATGCGTTTCGTGATCATAGGTTCACTCCTGGGGGCCGGCCGCCCGGATGGCTTCCGACAGGATGATATCTCCGGTGTAGTACGCCTTTCCGATGATGGCGCCGTAGAGGTCCATCGCCGCAAGGGCTTCCACGTCTTCCATGGAGGAGACGCCGCCGGAGGCCGTGATGTTCATGTCATATTTGTCTTTGAGTTCGGCGTACAGAGCGCGGTTCGTGCCCTTCATGGCGCCGTCTCTCGAAATATCGGTACAGATGAGGGTCTTCACGCCGAGGGCCTGCATCTTTTCGCAGAACGCGTCCAGCGTGAAGTCGGACTGTTCGAGCCAGCCCTTGATGGAGACGTACCCGTCCCGGATGTCCGCGCCCACGGCGATCCGCTCGCCATAGGTCTCGACCGCCTCCTTCAGGAACGCTTCGTCCTCCACGGCAGCGGTGCCGAGGATGACCCGGTCGACTCCGGCGTCAAGGTACGTTTTCACGGTGTCCATCGAACGGATCCCGCCGCCGATCTCGACAAAGAGACCGGTGTTTTCCGCGACCTTCCGAACGGTCGCGAGGTTCGGTGTTCCGCCGTTTTTGGCGCCTTCGAGGTCCACCATGTGGATAAACTTCGCGCCTTGCGCTTCGAAATCTTTCGCGACGGCCAGGGGGTCGTCATTGTAGACCGTCATCTGAGCGTAGTCGCCCCGGAGCAGCCGGACGGCCTTTCCGTCGATGAGGTCGATGGCGGGAAACAGATACATAGAGACTCCTTACTGTTTGCAGAATGCGTCGAGGAGGCGCAGGCCCACTTCCCCGGACTTCTCCGGGTGGAACTGGCATCCGCAGACGTTGTCCTTCGCGACGGCCGCCGTCAGCTCTTTGCCGTACTCGGTGGTGGCGACCACATATGGGTCACAGTCGGTCGCGTAATAGGAATGGACGAAATAGACGAATTCCCCCTCCTTCGTATCGGCGAAGGCGGGGTGTTCGAGGCCGGTGAAATGCAGCGCGTTCCAGCCGATCTGCGGGATCTTCAGTTCGGGGGCGATGGACCCCTCCATGGGAACGACGGTCCCGGGGATGAGTCCCAGGCCTTCGTATTCCCCGTATTCATAGCTCTTGTCGAACAGGAGCTGCATGCCGAGGCAGATGCCCATCAGAGGCTTTCCCTCTGCCGCCAGTTCGCGGATGAGGTCCGCGAGACCGGTGGAAAACAGGCGCTCCTGCGCGTCCCGGAACGCGCCGACGCCCGGCAGGAACAGTTTGTCCGCCGCGCGAAGACGCTCGGGGTCCGCGGTGATCTCCACCTCGTACCCCAGGGACTTCAGAGATGACGACAGGGAGAACAGGTTCCCCATGCCGTAATCGATGATCGCGATCATGCTTACAGGACTCCCTTCGTCGAGGGGATCTCGTCTTTGTATGCAGGGTCGATCGCCACAGCATCTTTCAGTGTGCGGGCAACGGATTTGAACGTGCCCTCGATGATGTGGTGCGAATTGGTCCCCGCGAGCTGTTTGATGTGCAGGGTCAGCTCCGCCTTGCGGGTGAAGCCGTACCAGAACTCTTCCGCGAGTTCGGTGTCGAAATCGCCGACTTTCGGAGTCGGGATATCGCAGTCATAGGCAAGGAAGCTGCGCCCGGAGATGTCGACCGCGGACAGGATGAGCGATTCATCCATCGGCAGGATGGTGCTGCCGTAGCGGACGATGCCCCGCTTCTCCCCCAGAGCCTCCGTGAAGGCCATGCCGAGGGCGATGCCGATGTCCTCCGTCGTGTGGTGGAAGTCGACATAAGTGTCGCCGTCACAGGTGACATCGAGGTCGAACCGGCCGTGACGGGCAAACAGAGTCAGCATGTGGTCGAGGAACCCGACGCCGGTGGCAATGTTGCTCTTGCCGGTCCCGTCGAGGTCCAGTTTCAGACTGATTTTCGTCTCCGCGGTGTTGCGGATGATCTCACTGGTTCTCATTATTTTGCTCCTTCTTCATCCTGTTCGACGAATATCTCTTCGACTTTTGCGAGGAACTTGTCCATCTGGACTTTCGTTCCGATGGTCACGCGGTTCCAGTCGCTGATCTTCGGGTCGGAGAAATGGCGGATCAGCACGCCTTTTTCCTTCAGCCTGAGGTAGAGTTCCTCGCCGCCGATCCGCTCGGAGCGGATGAACAGGAAGTTCGCGCTGGAGGGCAGGATCTCAAACCCGAGGGCTTCCAGAGCGCGGCTCGTGTATCGCCGGTTGAACTGGATGGCCTGACAGCTGTTCTTGAAATAGGTGTTTTCCCGCAGTGTGACGATGCCGGCTTTGGCCGTCATGCGGTTGATGTTGTAGGGGTTCGACGCGTTCCGCAGCGTGTTCATATCGGCGATGAGGTCCTTGGCACCCAGGATGAACCCGAGCCGGCCGCCCGCGAGCGAGCGGGACTTCGAGAAGGTCTGGGTGATGAGCAGGTTGTCATACCGGTAGAGCAGCGGGACCGCCGAGCGGGCGCCGAAGTCCACATAGGCCTCGTCGATGATAATGATGTTGTCGGGGTTCGTGCGGACGATCTGCTCGACTTCCTCCAGCGACAGGGCGATGCCCGTCGGCGCGTTGGGGTTGGCGATGCAGATGTTCTTGTTGATGCCCTCGTACTCCCGGACGTCGATCGTGTAATCCTCCCGCAGAGAGATCGTCTCATACGGGATATTGTTGAGCTTCGCGATGACCGGGTAGAACCCGTAGGTGATCTCCGGGAACACGATGGGGTGCTCCTCGTCGCAGAAGGCCATAAAGGCGTAGTTCAGCGCTTCGTCCGACCCGTTGGTGGCCATGACGTTCTCCGGTTCGAGACCGTAGTAGTCGGCGATGGCCTGGCGCAGTTCATTGCTTTCGGGGTCCGAATAGAGACGGATGCTGCGCGCGGCCTCCCGGATGACCGGGACGACCTCCTTCGGCGGGTCGAAGGGCGATTCATTGGTATTAAGTTTGATATAGCTCATGTCCTGCGGCTGTTCGCCCGGGACATAGGGCTCGAGGGAGGCAAATCTCGAAGAGAAATACTTGCTCATAACAAAACTCCTTATTCCGGATCGTCTTCGAAACGGGACCGGATGCTGCGGGCGTGACCGTGCAGGCCTTCGTGGTCCGCAAAGTCCGCGATATCTTCATAGACACGGGAGAGCGCCTCTCTCGTGTAGTAGGTGTACTGGGTCTTCTTGACGAAATCGTCGACCGACAGCGGGCTCGAGAACCGGGCGGTGCCGAGGGTCGGCAGCGTGTGGTTCGGGCCGGCGAAGTAGTCGCCGAGCGGTTCCGGGCAGTTGCGGCCCATGAAGATGGAGCCGGCGTGGCGGACCGCGTCAAGATAATCGAACGGGTCGTCCATGTGGAGTTCGAGGTGCTCAGGCGCGATCTCATTGGCGATGTCGATGGCCTGTCTCAGGTCGTCGGCGACGATGATCTTGCCGTTGTTCTCGATGGAGACGGAGGCGATCTCCGTACGCGGAAGGGTCTCCAGCTGACGGTCGACTTCGGCAGCCACCTGTTTCGCGAGGTCCATGCTGTCGGTGACGAGCACCGCGCTGGCGTTCCGGTCGTGCTCCGCCTGGGCGAGCAGGTCGGCCGCCACGTGGCGCGGGTCGCTCTTCGCGTCGGCCACACAGAGGACTTCGGAGGGGCCGGCGATCATGTCGATGGATACGACGCCGTACACCTGCTTCTTCGCCTCCGCGACGAACGCGTTGCCGGGACCGACGATCTTATCGACTTTCGGGACCGTCTCGGTGCCGTACGCCAGAGCCGCGATGGCCTGCGCGCCGCCGACTTTGAGGACCCGGTCGACACCGGCCACTTTCGCGGCCGCCAGGACATAGGGGTTCACCTTGCCGTCCGGTCCCGGAGGGGTCGTGATGACCAGCTCGCCGACGCCGGCGATCTTCGCGGGCACAGCGTCCATGAGGACGGTGGACGGGTAAGCGGCGGTACCGCCGGGGACATAGAGGCCGGCCTTGTCCATGGGAATGACTTTCTGTCCCATGATGATGCCGTCTTCGTCGTTGATGATAAAGCTGTTGCGCAGCTGTTTTTCGTGGAATTTCCGGATGTTGGCCGCCGCCCGTTCGAGGACCCGGCGGAAGTCGCCGACGACGTCAAAAGCCTCGTCGATCTCCGCTTCGGAGACCTCGAGGGTGTCCAAATCGGCTTGATCGAATTTCCGGCAGTACTCGAAGAGGGCTTCATCGCCCTTCGCGCGGACATTCGCGATGATGTCCGCCACGACGTCCTCGACGCCGGTCTTCATATCGGGACGGGCAAAGATCTCGTCGTTCGAGACCTCTCCGTACCTGTAGATCTTCATCATGCTTCTTCCACCTGTTTCTTGAGAGATGCGACCAGTTCTTCCATCTGTTCCGTCTTGAACTGGAAGCTGGACTTGTTGGCGATGAGCCGTGCCGAGATCGGGAAAATATCCTCGTAAACCTGAAGGTCATTTTCCTTCAGCGTCGTGCCGGTCTCGACGATGTCCACGATGACATCGGAGAGGCCTAAAATGGGCGCGATCTCGATGGAGCCGTTGAGCTTGATGATGTCGATATCACGGCTCTTTCCGGCATAATAATTCCTTGCAATATTAACAAATTTCGTAGCTACACGCAAGGTCTTCGAGTGGTCGTCATGGAAGTCCGAACGGGCCGCGACCATCATCTTGCAGACGCCGGTCTTAAGGTCCAGGAGTTCATAGACATTCGGCCGGTACTCTTCGAGGATATCCTTGCCGGCGACACCGATGTCGGCGGCACCTCGTTCGACGTAAATCGCCACATCGGAGGGCTTGACCCAGAAGTAGCGGACGCCGGTCTCCTCGTTCTCGAAGATGAGCTTGCGGTTCTTCTCGCGGATGGAGGGGCATTCGTAGCCGGCGGCCTCGAACATCGAGTAGACCTTTTCGCCGAGACGTCCTTTCGGGAGCGCGACGTTAATCATTTGTTTCAAGGATCTCGACCCCCTTGTTGTTGAATCTCACGAGCTGACGGCAGCTCAGTTTCTTCGGAGCCTGCTTCTGGACCGAGACCGTGAGGCCCTTCTTGATGTAGGTCGCCACCATCTCCTTCAGGAGCGTGAGGTCGGCGTCGTCATCATAAAGAAGGATGACGTCCACATCGTAGGTGGTCCGTTCCGACAGGAAACTGTCGAGCAGGTCGAGGTAAAGCGCGAACCCGATGGCGCCGGACTTGCGTCCCATGCGCTTCATCAGCCGGTCGTACTGCCCGCCGGTGAGGATGACATCGGGGATGTTTTCCACATAGCCCTGGAACACGATCCCGTCATAATAACGCATATCGTTGACCAGAGAGAAATCGAAGCGGATGCGGGAGGCGTCTTTCCAGCCGTCCAGTTCCGCGGAAAGGTCTTTCAGCTGCTGAAGAGCGGCCTCCATCTCTTCCCCTTCACACAAGGTCTCGAGTTCGGCGAGGACCTTGTCCCGGGTGCCGTAGACCCCGACGAAGCGGACGAGTTTGTCGCAGAGTTCCTGCGGAACATCGAACTGCTCGCAGACCCTCGGGATCTCGTGGGCGTTCTTGTCGGCGATGAGCGTGGAGATCTGCTCGATGAACGCCTTGTCCACATCCGCGGAATTCAGAAGCCCGGAGAGGATGCCCATGTGGGAGATCTCGAGGACGAATTCGCCGGAGAGGGACCGCAGGCTTTCCACGGCCAAAGAGAGGACTTCGCAGAGGTTGAAGAAATCGATCTCGCCCATGCATTCAAGGCCGGTCTGGAGGATCTCCTTGTACTGATGCGTCTCGTCAGACACGCGGTAGACGTTCTCATTGTAATAGACACGCTGCGTGACACCGGGCTCATCCTGATAGTTCTTGATGATCGACAGGGTAACGTCCGGTTTCAGCGCCATCAGTTTACCGGTGGTATCGGTGAACGTGATGACACTGTCGCTGACCAGAAAGTCCTTGTTGCGGGCATAGAGGTCGTATTCCTCGAATTTGCTCATTTTATAGGGCTGGTAGCCGTATTTGGAGTAGAGAGTACGGAGCGTGATCGCCGCCCGTTCTTCCGTTTTCAGGATGCCTTCGTCGAGCATAGTGTCCTCCTGTGTTACTTTAGTTTAGTAGCATATTACCGTATTACTACGCTAAAGTCAAGCATTATTTGGCGATTTACCGGCGTCTTCTTCTGCCATAGCCCGTGCGGGCCCTCAGATGGCAGGATTCACACACCCGGTATCGGTAATTCCAGGGCAGTCTCCGGCCGCAGCGTTTGCACCGGTTTTCCGGCAGCTGCTGCTTCTCGAGGAGCTCGGTGATGCCCTCGGAGATGACCCGTTTTTCTTCCCGGACCGCCGGCAGTTCTTCGTCGTTGCCGAAGCGTTCGAGGTAGTAATAGATGAGGTCGCAGACCTTGTAGGCGTATTCGAGGTCCTGCAGATCCACTTTGTTCGGCAGTTCGCCCGAGTACGGCAGATAGTCGATCGCCCGGACCGTCTCCCCTGCCTGTTCCTGCAGGAACAGCCGGACCCAGAGTTCGCGGAGCGCGTCCTCTTTTTCGTCGAAGGGGATGCACAGGAACCGGTAGATGAGATCTTTGTCATCGGACAGCGTTTCGAGCAGTTCGCAGAGCTCGATCTTCAGCGTGAGGTCCGCTTTGTGGTAACCCTCTTTTTCCGGGATGTCGTTCCACCGTTTCAGGATGTCGGACAGGCTCGCGTCGAGTCCGAGCAGGGACGGCGGGAAATCGATGACCGCTGAGGTCAGAGCGGGGTTCTCGGTCAGGAGCTGTTTGCGGATGAACCGCTTTTCGCCGAACGAGTTGACGAAGCCGATCTCGTACATGCCCCGCCGTCCGGCGCGTCCCGCGATCTGCTGGACTTCATCCGGCTTCAGATAGCGGACCTCTTCCCCGTCGAACTTCGACTGTTCGAGGAAGACGATGCGGCGGATGGGCAGGTTCATGCCGAGGCCGATGGCGTCCGTCGCGACGACCACCTGGGTCTCCCCGTTCATGAACTTGCGGGCCTCCTCATGGCGGACATCGTACGGCAGCGCGCCGTAGATGACGCTGCAGAGGACGCCGCGCCGCTGGAGTTCCGAGGCCACGGCGTGTACGTTCCGGCGGGAGAACACGATGAGGGCGTCCTTCTCGCGGACAGAACCCGGAAAGTCGAAGTTCTCGTTGTCGAGGGCGAGACGCGTCTGCCGCTGGTGGTAGACGACCTCATAGGTGTCTTCGCAGTCCTCGATGAGATGGATGAGAAGCTCCACCGCGTTCATCGCGCAGCAGATATGCACTTCTTCGGCACAGACACCCAGGACCGCGGTGGTCCAGGCGCCGCCTCTGTCTTTATCGGCGATCATCTGTGCCTCGTCGATGACGGCACAGTCGTAGATCGTGGAGAGGTTCAGCATCTCGACGGTGGAGGCCTGGTGGCGGGCACCGGGCACGTCGATGGTCTCTTCCCCGGTCAGCAGATTGCAGGGGACCATGTCCATGTTCATCGCCTCGAACTGCTCATAGGCGAGCAGACGCAGCGGACCGAGGTAGATGCCGGTCTCCGCTTTTTTCAGCGCTTCGATGGCCTGGTAGGTCTTGCCGCTGTTCGTGGGGCCGGCGTGGATGATGAAATGACGGTCCATGCGCCGTGCCAGCGGGTAGAGATCGATATAGTTGTCCGGGATCTCCCGGAGCATGTTCTCATGGAGATGGCGGAGCCGCTTGACTTCGCTCTCATAGTGCTTCATGAGCTTCCCGTAACGGCCGTTCTTCTTGAGAAGAGCGACGACGTACTCGGTCGTGAAGCGATCATAGAGGTCGCGGTAGACGTTGCCCATGAGGCCCGCCGCCGTGATCTCCGCTGCCGACTTCGACACGAATGCGCCGGTCTTCGGCAGTTTATAGCGATGGGACACCTCGAGCGCGAAGCTGTATGCGGGAGGCATGCCCTGAAGGACGTATTTGTAGAGGATGGGTTCGAGCAGTCCGATGTCGCCGTAGACGCGCAGGTAGTCCCCGACGTTGTCGGCGTTCAGCCAGCTGACGGAGACCGGGTTGCCGTCCATACTCTTCGTGAAGACCCGGACCCGCTGTGTCGTGAAGTATTTCTCGAGTTTCTGTGTGAGGAAGTCGACGAAGGATGAGACCGATCTCACTGTCGAAGATGGACTTCAGCTTCGCCATCTCTTCGGGGTCCTCGGTGAGGATGCCCTGGAGCTCTTCGTTGTTCCAGAGCGCCATGTCGAGGTCCGTCATGTACTGTTCGGAGTCCCGGTACTCTTTCAGGACCGCCTGTTTGAGGGCAGACCGGTTCGCGCCCTCTTCCGCGGGGTGTTCGGCGATATACTTCTCCCAGTAGTCGTTCCCCACCTGCTTCTTGGTCTTTGCCCGCAGATACTTCACGTAGTTTTTCACAAACCGCTGGAACATGCCGCTGTTTTCCGACACCGGTCTCACCTCCTTCTTATATAAGAAAAATACAGATATCTATAAAATCCTATATACTCTATCAAAAGTCACATAAAAAAGCAACGGCTGAGACAAAACGTCTCAGCCGCTTACTTTTGTTCAATATTCCCGTTCCGAGTAGTGATGAGCTTCTTCCAGCATCATATCTTTGACCTTCATCAGTCGGGTCGTGGTAGCACGGTCGTTCTCGTCGAGCTTCATTCGAATGTACCGGATGGTATCCTGGTAGTTCGGAATGAGGACGTGTTCGAGTGCGTTGACGCGACGTCTGGTCTTTTCGATCTCGGCGGCCATCAGCTGGCAGGATTTTTCGATCTCAGCCAGGCGCATCATCTTCGGCATGATGTCGGACAATGCTTTGACGGCGTCGTCAAGGTCGCTGGAAGTGAACGCATAACCGTAAGAGTAGATGTCGTTCTCATCGGCGGTCTTGTACTGGATGTCGAAGACCGGGATGTTGACGGACATGACGTTCTTACTGGAGATGTCGAGGCTCATTTCCTGCATAGGAAGCATCAGTGCAACATTGAGGGACTCGTCGGACATGACAGACCGGGCAATGGCCATATGCTGGTTGGCTTTGGCGATGCCGGCCTCCACTTCGCGGCGGACCTCTTTGTTCTCACGCACAAGGTCGATGAATTCTCGCATGAGCTCATCGCGCTTGTCTTTCAGGAGCTTGTGGCCGCGAGTCGCGGTACTCAGCTTACCCTTCAAGTTGGTGAGTTCCATTCTCGTCGGGTTGACGTTGAGAATTGCCACTATTATGCCTCCTGATTATGCATCGTAATACTCATCGAGAAGTTTGTCGGAAATACGTTTCAGCTCGGAACGCGGGAGCAGACGAAGGAGTTCCCAACCGATGTCGAGGGTCTCTTCGATGCTTCTGTCGTTGTCGTAGCCCTGAGAAACATACTTCTGTTCGAACTCGTCCGCAAACTTGGCGTAAAGGAGGTCGATGTCGGTCAGAGCGGCCTCACCAAGGATGGTCATGAGTTCTTTCGCGTCCTTACCACGGGAATACGCGGCAAAGAGCTGGTTCATCGTGTTCTTGTGGTCTTTACGGGTCTTGCCTTCGCCGATACCCTTATCTTTCAGACGGGACAGGGACGGAAGAACGTCGACCGGGGGCTGCAGGCCCTTACGATAAAGATCACGGGAGAGGATGATCTGGCCCTCAGTGATGTAACCGGTAAGGTCAGGGATCGGGTGGGTCTTATCATCTTCGGGCATGGTAAGGATCGGGATCATCGTGATGGAACCGGTCTTGCCCAGCTGACGGCCTGCGCGCTCATACATGGTGGCAAGGTCGGTGTACAGGTAACCGGGATAACCACGGCGTCCGGGGACTTCCTTACGGGCTGCGGAGACCTCACGGAGAGCATCCGCATAGTTCGTGATGTCGGTCAGGATGACGAGGACGTGCATGTCTTTCTCGAATGCGAGGTACTCGGCAGCGGTGAGGGCCATCTTCGGGGTGGCGATACGCTCAACGGCCGGGTCGTTCGCGAGGTTGGAGAACATGACGGTTCTGTCAAGAGCGCCGGACTCACGGAAAGATTCGACGAAGTAGTTGGACTCTTCGAAGGTGATACCCAGAGCAGCAAAGACAACGGCGAAGTTCTCGTCTTTACCGAGGACCTTTGCCTGACGGGCGATCTGCGCAGCGAGGTTCATATGAGGAAGACCCGATGCGGAGAAGATCGGCAGCTTCTGACCGCGGACCAGAGTGTTCAGTCCGTCGATCGCGGAGATACCGGTCTGGATGAACTCTGCCGGGAATGCCCGGGCAGCGGGGTTCATGGGAGCGCCGTTGACGTCAAGGCGCTTTTCGGGGATGATCTCGGGACCGCCGTCGATCGGACGACCCAGACCGTCGAAGACTCGACCAAGCATGTCTTCCGACACACCCAGTTCCATCTGACGTCCGGAGAAACGGACCTTGGACTCATCGAGGTTGATACCGGTGGAGCTTTCGAACAGCTGGACGACAGCGTTGGTGCCGTCGACTTCCAGGACGCGGCAGCGGCGGGTCTCGCCGTTGGCAAGCTCGATCTCACCGAGTTCGTTGGTGAGAGCCGCGCCGATCTCATTGTCGAGCGTCTCCATGATCTTGTTGAAGTTCTCGTCGATGGCGGCTTCTTCAATGTACTTGAAACGGCCGATGGTCTCACGGACCGGGATATCGATGAGATCTTTGATGTCCGCGCCCTTCTGGAGAGCGTCGAGGGCCTTGTCGTAGAACGCAAGGACCATGGTCATCATGTAATGCATCTTCTTGGAAGAAGAATACGTGTCGACATCGTCGAATGCGTCCTGATGCAGGAAGTCTTCACGGATGGACCGGGCAGCTTCCATCTTCAGGCGGTCGGGGTCGGACAGGGCGTCCATACCGACCATCTGGACGATCTCGTTCAGGGATGCTTCCTCGGTCAGAATGGTCATCATTCTGCCGCGAAGAGCCATCCAGTCTTCGGCAACGTTGGTGTTGAACCAGTTGCCCAGCTGATCTGCATACAGAGAGTAGGAAGTCAGCCAGTTGATGGCCGGGAAATGACGCTCATATGCGAGAGCGGCATCGAGACCCCAGTACACCTTGACGATACGCAGGGTGGCCTGAGAGACCGGCTCGGAGATGTCACCACCGGGAGGCGAAACGGCGCCGATGGCGGAAAGGGCACCTTCACGGCCGTCTGCACCAAGGCAGATGACGCGGCCGGCACGCTCGTAGAACTGAGCGATACGGGAGCCCAGGTATGCGGGATAACCCTCTTCACCGGGCATCTCTTCCAGACGGCCGGACATTTCACGGAGAGCCTCAGCCCAACGGGAAGTGGAGTCGGCCATGAGGGCTACGGAGTAACCCATGTCACGGAAGTACTCGGCGATGGTGATACCGGTGTAGACAGAAGCTTCACGGGCAGCAACAGGCATATCGGAGGTGTTCGCGATCAGAACAGTACGTTCCATCAGGGACTTGCCGGTATGCGGGTCGATCAGCTCGGGGAACTCGTTCAGAACGTCGGTCATCTCGTTGCCGCGCTCACCGCAGCCGATGTAGACGACGATCTCAGCTTCCGCCCATTTTGCCAGCTGATGCTGGGTAACGGTCTTACCGGAACCGAAGGGGCCGGGGATGGCCGCGACGCCGCCCTTGGCGATCGGGAACATCGCGTCGACGACGCGCTGACCGGTGATCAGGGGCATGTCGGGGTTGATCTTGTTCTTGTAGGGACGACCGACACGGACCGGCCATTTCTGCATGAGACCAACCTGCTCTTCGGCGCCATCGGCGGTGGTGAGGGTCGCGACGATCTCTTCGACCGTGTAGTCCCCTTCCGCGATGGACTTGACGGTGCCGCCCTTGAAGTTCGGGGGTACCATGATCTTGTGGTTGACGACTTCGGTCTCCTGGACGGTACCGACGACGTCACCGGGCACGACGGTGTCGCCTGCAGCGACGCAGGGGACGAAGTGCCATTTCTTTTCACGGTTCAGAGACGGGACCTCAACACCTCTCTGGAGGTTGTTGCCGATCATCGCGCGGATGTTTTCCAGCGGTCTCTGGATACCGTCGTAAATCGTTGTGATCAGACCGGGGCCGAGCTCAACGCTCAAAGGCGCACCGGTCGACACGACTTCCGTGCCGGTGCCAAGTCCCGAAGTCTCTTCGTAGACCTGGACGGACGCACGGTCCTCGTGCATTTCGATAATCTCACCAATCAGTCGCTCTTCACCAACGCGAACAACGTCGTACATGTTGGCGTCCCGCATGCCGTCCGCGACGACAAGGGGGCCGGCGACCTTGGTAATTCTACCTTTGGCCATATTTCTATTCACTCGCCTTTCATAGTTTCGGCTTTAATTTCGTATACGCAATTACGCGTCGGAAAGGATGTCAGAACCAACTGCCTGTTCGACAAATCCACTTACATTCTGCATACCAAGACCCGTGTTCCCCTGAACACCGGGGATCGGGATGATAGCAGGCTGAGGACGCTCGCGATAGAGATCCAGCTCCGATTCGATCTGGGAAGCAAGACTCTCCGTGATATAGATGACCCCGTAACCGACTTCGGCCATGTTCCGGATGTCCCGGATGGCTTCGGCGGGATCGTCGCACGGATGGATATCGAGTCCGATGGAGGCAAAGCCGTAAATGCTGTCCTTGTCTCCGATTACTGCGACTTTATACATATAGCGTTCTCACCCTCTCTCTGATCAAGTCTTTGGAAAGATTGTTCTTCTTGGCGGAAAGAATGATTCTGGCTGTTTTCACTTCTGCGTCGCTCGCGACATAGTACGCGACGATGGGCTCGACACCGAACGGCGTGAATTTCGCCTCGGAGACGCATTCCATCAGAAGGTCGTCGCACCATTTCTCAAACTTTGAAGTGCTCTCGCGGAACTGTTCTGCGCCTTCCTTGTAGTCAGTCATCTCGAGGTAATTGAGGACGGTGTCCGCGCCGTTGAGGGCAGCCTCGGTCAGAGTGACCTTGTTCAGCGTTTCGCATTCTGCCAGCGAAGAATCGATGAAGTCCCTGGTCTTGCCGGTATTGGCACAACGAAGGGCTGTTTTGATGTTCGCAGTGGCAACTTTCCGCTCGGCGATGTTCGCGAGCACAGAGCTTCCGGACTTCTTCCCGAGATACAGGATGCGCTCCAGGGTGGCTCTGTCGATGATGGCGTCTGCCAGCTGACCGTTCCTGGTCGTGGTGAGCACATCGTAGGCCTCCTGTGCGGTCGCCTGCATGAATTCGGGGAGATCGCCCCACTCTTTGACTTTGACAGCTTCTACGAGCGCGTCGGTGTCATAGACCGTCGCTTTCGAATAGACGCCGTCTGCAGGTTCCGGACGAAGAAGATTCTTCAGCGCGGCTTTCAGATTCTGCATATCGTTCTGGATGAGCAGAAGGTCCAGTTCATGGACATCATCGAGGATCTCTTCCAGAAAAGCCCAGTGGCTTGCGAAATGATCTTCCAGATAGGCCGCGTAGTCAGTATCTTTGCTGATCTCTCCCCAGCCGGAATCGGCGAGCTTCTGCATCGCCTCATCGTAGGACGGAGCTTCGATCAGCTGTTCCGTGTCTGCCTCTGTCAGAAGTTTCAGCTCATTCGACCTGACCCGGGCAACTGCGTAGGCGTAGTCTGTGTCTTGCTTTTTATTCAAGAAACTCATTTACGCTCCTCCTTTGCAATTTGCCGGTTTCAGGCAAAAATGATCTTATTCAGTGTATCTTTGATGACGTCGATCTTCTCAGAGATCAGCGCATCGAAACTGCAGTTGATTTCGATATCGCCATAGGCGAGGATGAAACCACCGTCGATGTTTTTGGGCTCAGAAGAGACTTTCAGCTTGCCGTTGGTGGCGTCGCTGACCTTCTCCGCAAAACCTGCGGGAAGGCGGGAAAGGTCCTTCTGGCTGAAGTACATAATACCCTCAGCATCCTGCGCGTAAGCTTTCACCAGTTTCATGACGGTGTCGAAATAATCGGCATCGCCGGCACCGGCAAGCTTCGTCTTGGCATAGTCGACCGCCTCGTCGATGATACCGACTTTGGCGTCGAGCAGCGCGTTTTTCTGTTCCACAGCAGAGCCGGATTCGGCCATTTCCACGATGGCTTGCGCCTGCTTCGCGGCTTTGGCAAGAACCGAGTCGGCATCTTTCTTGGAGGCAGCGGCAGCGTCTGCTTTCAGACTGGTCGCCTGTGCGGTGGCTTCTTTCAGAATACCTTCGCACTTGACTGCAGAGTCCTGAGTGATACGTTCAATGATTTTATCTAACCCTGCCATTTACGACCCTCCTGTTTCTTTACCTTTAATATCATCAGACAGCTCTGCCGATGAGAAGGATGGAGATAAGGAGAGCAAGAACGGCGTAAGTTTCGACCATGGCGGCAAGGATGATCGCCTGACCTAAACCTTCGGGTCTCTTGGCAACGAGTCCGCAGCCAGCGGCAGCAGCGCGGCCCTGATGGATCGCGGAGACGAGGCCTGCGAAAGCGATGGGAAGAGAAGCGGCAAAGAGGCCGAGGCCCTGAGAAAGAGGCATGCCGACAGTGATGTTGTTCATGATCATGAATGCGGCCAGGAAGCCGTAGAGGCCCTGGGTACCGGGAAGGATCTCAAGAATGAGGACACGGCCGAATTTGCCCGGGTCTTCAGTGATGACACCGGCAGCGGATTTACCAACAGTACCTACGCCTTTGGCAGAACCCATGCCTGCGAACATAGCTGCGAAAGCTGCGCCTAAAATAGCAAATGCAACACCAAGGTTTTCCATATTAATTTTCCTCCTTGAATACGAAAGTTTGAGATTGAGCAGACAGCGGTTCGAATTTTTTTCCGCCGCCCTCATAGAACTTGCCGAAGAATTCGACGTACTGGAGTCGGTTGGTATGGACGTAGGCACCGATCAGGTTGATGCCGAGGTTGATCGTATGTCCGATGATGAAGATCGGGATGAAGATGAACCACTGTCCACCGCCCGGGGTCGCGCCCAGCTGATTGACGACTGAAGCGATAACGCCCGTGCAAAGACCCAGTGCAAGAAGTCTTGCATAGGAAAGGATGTCTCCGAGATAACCGGAAGCGGTATTGTAGAGGCCATAGAGACCGCTGCCAAAACCAGCTGCGACCTTTCCGATAGAGCTCTTCTGCTTGATACGGATGATGACCGGTCCGAGGACCACGCCGATGGCACCAACGATGGCCATCGTGTTGAGAACGGGTGACGCGGCCTTGATCATGTTGTCGATGGGCCTTGTCCACGCGATCTCTGCCAGAGCGCCGCCGCCGATGAAACTGTTGACGAGCGGGATGACACCGATCAGGATGAGGATGATCGGAACGGTTTCCACGAGACCTTCGAACATCATGCCCTGTTTGCCCATCTTATAAAGATTGACGCAGTTGGCAAGGATGAGGTGAAGGATACCGATCAGGAAGCAGAGCAGCAAAAAGCGGGTGGTATGCTGCAGCGGATCGAACCAGTAGAGGTGATGGACGGAAAGGAAGTCCGTCGGATCGTTGCTCTTCAGGTTGTTCGCGATCCACTTCGGCAAATCGCCAAACCAGCTGTTCTGCATGGCGCCCCAGAACGTGGTGGAAATACCACAGCCAAGTCCGTAGTTGACAAGGGCTCTCTTGTTGGGCTCCGGTTTATATTTCTTTTTCACGAACAGGCAAAGGATGATCATAATGATACCGTAGCCTGCGTCGCCGAGCATCAGACCAAACAGGAAATAGTAGAAGATGGTCATGATGAAGCTCGGGTCGATGTCCTTGCGCGACGGGAGCGCGTACATGTTCGTAACGCTCTCCATCGTCTGGCCCATCTTGTTGTTGAGGATGGCAACGGGGACATCTTCGGACGTATTGTCCACGTCCTTCAGATCGACCGCGATATCGAAGTGGTTTTCCAGCTTCTTCTTGAGGTCGTCTGCTTTGATCTCCGGCACATAGCCGGTCAGGACGAAGACGGAGTCGTCGACTGAGACTTTGTCCAGGACTTTGTACTTGTCCGTACGGATCGTCAGATAATCACGAAGGAACGCGATGTCGTCACGGGCGTCGCCATAGCTCTTGATGGCTTCTTCCGCTTCGGCGATCTGTGCGTTGCAGTCTTCGATCTTCTTCTCCATACGCTCGATCCGCACTTTCGGCGGATGCTTGGTGGCGTCGGAGACCGAGACGAAACCGGCCGTACGCAGTGCCTGTTCAAAGGTTTTAGCATTATCTTTATGGCAGAGTGCTACAAGACAGGTCTGGTTCTTGTCCGAAGAGACGATCTCGACTTCGCCCTGTGCTTCCGGATCCACTTCCGCGATCTTGGTCAGCACGCCTTCCCGGTCGAGCGGTTCAGCGATGGTACCGATAAATGCGCATGTGTCAGCGGTCCCTTTGAAAGAAGACGGGATGTCGAGGGTCTCCCAGGGTCTGACCTGGGCGATGGCCGTCTCGGCCCGCGCGATCTCCACGCGGCTGTCCTGTATCTTCTTATAAAGCGCATTGATCTTTTGGCACTTGCCGAGCGTTTCATCCACGTCTTTGGACTTTTCCAGGAACTCGGATGTGCTCATTGCCGTTCTGTAAGCAAACGAATCGAGCATGCTGCCTTTTCCGGGAGCATACTTGTCGAGGACTTCCACAGCACTGTCGACCATCGACTCGTACTTCTCCAGCTGAGTGACGGTAGAAGCCGTGGGAAGATTGGTAAAGTGACCGCTCTCCTCATTCATCTCGTCCAGCTGGACAGAGCCCTGTCGCTGAAGGAACTCGATGATGTTTTTCCGGTCCTTCTGCAGACCGAGGATCTCAATACGCTTCATATCGAGTATTGCCATAGAGAAAACACCTCCTTTTCGTCAAAATAAAATACTGATTCCCGAAAATCGAAAATCAGTCCTGAGGAATGATGGTCTTCAGAACTGCTTCTGCAGAGACATCACGTCTATCGTTGCCAAGCTGTTTCAGGTTCTCGATCTGACCCTGAACTTCTGCTCTGGCTTTGGAATAGATTGCTTCCGCCTGAAGTTTCGCTTCTGCAACGACCCGGTCGCCTTCCTCTAAAGCGGCCTTTTTTTCAGCATCTGTGGCAGCTTTTGCTTCCGCCTCTGCTGTTTTGATGATGTCCGCGGCTTTCGCCTTGGCATCGGCTTCTCTTTCCGCAGCTTTCTTTTCTGCTTCGAGAACCTTGTTGATCATCTCAGAGGCCATTGTCAACATCACCCTTTCTAAAGATTATTAATGGGAGCCTTCGATTGAATGGCACAATCCTGAGACGGCTCTTCTTAACGCGTGTATTATACCAAATAGGTATGTTCGTTTTCAACAAATCAATACCTATTTTATTGCGACTTTTCATGTTTATTTTTTAACAGTTTCTTGGCTGTGTATAGCAAATGTCGTACAAATCGCCTCCTGTTTGACGAAAATCAGAACGTAACAATGTGATTTACATACCCGAAACTGACGCTTTTTCAACAATTAGTCGGAATAAAAGTGCAAAACCGAGACAATTTTGGTTATTTGACAGGCTTGTATCGATACCCGTTCATATGTTAAAATCTTCGCGCAAAATGGAATAGGAGGAATTTATCCATGACAGCAAATATTCCTGAACATTCAGGTTTCACGAAGATCCCTTACGGCAAACTCGGGATCATCGCCATGAAAGGCACGGAAGAGATCGCGGCCAAGATCGACAAATACATCGTCGACTGGCGGAAAGAGACCCTTGACCAGGACGATGGTGTACACATCGCCGGTTATGCCGAGGACTCCTTCCTCATCAAGTACAGTGCTCCCCGCTTTGCGTCGGGCGAAGCCAAAGCCGTCATCGAACAGACCGTTCGCGGCTATGACCTGTTCATCCTGATCGACGCTTTCAACTACGCTGTCACCTACAAAATGCGCGGCACAGAGATCCCCATGAGTCCGGACGATCACTATGCCGACCTGAAGCGCATCCTCGCCGCCATCAACGGCAAGGCACGCCGTGTCACGGTCGTCATGCCCATGCTCTATGAGGGCAGACAGCACCGCAAGACCAACCGCGAGTCCCTCGACTGCGCCATGATGCTGCAGGAACTCGTCGATTACGGTGTCGACTCCATCCTCACGTTCGACGCGCACGACCCCAGAGTCTGCAACGCCATCCCGCTGCACGGCTTCGAAAACGTTTCTCCTATTTATCAGATGCTGAAGGCCCTCATCCGGTCCACCCCGGACATCCGTCTCGACAAAGAGAACATGGTCGTCGTCTCCCCCGATGAAGGCGGCATGAACCGTGCCATCAACTTTGCGACGGCGCTGGGTGTCGACCTCGGCATGTTCTATAAACGCCGCGACTACTCCCGTGTCGTGGACGGCCGGAACCCCATCCTGGCCCACGAATTCCTCGGTTCCTCCCTCGAAGGCAAGAACGTCATCGTCGTCGACGACATGATCGCCTCCGGCGAGTCCATGCTGGACGTCTGCAGCAAACTCAAAAACCTCGGCGCGAACAAGATCTATGTCTGTACTTCCTTCGGCCTCTTCACGAGCGGCCTGGACAAGTTCGACGAATGCAAAAAGAACGGTACCATCGACAAGATCCTCTGCACCAACACCATCTACCGCGCCCCCGACCTCCTTTCCAGAGACTGGTATGTCGACGTCGACATGGCCAAATTCACCGCCTATCTCATCGACGCCATCAACCACGACGTCTCCATCGGGCCGCTCCTCGACCCGTCCTCCAAGATCGACGCCCTTCTGGCCCGTCACGCGGAAGACCTCAAGGAGATCTCCGACACGCAGATGCGGTTCCACATCTGATCGAAACAAAAAACATCCCGTATCCTCTTTCCGAGGGTACGGGATCTCTTTTTGTGTTCATTCTTTTGCGGGCATCTCAGAGCAGTTTTTCCGCCCAGTCCGCCTCTTTGAACCCGACCAGAGCAAACTTCGGGTCCAGATAGATCGGCCGTTTGACGAGCATGCCGTCGGTTGCCAGCAGATCGAGTTTTTCGTCGTCGGTCATCGTCTTCAGTTTTTTCGACAGTTCCATCTGGCGGTAGAGCTGCCCGTGCGTGTTGAACAGCTTGTCGAGCGGCAGGCCGCTGCGGTCCCAGATGACCTCGAGGTCAGCACGGGTCGGGTTCTCGAGTTTGATGTCCCGAAAATCATAAGCAATTCCGTTGGCGATGAGCCACTGTTCCGCCTTACGGCTCGTCGAGCATTTTGGATAACCGAAAAACAGCATACTATACTCCCCTGTCTGCAGGTTCTTTTCTATGCCCACATTGTAAAGGATATCGGGACTTGTGACAAGACTTTCTTACTTTTGAAAAATTCTTCTTGCATTTTTTCATTTTGGATGGTATCATAGTCGCATCAAAGGCGAAGACGTCTTCGGATCCGCAAGGGTCCGGAGGCGTCTTTTCTTTGTTTGTTACATTTCATTTCAGAAGGGAGTCATCCACTATGAACACCGGAGATACCGCTTTGGTACTCATCTCAGCAGCATTCGTCTTTCTCATGACCCCCGCCCTCGGCTTCTTCTATGGAGGTCTCGGCCGCCGAAAGAACGTAGTTTCGAACCTTATGAACTCGTTCTTCATTCTGGGACTCGCCACGGTACTGTGGGTCGCTGTC
>ONJD01000043.1 GCA_900317985.1 uncultured Eubacteriales bacterium | reverse complement strand
CATGCCGCGCGTGGTGACGTACATCACCTTTTCGCATTTGCACAGGCCCACGCAGCCCTTGCGCATGTGGGGGCACATCCACATTCCCGTGAGCAGGCTCGAGACGAAAGCGTTCGGCCCCACAGCCGAGCGCCTCTACCGGGAATCGCAGCCGTATCCGGTGGAAGAGGCTGAGCATCCGGGTGAACGCTACTACGCGATGGTGGATGTCCCGGTTGCCCATGTAGCCGAGGCCCATACCGAAGATGGGATTGCGGTGGAAGTCTTCCACGGAACGGCGCCAGAGGCCGAGACGGATGCTGTACTGGTCGGCGGCCGTCATGCGGTTCAGCGTGTATTCCATGAGCTGCTCGATCTGCGGGAACATGAAGAGGAAGCTCAGAAAAATGACGGCGAGGATGGCGCCGATGTACTTCCGGTGCCGTTTGTCGAGGACCAGGTCGACGATGATGAGGATCAGGAGCTCGAAACCGCCGAGGATGAGACCGCCGCGGGAACCGAGCATGATCATGGCGCCGTAAGACAAGAACGGCAGCAGGATATACCAGAATCTCCGCGCGGACATGTAAAACGCGAAGGGCATCGCCATCATGATGAGCGTGCTCGCGTTGTTCCGCCACTGGAAGTACAGGATGCCCGGGTCTTCGATAAACTTTGCCCAGCGCTCCACGTAGCCTTCCAGCGTGGCCAGGATGAGGAACAACATGAGCCAGCAGGCGATTTTGGCAATGCGCTTGTCGATGCGAGTCGTGTAGTTCTTCCCCGCCCCGAGATGGTTGTAGTTGAGGAAATACACGATGACGATCATAAAGCCGAGGGCGAACATATAGATGAGCGACGTCGGGCTGAAGTAGGACTTTACCGGAATGGTGCCGATGCCGCCGAGGAAGTTCGTGATGGACACGAGGATCATCGGCAGGAGCAGAGCACCCGGTCTCTTCACCTTCGATTTGTCCCGTTCCCGGTAGAAAATGTGGTGGAACAGGATGGCGAAGATCGGGAACGCCGCGACCGGTGCCAGTGCCATGTAGTCCCAGAGGGAGTCGTTCGCCTGGATGCCGAAGGACGCGATGAGCATGATCGGCAGGAACACGGACACGATGTCATCCGACAGGATGAACACAAAGCCCGTGATGACCGCCAGCAGAAAGGCGCCGGGAATGATCCAGTTGAAGCAGATGATCACAAAGGCATAGGCCACGATCAGCGCACAGAAGATATCGCTGGCCAGAAACATGCGCAGCTTGTAGAGCTTCGAGGTCTCTGTCGTGTTGCGCAGTTCAGAAATGACGTTGGACATAGCTGAATTCCTCTTTATTAATAAAAGGATGAGTAATCATAGCAAATATAATTCAAACATCATGAAAAGTCAATAAGCGCCCCGCGAATGCGGAGCGCTCATGGAATATTGTTTATTCGACGTTTTCGAGGGACTCGGGTGTGTAGTACTGGACATCGAGGGATTCGAGGGCCTTCTCGGTCCCCTCGAGGTCATCGGTCTTGAAGGCGATGGACGCGCCGGTGTCTCCGGTCGAAAGGCCGTACATGTATTTGATGTTGATGCCGGCGTCGGCGATGGCGTTCAGGAACTTCGACAGGCTGCCGACCTCATGGGAGATATTGACAGCGAGCACGTCGACGACCTTTGCCGTGATGTTATGGGCCTTCAGTGCGGCCAGAGCACCGTCGACGTCAGAGACGATCATACGGACGATACCGTAATCGGAGGTCTCCGCGATAGAGACAGAGACCACGTTGACGTTGGCTTCTTTCAGGATGTTGAAGATCTGCTGCAGACGGCCTTCCCGGTTTTCCAGAAAGACGGATAACTGTTTGACGGTCATGGTGGTGCCTCCTTAATCGTAGAGTTTTCTCTTGTCGAGTACGTGGACCGTCTTGCCCTGGCTGTGTTCGAGGCCGTTGGGCTCGACGAGCTTGATCTTGGCGTTGAGGCCGATGGCGGACTTCAGCTGAGACTTGACCTTCTGGCTGAGTCTCTCGAGTTCTGCCATGTCGTCGGAGAAGAAACGGTCTTCGACTTCGACGGCGACTTCGAGGGTGTCGGAGTTGCCGACACGGTCGACGGTCATGAAGTAGTTCGGGGTGACACCGTCGACGTTGAGCAGTGCCGCTTCGACCTGGGACGGGAACACGTTGACGCCCTTGATGATGAGCATGTCATCGGAACGTCCCTTGAAGCGCTGGATGCGTGCCATGGTCCGGCCGCACTCACATTTCTCATATTCGAGACGGGTGATGTCTCTCGTCCGGTAACGGATGAGCGGCTGCCCCTCCTTGGTAAGGCAGGTGATGACGAGTTCGCCTTCAGAACCCTCCGGAAGCTGCTCGCCGGTCTCCGGGTTGATGACTTCCGGCAGGAAGTGGTCTTCCCAGATGTGGAGGCCTTTGTGGAAATCGCAGTCCGTGGCGACGCCGGGACCGGAGATCTCGGTCAGGCCGTAGATGTCGTAAGCTTTGATGCCGAGACGCTTCTCGATCTGCTCTCTCATCTCGTCGGACCAGGGTTCGGCACCGTTGATGGAGCAGCGGAGGGAGATCTCATCGAGACGGCCGGTCCGTTCCAGTTCTTCGGCGATGTGCAGAAGATAAGACGGCGTACAGCAGATGACGGTCGCCTTGCAGTCGATCAGCATATCGATGAGTTTCTTCGTGTTTCCGGTACCCATCGGGATGACCAGAGCGCCGAGTTTTTCCGCGCCGTAATGAGCGCCGAGACCGCCGGTGAACAGGCCGTAGCCGTAAGAGACCAGGACGACGTCTTCGTTGGTGACACCGGCCATGGCCATGGAACGGGCCACACCTTCCGACCAGATGTCGATGTCCTTGCGGGTGTAGAGGGCGATCTTCGGTTTGCCGGTCGTACCGGAGGAAGACTGCAGACGGACACACTGGGACAGCGGCACGGACTTCATGCCGAACGGATATGTGGCACGAAGGTCTTCATAGGTGGTGAACGGAAGCTTGGCAAGGTCCTCGATCCCGTTGATATCGGTGGGTTCCAGACCTACTTCCTGCATTTTGTTGCGATAGTACTCGTTGCCGTAGTAGACATGTTCGACGATCTTGCGCAGACGGGCGCTCTGCAGCTCGTGCAGTGTATCGCGATCCATGCACTCTTTGGACGGGTTCCAGATCATGATGGCATCTCCTCCCGGAGTTTTTGATTTATTAATTTAACACTATAAAGTATTAAAGGGCTCATTGCAAGACCTTACAGTGTCTTTTTTCCATTAACACATGATACCAAAAAAGCAGCCTTCATGGAAGGCTGCTTTCGTGTTTTTTGGCGATTTAATACATGCCGCCCTGAGCAGCGGCAGCCATGGCGGCGGCCTGCGCGGCATCAGCGGCGGGGTCCGGCTTGTCCGCGACAAGGGACTCGGTGGTCAGGACCATCGCGGCGACAGAAGCGGCGTTCTGCAGAGCGGAACGGGTGACCTTGGCCGGGTCCAGGATGCCGGCATCGAACATGTCGACATACTGCTCGGTCGCGAAGTCGAAGCCGTAGCCGACTTTGTCGGACTTTTTGATGGCGTCGATGATGACGGAGCCTTCGAGACCGGCGTTCTTCGCGATCTGGCGGACCGGCTCTTCGATGGCCTTCAGGACGATCTTGATGCCGGTGGCCATGTCGGCGTCCTCTTCCTTCTCAAGGAGAGCGGCGACGGCCGGGATG
This sequence comes from uncultured Eubacteriales bacterium, assembly GCA_900317985.1. GTDB lineage: Bacteria > Bacillota > Clostridia > Oscillospirales > Acutalibacteraceae > RUG420. Next base: position 6,969 of record ONJD01000043.1, on the reverse strand, counting down.
GCGTTGATGAGAGCGGTACCACCGCCTGCGACGGTACCCTCTTCGACGGCTGCCTTGGTGGCGGCCAGAGCGTCTTCGATGCGGAGTTTCTTCTCCTTCATCTCGGTCTCAGTGGCAGCACCGACATGGATGACGGCGACGCCGCCGGCGAGTTTGGCGAGACGTTCCTGGAGTTTCTCTTTGTCATAGTCAGAGGTCGAAGTCTCGATCTGAGCCTTGATCTGCTCGACGCGGGCAGCGATCTGATCTTTGGCGCCGGCGCCCTTGACGATGATGGTCTCGTCCTTGGAGATCTTGACCTGGGCGGCGCGGCCGAGCTGATCGACCGTGGCAGTGTTCAGTTCCAGACCGAGGTCGGAGGTGATGACGGTGCCGCCGGTGAGGATGGCGATATCCTGGAGCATCTCCTTGCGTCTGTCACCGAAGCCGGGAGCCTTGACGGCAACACAGGTGAAGGTGCCGCGGATCTTGTTGAGGAGCAGCGTGGCGAGGGCTTCGCCTTCGATGTCCTCGGCAATGATGACGAGCTTCTGACCGGTCTTGACGATGGTCTCGAGCAGCGGGAGGATCTCCTGGATGTTGGTGATCTTCTTATCGGTGATGAGGATGAGCGCGTCTTCGATCTCGGCGATCATCTTCTCGGTATCGGTGGCCATGTACGGAGACAGGTAACCGCGGTCGAACTGCATGCCTTCGACGACGTCGCAGGTGGTTTCCGCAGTCTTGGACTCCTCGACGGTGATGACGCCGTCGGCGGACACTTTGTCCATGGCGTCGGCGATCAGCTGACCGACATATTCATCGGCGGAAGAGACGGTCGCGACTCTGGCGATGTCGGCAGAGCTGGAGACCGGTTTGGCGTTGGCCTTGACGGCCTCGATGGCGGCGTCGACAGCGGCCTGGATGCCCTTCTTGACGACCATCGGGTTGGCACCGGCGGCGACGTTCTTCATGCCTTCGCGGACGAGAGCCTGCGCAAGAAGCGTTGCGGTAGTGGTACCGTCACCGGCGATGTCGTTGGTCTTGGTGGCGACTTCCTTGACGAGCTGCGCGCCCATGTTCTCGAACGCGTCTTCGAGCTCGACTTCCTTCGCGATGGTGACACCGTCGTTGGTGATCAGCGGTGCGCCGTATTTGCGGTCAAGAACGACGTTTCTGCCCTTCGGGCCGAGCGTGATCTTGACGGTGTTGGAAAGTTTGTCGATACCGGTCTGAAGAGCCTTGCGGGCCTCTTCACCGTAAATGATCTGTTTTGCCATTGTGTATTACCTCTTTTGTTTGATTTCTTCTGAAGCGTGCTCAGTCCTTGACGATCGCGAGGACGTCGGACTGGCGGACGATCGTATACTCTTCGGAGCCGACCTTGACCTGGGTGCCGCTGTACTTGCCAACGATGACTTTATCGCCAGGCTTCAGGAACATGGCAACCTCGACGCCTTCGACCATTCCGCCGGGACCGACGGCGATGACCTCCGCGATCTGCGGCTTCTCCTGGGCGGCAGCGGCCAGCAGGATACCACTCTGGGTGGTCTCTTCCGCTTCCACTGTCTTGATGAGCACTCTGTCTGCTACAGGCTTGATCGTCATAACTGATTCCTCCATATATGAAACTAAATTTAAAACGGTGTTAGCACTCTTTTCTTCGGAGTGCTAAACCTATTATAGAGCTTTCCCCGGAAAATACAACCCCTAATTTTGAGTACTTCTAAAATAATTTGGAAATAAATGCTTCTTTGAGTAAAATGTAATTAGTAAAGGCGCATAACGATGTCCGCCGGATGTCATAATCGCACTGGACGAGCGCGTCCGCAGGACTGGAATCCCACAGCTCGGAAGCGCGGACCTTATGACAGACGGCGGAGCAGCGTTCTGCGACTCTTCGAAAGGAGAAAAGCAATGAGACTCGACTCAAAATACACCAAAGACGTCGATGCGATGCCGCTGGCCGAATACCCCCGCCCCCAGCTCCGCCGAGACAGCTACCAGTGCCTCAACGGCACGTGGCAGTATGCCATCCTGCCGGAGTTCGACAAGCTCACGGAGTACCAGGGCGACATCCTCGTCCCCTTCTCCCCGGAGACACAGCTCTCCGGCGTGGAAAAGCAGGTCACGGAACACGACGCGCTCTACTATAAAAAGGAATTCTGTGTCGAACGGTCCTTCTTCAAAGATGTCACGTTCCTGCACTTCACGGCCGTCGACTACTACTGTGAAGTCAGCCTGAACGGACAGGACCTCGGCTCTCACAAGGGAGGCTTCCTCCCCTTCACCTTCGATGTCTCTAGCGCTCTCCACGAGGGCAAAAACGTCCTGACTCTCAAGGTGCTCGATCCGACCGACACGTCGTACATCGCCCGAGGGAAACAGGTCTCGAAACCGGGGAACATCTGGTACCCGGGACAGTCCGGCATCTGGGGCACCGTGTGGCTCGAGAGTGTGACGAAAGGCTATGTGAAAGACCTCCACATCGTCCCGGACATCGACAAGGAACAGGTGGAGATCACGGTCACCTCCGACTCCCCCACGGTCTCGGTCGAAGTCCTCGAGAACGGCAGAGTCATCCGGGAGGCCAAGGGCAAAACGAACGCCCCGCTGACCATCCCGATGCCCGACGCGAAACTGTGGGCGCCGGAACACCCGGCTCTCTATGATCTGCGCATCACGGCCGTCAATTCGAACGGGCTCATCGCGGACTCCGTTACCTCGTACTTCGGCATGCGGAAGTTCTCTGTCGGCAAAGACAAAGACGGCATCTCGCGCCTCTGGCTCAACAATGAACCCTACTTCCACAACGGCGTCCTCGACCAGGGATATTACCCGGACGGGCTTCTCACGCCGCCGACCGACAAAGCCATGGTCGAGGACATCAAGCTCCTCAAGGACATGGGCTTCACGATGGTGCGCAAGCACATCAAGATCGAGCCTCTGCGCTGGTACTATTACTGCGACAAGATGGGCATCCTGGTCTGGCAGGACATGGTCAACGGCGGCGGGAAATACAACCCGCTGATGATCGCGGTCCTCCCCTTCCTGAACATCATGTTCAAAGACAACACGAAGACCGCCTACCAGCTGTTCAGCCGGGGCGACGCCGCGGGCCGGGCCGAGTTCGAGCGCGAGACCATGGAGACCGTCGACTACCTCAAGAACGTCGTCTCCCTCGCCATGTGGGTACCCTTCAACGAGGGCTGGGGACAGTTCGATTCCGACCGCATCTCGGAGCTCATCGAGAAGAAAGACCCCACCCGGACCGTCGACCGCACGAGCGGCTGGCACGACCAGCATACCGGCGACTTCGTCTCAAAGCACATCTATTTCACGCCCATCTGGGTCCCGAAGGACGAGCGCTGTTACCTCCTCTCAGAGTTCGGCGGCTTCTCCCGCCCCATTCAGGGCCACATGCTGAGCGACGCCATCCCGTTCGGCTACCGCATGTACTTCACGAAATGGCGACTTCAGCGGGCTTACAGGAAGACCTATGAGAAGCGGATCATCGCGAACATCCCCCGCGGCCTCTCCGCCTGCGTCTTCACCCAGCTCTCCGACGTCGAAGGCGAGATCAACGGCCTCATCACGTACGACCGCCGCGTCGACAAGATGGACCGGAACTTCGTCAAGTCGGTCAACGACAGAGTCAAGTATTGAATCTCAGATCCCGGAGACGTATATAAGCAAAACAAAAAGTCTTCTGCTTTCGCAGAAGACTTTTTTGTTTGTTCTCATTCCGATCGTATCCACTTACAGAGTCGGTTTATCGGCGATACGGCCCATCATGACCCGCAGGTTGCCGTTGCGGCAGCGGATGGCGTCCATGAACTCCTTCGCCTGTTTTTCATCTTTCAACAGGACGTCGAACCAGAGTTCATAGAGCGTACCCATGTTGGTCGTCTTCACGCGGGAGAGTTCCCATTCCTTCGTATACTTCTCCATGAGGTCGTCGAAGAGCTCATAGTAGTCGAGGTCCTCCGGAATGGTGACCCGCAGCTGGCGCATCTTCGCCGATTTATCGCCAAAGCCGATCAGGGTCAGGACGATGACCGTGACGGACATGATGGCAAAGAAGATGACGGCCAGCAGGAGCTGTGTCATACCGCAGGCCAGGCCGACGGCCATCGCCACGAAAATGGCGGCGATCTCTTTCGCCGTGCCGGGAAGGCTGCGGAACCGGACAAGGGCAAACGCGCCCGCGACAGCGACACCGGCGCCGATATTGCCGTTGACCAGCATGATCACGAGTGCGATCGCCGGCGGCATGATGGCCAGTGTGGTCGCCATTGAGGCTGTATGTTTTGTCCGGAACTGGAAAACCAGCGCCGTGCCGATGCCAAGGGCCAGCGCCAGGAAAATGCTGGCGAGGAACATGGGGATCGACATACTAAATACTTTATCGGAATAGGTGATGCTATCCAGCATAGGTAGCTGCCTCCTGTGGATGGTTTTCTTTTTCTCTCATCATCTGCTCATAGCAGCGCCCGTACTTGGAAAAGGGCGTCGAGTAGATGTGCTGCTGACTTAAGATATCGGTCAGCCAGAGCGGCGCGGCTCCGGGGATCTTGATCTCCATGATGGTATAGTCCTCATCATAGAGAAGCCGTCCATAGTCACCGTAGATGAGGTCCATATGGTCTGTCCGGTAGCGGATGTTCCAGTCGAAAGTGATCCGCAGGTTCGGATCTTCCTTTCCCCGGAACGCCAGCCGGTCATAAGCGAGGAACATGCCGGGTCCAAGACCTTTGTAGGAGTGGACGAACCAGTCGATCTCACTCATGATCTGCTTGTTCTTCACGTCCGGCGCGGGGCCGCCGCTCAGGTAGTCGACCGCCTCCGCTTCGGGGGCTCTCACCCGCCGCTTATAGACGACGCCGTCGTACTTCTTCTTGATCTCGAGGAAGACCTTTCCGGTCTCCTCGGGAACGCCGTAACTGCGCAGCCGGAACTTCTCTTTGTAGACCGGTTTTTCCAGCGAACGGCTGATCAGAAGATAGTCCGGAGTGTCGTAATAGACATTGCAGATGGTACTTTTCGGGTAGTCGTCCGGTACGATGTAGTCGCGCAGAGCGACACGGAGCCGCTCATACTGCTCCATGTTCAGCAGATATTTCTTTTCGACCCGCCGAAAGGACCATTGTGTCGCTTTCATGACTCTCTCCATTTCTTCCTGAGCTTCTTCAGGAATTGATCTCATCCAGTTTGTTGATGACCTGTTTGGCGATGTACTTATGTCCTTTCGCGCTGGGATGGACACCCATCAGGATGAAACTCGTATCGCTCAGCCATTCGGCAACGGTCGTGCCCTTCGGGTAGACGACAGCCGCGTCGGGAGCGTCGACGAAGTAGATGTTGTCATACTGCTTCGCCACGGTCTTATAGTAGCTGTTGAACGACATCAGGACTTCATCGACCACGTCGAAGAGGAGCGAACGGTCGGTGCCGGGGATGACGCGGATGCCCTGGACGGCCTTGTGGTAACCGACGACCAGGATGTCGGCATCGTCGGGAGTGATCTCGACGAGTTCTTTCATCACGATCCGGATGTTCTGACGGAGTTCCACGATCTCCTTCGCGAACACGTTCAGGAAGTTGTCGACGATAACGGGGTCTTTCTGCAGGTTGCCGAGCGCGAACGCCAGATAATTCAGCACATCGTTCAGCCCGTCCAGTGACTGGATGGCATCGAGGTCGATGATCCCGGTTGCGTACGCAGCGTTGATCAGGCAGGCCGTGATGTCATTGAGCCCGCACTGGAAGGTGACGAGGTCCGCGTCGGAGAGCCATTTGCAGATCTCCGGTCCCATCGCGCGGAGGCGGACGGTCCGTTCCGGTTTTCTCATCCCGTACCAGTCGTTCTGACGGTCATAAGGGTTCTTGTACCCCAGTCCCCGTTCAAAGAGGATCCGGTAGTCGCACACCCGGCTGCCGGAAGAGGCGGCGGGCTGGACTTTCGTTTTGGCGGATGCTTCCAGTACATCGCCCACGAGGTCGGGGTAAGAGTTTTTGACGCGGACACCGACGCTGAAGGGGTCGGAACTCTCCGCCTGGGAGACGAGGCCGTAGCCGAAGGGGATGCTGTCTCCGAGGTAGCAGTATTTTTTGTACTGCAGGTTTTTATGGGCTTTCGGGGTAGCTGCGAATGCGCTCATGCCGAGCGTGCTGAGGATCAGCAGGATGCTGAGGCATAGCGACGTGACAAGTTTCAACGTGCGTTTCATAGCGAACATCTCCCTATCCATAACCATTCGTTATTGTAAGCGGTTCAGGTGTGGTCAGACAGCCACAGAGTCCGCTTGGTACACCACTCTTTCAGGTTCGCGACATAGTCATCCCAGGTCGTCGTGACCTGATAATTCAGTTTGTACTTCCCGGTGCCGATGGCGCGCATCGTGTTAGGGGCGACGACGTAATCCGCACACAGGTTGTTCGTCAGCCAGCGCTCGTTGTTCATGAGCGCGGAATCTTTGAGCAGAGCCTTCTGGCGGTCCACGTTGGCCGCGCAGTCCTTGAAGGCCCATTCGTACTCGTTATAGATCTTTGCGACATGGTCGCGGAAGCTCTTGTGCTTATGCATCTCCTGGAGGAGACTGATCGGCTGGTCCGAAAGGTCCGCGCCGATGTGATCGACATACCAGCCCTCCGCGTTGATCTGCATCGGCTCGCTGATACCAACAAAGAACTTGTGAAGCATGCGTCCAAAGGCAACATCATAGTCCCAGGCGGGTCCGGCAATCAACTTATCTTTTTCTGTGAGACCGTCTCGGTGCATCAGGATACTGCCAGCATAGGCATCATAGGTTTTGGAGACTTCGTACATGAGGTACATTTTGGACCAGGACTCAATGTCGAAGTAGTTCTGATAGTCTTCAGAGTCGTAGTCGAGAAGTGCTTTCCATGCTTTGTTGAAATACTTTTCTATACTCTGTAGATTCTCGCCTTTTGCCGCTGCACTGTCGCCAATTCTTTTCAAAGTAATAC
>ONJD01000036.1 GCA_900317985.1 uncultured Eubacteriales bacterium | reverse complement strand
TCACCGGGTACGGCACGGCACCGCTTCTCTGGTTTTGCTGAACGCGGAGGAGGGCCCGGCGTCCACCGCGGCGGCACTGGTCATTACCGAGGACGACGTGTTCCTCGGCGCCATCGCGACCCTGCCGGAAGCGAGGGGGTACCGTTATGCGGCCACCTGCATCCGGGCGCTCTGCGACCGGTTCCCGGAACAGCGCGTCTTCCTGATGTGCCGGCCGGAGAAACAGGCCTTTTATGAACACCTCGGGTTCGAAAAGATCGACGACTATCTGGAAGTTGCTTCCAGTCGAAAATGAGTGAGGATTAGCAGCTATGTTAGAACAGACCTATCAAGTCCTGAAAAGCGGGACCGATATCCGCGGCATCGCGGCGGAAGGCGTCCCCGGACAGGAGATCCAGCTGACCGATGAAGTGGCGCGCAACATCGGCTACGGGTTCGCCTGCTGGCTCGAGGACCGGATCACGCCGGCGCACGGCGCCGCCTATACGGTCGCGGTCGGGCACGACTCCCGCATCTCGGCGGACCGTCTGACCAAGGCGATCATCGAGGGCCTGACGCTGGCCGGTGTGAACGTCAAGAAGTGCGGCCTGTCCTCGACGCCCGCCATGTTCATGACGACCGTGAACTTTGACTGCGACGCCGCGGTCGAGATCACCGCGAGCCACCACCCGTTCAACCGCAACGGGTTCAAGTTCTTCACGAAACAGGGCGGCATCGAAGGTGCCGATGTCACCGAGATCCTGACCCTCGCCGAGAACGCGCCGAAAGAACCGGCTATGGAACCCGGCATCGTGACGGACACGCCCTACATGAACAACTATGCGGAACACCTCCGGAACCTGATCTGTGAAGGCATCAACGCGGACGACTATGCGCGGCCGCTGCGGGACTTCAAGATCGCGGTCGATGCCGGCAACGGCGCCGGCGGCTTCTATGCGACGAAGGTCCTCGAACCCCTCGGCGCGGACATCACCGGAAGCCAGTTCCTGGAGCCGGACGGCATGTTCCCGAACCATGTCCCGAACCCCGAAGACTCTACGGCCATGAAGGCCATCTCCGAATCGGTCCTGCGCAACGGGTGCGACCTCGGCATCATCTTCGACACCGACGTCGACCGTTCGGCCTGTGTCGATGAGAAGGGCAGAGAGATCAACCGCAACGCGCTCATCGCCCTCGCGGCCGCCATCGCGCTCGAGGACAATGAGGGCGGCACCATCGTGACCGACTCCGTGACGTCGTCCGGCCTCAAGATCTTTATCGAAGAGACCCTTGGCGGAAAGCACTGCCGGTTCAAACGAGGCTATAAAAATGTCATCAACGAAGCGAAACGTCTGAACCTCGAGGAGACGACCAACGCGCCGCTCGCCATCGAGACGTCAGGCCACGCAGCCATGAGGGAAAACTATTTCCTCGACGACGGCGCGTACCTCGCCACGAAGATCATCATCAAAGCGGCTCAGCTGAAACGGGAAGGGAAGGTCCTCGGAGACCTCATCGCCGAACTGCAGGAGCCGGTCGAGGCGGAAGAGTTCCGTCTGAAGATCCTGCCGGAGAACTTCCGGGAGATCGGTCAGAACGTCATCGACGACCTGACGGCGGTGGTCTCCGAGTCCGACGACTATGACGTGGCGCCGGACAACGCGGAGGGCATCCGCGCTTCCAAACCGGAAGTGGACGGATGGTTCCTGCTCCGACTGTCGGTCCATGACCCCGTCATGCCGTTGAACATCGAAAGCAACACGCCGGGCGGCGTGGAAAACATCCTGCGGGACCTTCGGGCGTTCTTCCGTGTCTACGAAGTACTCGATTCAGAATGCCTGCAGAAGTGAGTCCGGGTGATCGATATGGATTTGAATGAATTGAAACAGGGTTCCTACGAGGACCTGACCTTTGCCAAAGTCGACCATTCCCGGGAAGCGGTCAGCGGTTTCCCGGAAGTCGTGTTATGTGAGCAGAAAACTGAGGAGCAGGTCGCAAAGATCATGAAGGCGATCTACGACCGGAGCGGACTCGTGCTCGGCACCAGAGCCAATGCCGCGCATTATGAGGCGGTCAGGGCGCTCCTGCCAGATGCCGTGTTCTATGAGAACGCCGGCGTCATCACGGTGGGCGAACCGAGAGAACAGATCGGCAATGTGGCCATTTGCACCGCCGGCACTACTGACATCCCCGTCGCCGAAGAAGCCGCTCTGACGGCCTGGATGTGCGGCGCGGAAGTCCACCGCTACTACGACGTCGGCGTCGCGGGCATCCATCGCCTGCTCGATCAGGTCGATAACATCCGCAAAGCCAATGCCGTCGTCACGGTGGCCGGCATGGAAGGGGCGCTTGCCAGCGTCATCGGCGGCCTCGTCAGCGCGCCGGTCGTCGCCTGTCCGACGAGTGTCGGTTACGGCGCCAACTTCGGCGGTCTGTCCGCGCTTCTCGCCATGCTGAATTCCTGCGCGGCAGGGACCGCGGTCGTGAACATCGACAACGGGTTCGGCGCCGGGTTCATGGCTGCCAGGATCAATCGCCAGACCGTAAAGGGGAAAGAATCATGAGAGACGAGATCATCAAACTCGAAACGAACCTCGACGACTGCACCGGAGAGACGCTGGCATATTGCATGGAACAGCTCTTTGAAGCGGGCGCGCGCGACGTCTGGTACACACCCATCTACATGAAAAAGGGGAGACCGGCCATCGCGCTTTCGGTCATGTGCCGGGAAGACGTGAAGGACGACTGCATCCGGATCATCTTCCGCGAGACGTCCGCCATCGGTATGCGGGTGACTCTGCAGGAACGCGTCATCATGGACCGTGAAGCTGTGTCGGTGGATACACCCTATGGACCGGTCGACGCGAAGCACCTGACCTACGAAGATGTCGAGAAGACCACCATCGAATTCGAGAGCGCGAAGAAGCTTGCGAAAGAAAACGGCGTCCCGCTCTCTGAGATCCTCAAATAACAGAAACCTCCTCACGGACCTGTGAGGAGGTTTTTCTTTTTGTTCGCCGTAAGGAAAAGGAATCGCAAACGTATTTGTTAGAAAGAAGTCAAAAGAAGTACCACAAAAAGTCAGTTTATCAGTTGATGATTTTCGATGGATTATATATAATGATGATGTACGTAAACTATACAAGTATAGTTCTCGGAATTATATGAGAAGGTGGTATTCTATGAAAAAGTTAAGAGATTTTGTGTTCTCCTTTCTGACCAAAATCGAAAAGCTGGACTATTTCCTCGTCATCGTCCTCTGGAGTCTCGGCGCGCTGGCCGCTCCCTTTGGCTTCCCGTGGATCGTCCTGGGCATCCTCGCGCTGCATGCGTTTGAGACCGTCACCATCGGTCTGAAGGTCGGCAATGAGGCGGGGGAAAAGTTCCTGTACTCCCTGTGCATGTGCATGACCTTCGGCTTCACCTGGTGGGTCCCGCTGCGCTGGAAGACCGAAAACGATTTGCTTGACAAGTAAGAGAGGAGAAACGAACAATGGTAGCAGTATTATCTTATCTCGCGTGCATCCTTCTTTGGATCGGCGGCACGCTCCTGATGATCATCAAAAAGAATCCTGTCGTGGTCCTGGTCCTGTTCCTGCTTCATCTGCATGAGACTCTCAACATCGGCCTGAAGGTCGGCAGAGAATTCGGCAAGAAGGACAGTGTGTCCATCGCCAGCTGCCTCTGCTTCGGCTTCCTGTGGTGGCTGCCGCTCAAGAGACAGATGAAGAAAGAGACCTTTACCGATGAAGATTTCGTCCGTCACGACGACGATATCGTCATCTATCATGACTAAGGAGGAGACGAAATGGGAGTGAAATACGATCATAACGCTGTCGTCATTGAAGAAGCGCCAAAACTGAACTACACCCATAACTATGTCTGCCTTCCTTACGACTACGGCAGAGAGAGTTATGAAAACCGCGCCGACGTCAAGGCCATCAAAGCCACCGTTCGCAGCGCCCTCGACAAGCTCGATGAGGCCACCGGCTGGAAGGCCAAATTCAAGGGCCAGAAAGTCCTCATCAAACCGAACCTCGTCTTCGTCACCCCGAAGACCTCTTACCGGTACAGCTATGACATCCCGCAGACCACCGACCCCCGTGTCTTCGATGCCACCATGGAAGTCCTGTCGGAACTCTGTGACGATATCGTCATCGGCGAAGGCTCCGGTCTCGTCACCTGGACCTATGCCAAGATGGCCGGTTACCTCGACATCGCCAAGAAGTACAACGCCAAGTTCGTCTGCTTCGAAGAGCTTCCCACCCAGCGTTTCTTCTGCCCAAAGGCGGAAGTCGGCCAGGAAGTCTACGTTCCGGACATCATCGGCGAAGTCATCCGCGGCGAGCGTCTCTACGTGTCCCATCCGAAGACCAAGTGCAACATCTACACCGGCGTCACACTCGGCTTCAAAAACTCCATGGGCACTTACTCCGTCAACATGCGTGCCAGAAACCACACCTGGCAGATCAATAAGAAGCTGACCGACATCATGTATCTGTTCAAGCCGGACCTCACCGTCATCGATGGTATCATCGGCGGCGAAGGCAACACCCCCGGCCCGAACGATCCCGTCATCTTCGACCGCATCATCTGCGGCACCAACGCGGTCGAAGTCGACCGTGTCACCACCGAACTCATGGGCTTCGACCCGAACGAGAACGAACTCATCAAAGAAGCCGACAAGCGCGGCTTTGGCGATCCGGACGTCGAGATCATCGGCGAAAAGAGAGTCGTTCCGTTCCGTCCCGCAGAGCCGACTCTTCTGTCCCCGCGCTTTAAGAAGAACTGGCCGGGCGTCAAAGAGTATGTCGGTTACACGAACCCGCATGTCCCGAAAGTCGACAAGATCGACGGCTGGACCACGGAAGAAGTGTTCGCGATGGAGCAGTTCGACCGCGGCGGTACTCCGTCATCTCTCGGCACCTGCTTCGAAGTCTTCTTCGCTTCCTACACCTATCCGCTGACCAAGAAACGCCACCTCAATGTCATTGTTGGTGAAGGTGCGGAGTGGAACGGCACGAAGTACTGGATCTGCGATGACGGCCATGCCTACACGCTCGAAGAACTCGAAGCGCTGCCCGGCATGACAGTCGTCGTCGGCGAGAACTCCGCTCCGGCGAAGTCCGCTGCTACGCATCCGTTCTTCTTCATCCGCGGCTGGGGCGAAGTCAACAACCTCGCCGTCCGTATGGCCCTCTCCATGATGCCCACGCTGCCCGGCCAGGCTGACCTGCACTGGCTGCCCTGGATCGGCATCGGTGCCGTCCGGAAGTACCTCGTCAAACTCGGCCGCGCCGCCATGGGCCAGAAGACCGACATGACCTACGATGCCTTCACGGACGGTGTCTACACCATCCCCGAACTGGCAGAGCAGAACCTCGACGTCGACTGGATCGAAGCGCCGCTTCCGCCGCAGGACCTCAAAGATCGCTGGCAGGCGATCAAGGAGACCCGCATCCTGGCGCAGTTCCTGCTGTAATCATCTATACACAAGAAAAGCCTCCGGCATTCGCCGGAGGCTTTTTCCGTCTTCTTGTTATTTTGTCCCGGTCCAGTCGATGTCGGACGCGTCTTTGAACGTGTTGTTCGTCACGAACTCCGCCATGCGGGGATGCGGGGCGGTCAGGATCTGTGACGTCTTTGCAGCGCCGCTCAGGTAGACCGGCACTTCGGTCTGGGCGTTGTTGCCCCACAGCATGAAGACGCAGCCCATCTGCTCGAGGTAGGGAATCAGCTTCGCCCGAAACGGCTCCCAGAGTTTCTGGTGGGACCCGGGTTTCCCGGCCTCGACGGTCAGGGTGGAGTTGAGGAACAGGACGCCCTGCGCCTCCATCGCGTTGAACCAGTCGGTGGGCGGGAGGATGTCGAACTTCCCGTAAATGATCTCGTCACGGATGACCGAGAGCTGCGGGTTCGTCCCGGTCTCATTGTAGTAGATCGCCTTCAGCATATTCCGCAGAGAGGCCTGTTTGATCTTGTAGTCCCAGCCCTGCCCGTAAAGTTCGGAGACCTCGAAACTGCGTCCGGTGGCGATGGGGATGCCGTCCCGCTCATTGAAGGAGGGGTAGGGGTCCATGCCGACGATGCAGTACTTCACCGGCGCCTCCATGCGAAGGAAGCGCAGTACGTTTTCCGGGGCGGGGTAGTAGTCTTTTCCGGTGACCGCGGGGTCGATCGCCGCCTCGATATTGGCGAGGATGACGGGGACTTCAGGGTCAGAGAGAAGGGCATCCCACTGGGATGCCCGATCCATTGAAAACATATGGTTCTCCTTTAGTCGTCCAGCAGGTAGATGCCGGAGTTCAGGACGACGATCTCGCTGTCGCCGACGCGAAGATACCGCAGAACGCCTTCCTCGAACTTCTTGTAGTCCTCGGAGACATAGTTCTTGAGCGAGATCTTCTTGATGTTGTTGGACGTCTTGCAGCAGACGAAGAGGTCATCGCCGTAGCGGGAGACCGACATGGGACGGCCGAAGGCCAGCGTGTCGACGCCGCCGATGCGGAAGTCCACGCGCTCCAGTTTGGTGGAGTAGCGTACGATGGCGTTCTGGTCGGGGACAGCACACCAGATGTTCTTGCCGTCGGGCGCGCAGCTGCGCAGCGCACAGTCGTGGTAGAGCAGGTCGCCGGTCCAGATGAGCGTGCCGCCGATATCGAAGATGCCGATCTCGCCGGTGGGGAACACGACGTTGATATAATCTCTCGGCGATTCACAGACCGCGCAGGAGATGTAGTCGTTGATCTGCCGGGTGATGTTCTCATGGGCAGGGCCGAATTTGCACTCGGTGTAGAAGTTCTTTTTGACCTTCTGGACCACCATCGTCTTCAGGTTGTAGAACCAGAAAGAGATGCGAAGGCGACCGTCCTGGTCCTTCTTGTCCGGCTCAATGATGACGAATCCGTCCGGATGGGGGACGATGTCCAGAGGCATGTAATCTAAAATCTGTTTCATAATCTGCTCCTCCCGGTCAGTTGTTTTCGTGCAGGACCTGATAGCAGAGCGTCATCAGGCTGTCGTTGAGATGGACGTTTTCCACAGAGACATTGGGGTAATCTTCTTTGATGTTGTAATGAGAGAAGTTCCAAAAACCGACCACACCGCTGCTGACGAGGGTGGGGACGAGTTCCTTGGCTGCCTCGTAGGGGATGCAGAGGATGGCGACCTTGACATCGTTGTCTCTGCAGAAGTCTTCGATGTCGTTCGACGAACGGATCGGGATGCCGTTGATCATCTGGCCGGACAGGCTCTCCTTCTTGTCGAAGATGGCGATGAGGTCGAAGCCGCGCTTCTCGTATTCGATCTGCAGCGCGATGGTGTGACCGAGATTGCCGGCACCGACGAGGATGGTCTTGAAGCCGCTGTCGACGCCGAGGATCTTGCCGATCTCTTTGTAGAGGCTCTCGATGTTGTATCCGTAGCCCTGCTGGCCGAATCCGCCGAAGTTGTTGAGGTCCTGACGGATCTGGGAAGCGGAGAGACCCATGCGTTCCGCAAGCTCTCTCGAGGAGATACGGACCATGCCGTCCTCCATCAGATATCCGAGGAAGCGGTAATAGCGGGGCAGGCGTTTGATGACGGAATTGGAAACATATTTGGATCCCATAACGTACACTCCTTAAATCGATCAGAGGGAAGAGACGGTTTCCATGACATAGTTGCCGAACTCTTCGCAAGTGGCACCGCCGTCGCGGCCGGTGATCACATATTTGCGCTCGGTATCGTTGCAGATTTCGAGAGCTTTGGAAAGCTTGTCAGCCTCCTCGATGTAGCCGATATGGCGGAGCATCATTTCGGAAGCCTTGAACATGCTGCAGGGGTTCGCGTACTTGCCGCGGCCTTCCTCGATCATACGGGGAGCCGAGCCGTGGATGGCTTCGAACATACAGTACTTGTCTCCGAGGTTTCCGGAGCCGGCGGTGCCTACGCCGCCCTGGATCTGTGCCGCCTCGTCGGTGATGATGTCACCGTAGAGGTTCGGCATGACGAAGACCTGGAACTGGGAACGTCTGGCCGGGTTGACGAGGTTCGCCGTCATGATGTCGATGAACCAGTCTTCCGCTTTGATGTCCGGATAGTCTTTGGCGACTTCGTGGGCGATCTTCGTGAAGTTGCCGTCGGTCTTCTTCATGATGTTGGCCTTCGTGACGATGGCCACATAGTCTTTGCCGTTGTTTTTGGCATATTCAAAGGCGGCACGGCAGATGCGCTCGGTACCGGCCTTTGTGGTGACTTTGAAGTCGAAAGCGAGTTTGTCGGGGACTTCACACCCTTTGGAACCGAGGACATATTCGCCTTCGGTGTTCTCACGGAAGAAGATCCAGTCGATGTTCTCCGCGGGGACTTTGGTGGGGCGGACGTTGGCATAGAGGTCGAGTTCACGACGCATGGCGACGTTCGCGCTCTCCATGGTGCCGCCGGTGGGGGTGGTGGTCGGGCCCTTCATGATGACGTCGCAGGTCTTGAGTTCCGCGAGCACGTCGTCCGGGATGGCCTTGCCGACCGCGAGACGGTTCTCGATGGTGAGCCCGTCGATATCTTTGAGTTCGACTTTGCCGGATGCGATGTCGTCCTTCAGCAGGAATTCGACGAGGCGTCTGGACTCGGCCGTGATGACCGGACCGATGCCGTCGCCGCCGCAGAAGCCGATGACGATATGGTCGAGGTTCGCGAAGTCTTTCTTCTGGTCGTCTGCTTCCATGCGGTCTTCGCGCTCGAGCTGCTCTTCCAGCAGTGCTTTGAAGTGTGCGGTGCACGCTTCGACATAGGTGTCGTATTTGCCCATGGGAATTGGTATCCTTTCGACTTGTTTAATTTTTTAACAATCATATTATAGATGTGTGTTAAGAGTCTGTCAATGTCAAATGTAACATTTTTTCACAATCTTTCACAATCTTTTGAAAATGGGCACAAATTGTGCTTTCTCTTGAAGTAAACGCTACATTTTGTTATAATGACTCGGAATATTGTTTATTATAAAGGAGCTACATTCTGCTATGATGGAATATCTCAAAGCGATCATCCTCGGCATCGTACAGGGTGCCACCGAATTCCTGCCGGTCTCCAGCTCCGGTCACCTCTCCGTGTTCCAGCACTTCATGGGACTTTCCGGAGACGGTTCTCTGCAGCTGACCGTGTTCCTGCATATCGGTACTTTGGTCGCCGTTATCGCGGTCTATTACAAGACCTTCTGGAAACTCATCAAAGAGATCGGGAAGACGATCGGTGAGTTCTTCACGAGAAAACTCGACACGAAGCATGTCTCGGACGACCGTCACATGCTCTATATGATGTTCATCTCCTGCATCCCGCTGCTGTTCCTGTTCATCCCCGTCGGGGGAGGACAGAGCCTCAAGGACCTTGTCGAAGGCCTTGCGAACGATTCCGATATCCTGGTCGAGGGCTTCTGCTTCCTCACCACTGCCATCCTGCTCCTGACCGGTGCCCGTGCCGCCCGGACGAAGAAAAACATCCGTCCGATGGTCGAAGGCAAAGACGCCTGGTGGGTCGGTGTGGCGCAGCTGGCTGCCGCCGCGTTCCCCGGCATCTCCCGGTCCGGTTCCACCATCGCCACCGGAATGCTCCGCGGTGTCAACAAGGACTACATGGTCGAATACTCCTTCGTCCTCGGCACCCCTGCTGTTCTGGCAGCGGCTGTTCTTGAAATCAAAGACGCCCTTGAGGGCGGCGCCATGGCACTTGAGATCGGTCCTATCATCGTCGGCATCATCGTTGCCGCCGTGGTCGGTGTCGCGGCCATCAAACTCCTTGAGTGGCTCGTCAACAAAGATAAATTCCAGTTCTTCGGCTACTACTGCCTGATCCTTGCCGCCGTTGTCATTACGGTGGCCACGCTTGAGAAACTGGGGATCCTGTAATTTTACGAGGTGAAACAAATGGCGACATCCCAGAAGGGAAGTTCCAACAAAAAGAATACGAACAGCAGACCTGCCGCGAAAAAAACCGGTGGGTCCCGCACCTCTGCGCCGCGCGGCACTTCCGGTGCCAAAAAGACGGCACAGAGAACGGCTAAAACTGCAAAGACCGGCGCCGCTGCTTCCAACGGAAAGCAGATCGGAGCGATCGCCCTTTTTGCCGTTGCTTTGTTCCTGCTGTTTGTGACGATCATACCCGGCGGAGACGGAAGCCTCTGGACCGGCCTGCAGGATATCGTGTTCGGCCTGTTCGGCAGAGTCATGGCTTATGTGTTCCCGATCCTGCTGATGATCGTTGCGGTCATGACTTCTTATGACAGAGACACGATCAACATCAAACATAAGGTCATCGAGGCCTGTTTTGCGATCGCTTTGATCTGTGCCGCCGTCTTTGTCATCGCCGGCGACGGGGTCCCGGGTGAATTCGGATCTTCGGTCGCCGGAGCGTTCAAACTCGGACGTGAGGTCTCCAGCGGAGGCGCGATCGGCGCCATCTTCGGCTGGCCGATCTTCAAGATGACCGGCGCGAAAGTTCCTGCCGCCATCACCCTGATCCTGCTGGCATTCGTCGCTCTGATGCTCATGACCGGGACCACTCTGGCGAAATTCGTCCAGAAGCTCTACGACCCGGTGAAGAGCGCCGGCGAAGCGACCCGTGAGAACTATGAAAGCATGCAGGCCGCCCGCGAAGAGCGCCGTGCCCAGCGCATGGAAGATCAGGAAGAGAAACAGGCCCGCCGCGAACTCTTCAATCCGGACGTCGACCTCGGTCCGTCGCCCAAACGCCGCAGACGCGCGAAAGCTGCGGAAGAGGAAGAACCGGTCGAGGAAGAGATCTCGTTCCAGAAATCCCGCGGACGCCGGAAGGCGCCGCTGGAAGAGGAGATGGCCGGAACGGCCGCCAGTGCCGCTGCGGCTGCCGCAGCCGCAAAAGCCACACAAGACGCTGCCCCTGCTTTTGACGACAACGGTGTTGCCGTTGGCGGTTCCCTCGATGAGATCGTCAAGAAGGCCGCCAACAAATCGCCGAGACAATCCCGCCCGAAGTCCGAGCCCATCGTCGAAGAGAAGTTCGACGTCGAAGCGGCCCGGAACCAGATGGCGGAGATGGAAAAGGCTGCCGGCGAAGCCGAGAAGCCCAAGAAACAATATCAGCTGCCTCCGCTCGACTGCCTGAACCCGCCGAAACTCAACCTCGGCGGCGGTTCCGAAGCGGAACTCCGCGACAACGCAGAGAAGCTCATCGACGTCCTCGAGAGCTTCGGTGTCCGTACGACCCTCGTCGACATCGCGCGAGGCCCATCGGTCACCCGCTATGAACTCGCTCCGGCCGCCGGCGTCAAGCTGTCGAAGATCACCGGCCTCGCCGATGATATCGCGCTGAACCTGGCCGCGTCCGGTGTCCGAATAGCCCCGATCCCCGGCAAGACCGCCGTCGGCATCGAGGTACCGAACAAGTCCCGCGACGCCGTCAATCTGCGCGAAGTCCTCGAATCGCCCGAATACAAGAAGGGCGCTCAGAAGAGCAAGCTCAGTGTCGCTCTCGGCAAGGATATCTCCGGTAAGATCTGCATCATGGACATCGCCAAGATGCCGCATCTGCTCATCGCCGGCACGACCGGTTCCGGTAAGTCGGTCTGCGTCAACGCGATGATCCTGAGCATCCTTTACAACGCGACTCCGGACGAGGTCAAACTCGTCATGGTCGACCCGAAGAAGGTCGAATTCTCGAAGTATAACGGCATTCCGCACCTGCTGGTCCCGGTCGTCACCGAACCCGCGAAAGCCGCCGGCTCCCTTCAGTGGGCCGTCCGCGAGATGCTGAACCGTTACCAGAAGTTCTCGGACACCGGTGTCCGGGACATCAAGGGCTACAACCAGATCGCTGCCGGCGACCCCGATATGGAGGTCATGCCGCAGATCGTCATCTTCATCGATGAGCTCGCCGACCTCATGATGGCGACCCCGAAAGAAGTCGAGGACTCCATCTGCCGTCTCGCTCAGATGGCCCGTGCCGCCGGCATGCATATGGTCATCGCTACCCAGCGTCCGTCGGTCGACGTCATCACCGGCCTCATCAAGGCGAACATCCCGAGCCGTCTGTCTCTGTACGTCGCGTCCGCCGTCGACTCCAGGACCATCCTCGATATGACCGGCGCGGAAAAACTGCTCGGCAACGGCGAC
>ONJD01000037.1 GCA_900317985.1 uncultured Eubacteriales bacterium | reverse complement strand
GTGACGGAGAACCCGTACCTGACCATGCACTGGAAGGGCAACACCATCGTCAACGTCTCCCGCGAGTTCCTGAACTCGAACGGCGCGGAGAAACACATCACCATCGAAACTCCGAAACAGCAGCCCTTCGCGCGCAAAGTCGAGGGCAGCTTCACTGACAACTATAAAGCCCTCGTCGAGGACCTCAACGTCTGCTCCAGACGCGGCCTCTCCGAGCGCTTCGACTCCACCATCGGTGCCGGCACGGTCCTCATGCCGTTCGGCGGCTCCACTCAGACCACACCCATCCAGGCCATGGTCAACAAGGTCTCCGTCGAGCACGGCGACACGAAGACCGTCTCCTTCATGGCGTGGGGTTACAACCCGTACATCTTCGAGAAGGACCAGTTCCACGGCGCCTACCTGTCCGTGGTCGAGTCAGTCGCGAAACTCATCGCCGCCGGCGCCACCTTCGAAGACGTCTACCTGACCTTCCAGGAGTACTTCCTGCATCCGGGCACCGACCCGAAGCGCTGGGGCCAGCCGGCCGCCGCGCTCCTCGGCGCGTACAAGGCGCAGATGGACCTCGGCATCGCGGCCATCGGCGGCAAGGACTCCATGTCCGGTTCGTTCGAGGACCTCGACGTACCGCCGACCCTGTGCTCCTTCGCCGTGACCACGGACTGCATCTGCAAGGTCCTCACCGGCGAATTCAAGGCGCCGAGCCACAAGGTCGTCATCCTCGAGCCCGAGTATGACGAGTACGGCGTCCCGACCGCGGAGAGCCTCCTGAAGCTCTTCAACAAGATGGCCGAACTCAACAAAGAGGGGAAAGTCCTCTCCGCGTACACGCCGACCTACGGCGGTATTGCTGAAGCTGTCTACAAGATGGCCACCGGTAACAGAGTTGGCTTCCGCTTCGGCACCTGCTGGACGCCGGAAGAACTCTTCGGCTACAAGTACGGTTCCTTCATCGTGGAACTCCCGCTCGACGCGGAGATCCCCGAAGGAGCACGTTACCTCGGTAAGACCATCGACTGGTTCGACTTCGTCCTGAACGATGAACTCGTCTGCGGCAGAGACCTCCAGAAGGCCTACGAAGACAAGCTCGAGAGCGTCTTCCACTGCAACATCGAGACCCCGGACGACGAAGTCCCGACCTTCTCCTACATCGATGACACGGTCTACAAAGCCAAGCAGACCGTCGCCAAGCCGAAGGTCCTCATCCCGGTCTTCCCGGGCACGAACTGTGAGTATGACACCGCGAAGGCGTTTGAACGCGCCGGTGCCGAAGCAGTCGTCTACGTCATCAACAACCTCTCCAGCGAGGCCATCGACAAGTCCGCGAAGGACATCGCGAAACTCATCGGCGAGAGCCAGATCGTCTTCATCCCCGGCGGTTTCTCCGGCGGCGACGAGCCCGACGGCTCCGCGAAGTTCATCGCCTCCTTCTTCCGGAATCCGGAGATCAAGGACGCGGTCACCGACCTGCTCGAGAACAGAGACGGCCTCATGGGCGGCATCTGCAACGGCTTCCAGGCTCTCATCAAGCTTGGCCTGGTCCCGTACGGCAAGATCACCGAGCCCGATGAGAACGCCCCGACCCTGACCTTCAACACCATCTCCCGCCATCAGAGCAAGATCGCGAGAGTCAGACTGGACTCCAATAAATCGCCGTGGCTCAAGTACGCGACGGTCGGTGAGGTCTACAATGTCCCGATCTCCCACGGTGAGGGCCGCATCCTCGCGTCTGAGGAGCAGCTCCTGAAACTGGCGGAGAACGGGCAGATCCTGACCCAGTACGTCGGCCTCGACGGCAAGCCCACCATGGACATTGCCGCGAACATCAACGGTTCCGTCTTCGCGGTCGAAGGCCTGCTGTCCCCGGACGGCCACGTCTTCGGCAAGATGGGCCACGCAGAGCGTATCGGCGACGGCCTGTACCAGAACGTACCCGGTGAATATGACATGAAGCTCTTTGAGAGCGCGGTCGCTTACTTTAAAGGAGAATGAGAACCATGGCAGAACGTAAATACTATGAACTGCACGTCGCGGGCCTGACCCGTCAGCTGCCCCTCTGTGAAGTCAACCCGCACCTCGACATTGCCGGTTTCGTCATCTTCGGCGATGTAGAGATGACCGTTAAAGCCACCGAGGAACTTCTGAAGAAGTGCCCGGAGTTCGACTACATCATCACGGCGGAAGCGAAGGGCATCCCGCTCGGCTACGAGTTCGCCCGTCAGTCCGGCAAGCCGTATTTCGTCGCCAGAAAGGGCCTGAAGCTCTACATGACCGACCCGGTCGACGTCGAAGTCAAGTCCATCACGACCATGCACGTCCAGCACCTGTATCTGGACGGGGCTGAGGCCGCGCAGCTGAAGGGGAAGAGAGTCATCATCGTCGATGACGTCATCTCCACCGGCGAGAGCCTCAAGGCACTCGAAGCGCTTCTTGAGAACACCGGCGCCAACATCGTCGGCGAGGTCGCCATCCTTGCTGAGGGCGACGCCGCGAAACGCGACGACATCATCTTCCTCGAGGAACTCCCGCTGTTCTTCAAGTAAGGAGTGTAACCATGGCTGAGCAAAAGACGTTAAAACAACCGAAACTGTTCGACAAGATCGACGCCAAAGTCGAGGGAAGAGAAGGACTGAAGACCGTCTGGCAGGCGGGAAAATTCAGCCTGTTCAGTGTCGTCGCCATGCTCATCCAGACGACCCTGCAGCTGATCCTGCCGTTCCTCTTTGACCGGATGGCGACACCGCTGCCCGGATGGCTATCCTGGATCATCAACCCCGGCACCCTGAGCCCGGAACAGCAGGCTCTCTATGTCGTCGCCGGTGTCGTGACCTGGGGTTATCTGCTGCCGTTCTTCCTCTCGAACTATACGGCGAACATCGTCACCTACATCCTCAACAAGAAATACACGTTCAAGTCGAGCGCGCCTCACTGGCATTTCGTGCTGTATTTCATCCTGATGACCCTCGTCATCGTCTTCAGCACCTGGCTGCAGGGCGTCTGCTTCGGCTGGCTCGGCCACTACAGTATTCCGGAATGGCTGAACCGCCTGCTGGTCATGGCACCGGCCGGCCTGCTTCAGTTCATCGCGTTCTTCGTCATCCAGAAGATCCTGCTTCCGGAGGACCCGGAACTCGCCGGTAAAAAAACGGTTGAATAACCCGCATAGTATCCTATATAATATTGCGGAATCTTAATACATCGAAGGAGAGACTGAACATGATTCAGGACATCATGAAAGCCATCACTGCCGCTGACCCCGAAGTCGGCTCGTTCATCGAGAAAGAGTACAACAGACAGCGCGGCAACATCGAACTCATCGCCTCTGAAAACATCGTTTCCGAACCCGTCATTCTCGCGATGGGCTCGGTCCTGACCAACAAATATGCCGAAGGTTATTCGGGCAAACGTTACTACGGCGGCTGCGAAGTCGTCGACGAGATCGAGACCCTCGCCATTGAGAGAGCCAAGAAGCTCTTCGGCTGCGACTATGCCAACGTCCAGCCGCATTCCGGCGCGCAGGCCAATATGGCGGTCACCATGGCCGTCTGCAAGCCCGGCGACAAGATCATGGGCATGTCCCTCGACGCCGGCGGTCACCTGACCCACGGTTCGCCCGTCAACTTCTCCGGTCTCTTCTTCAACATCATCCCTTACGGCGTCGACGACGAAGGTTACATCGACTACGATGAACTCGAGAGAGTCGCTATGGAAGAGAAGCCGCGGATGATCATCGCCGGTGCCTCCGCGTACCCGCGCATCATCGACTTCAAACGCTTCCGTGAAATCGCCGACAAGTGCGGTGCCGTCCTCTGGGTCGACATGGCGCACATCGCCGGCCTCGTCGCGGCAGGCCTCCATCCGAGCCCGATTCCTTACGCGGACGTCGTCACGACCACCACGCACAAGACCCTTCGCGGTCCCCGCGGCGGCATGATCCTCTGCAACCAGGAAGCCAACGAGAAGTTCAACTTCAACAAGGCGATCTTCCCGGGCAGCCAGGGCGGTCCTCTGGAGCACGTCATCGCGTCCAAGGCCATCTGCTTCGGCGAGGCTCTGAAACCCGAGTTCAAGGCGTACCAGGAACA
Source organism: uncultured Eubacteriales bacterium (assembly GCA_900317985.1). Taxonomy (GTDB): domain Bacteria; phylum Bacillota; class Clostridia; order Oscillospirales; family Acutalibacteraceae; genus RUG420. The sequence continues at coordinate 7,682 of ONJD01000037.1, read as the reverse complement.
GATCATCAAGAACACCGCGGCTCTGGCCGACGCCATGATGGAGAAGGGCTTCAAGCTCGTCTCCGGCGGCACGGACAACCACCTCATGCTGGTCGACCTCACGAACATCGAAGGCCTCACCGGTAAAGAGTTCCAGATCAACGCGGACAAAGTCCACATCACGATCAACAAGAACGCCATCCCGAACGACCCGCGTTCTCCGTTCGTCACCTCCGGTGTCCGCATCGGTACCGCGGCCGTCACGTCCCGCGGCATGGTCGAAGAGGACATGAAGGTCATCGCGGACTGTCTCTGGGACATCGCGACGAACTTCGAGGCCACCGCCGACAGCGTCTGCGAACGCGTCGCCGCCCTCGTCGCCAAGTACCCGATCTACGAATAAACAAGAATGTAAAAAAGTCCGCCGTAACTGCGGCGGACCTTTTTCTTTAGGAGCTAAGCTTTGGAACTTTACATCATGCGCCATGGCCAGACGGCCGACAACAAGAAACACCTGCTGCAGGGCCGGAAGAACATCCCGCTGTCCAACGAGGGCGTCGAACAGGCCATGCAGGCGAAAGCGGACCTGGACGCCGAAGGCATCCGGTTCGACCGCGTCTGCGCGTCTCCGCTCAAGAGGGCGATGCAGACCGCGTCGCTCATCACCGGCGTCGACGAGTCGGACATCGAGCCCATCGAGGAGATCATCGAATACGACTTCGGACCGCTCGAAGGAAAACGCGTCGAAGACCTCGGTGAGAACATGCGCGCGTTCTTCATGGACCCCGAAGCGTATATCGCCCCGGACGGTGCAGAGACCTACGATGAGATGTTTGAGAGGGTAGAGGAGTACCTGAAACGCATGGAGAAAGAGGACCCGGACGAGAGAATTCTGGTCGTTGCCCACGGCGGAACGCTGCACGCGATGTACCAGCTTTTGAACGGCGGCCCCATGAAGGACATGTGGAAACAGACCATCGGGAACTGCGGATATTTCATCGCCTCAGTAGTGGATGGAACGCTATCTGTGGTCGACCGGAGGTTCAAAGAGGAAAATAAAACTTTACCCTTAGATAGTTTCCTGAAAAAGTGACAAATTGACACATTCCATTCATAAAATTTTCACAAAAGTGCCGTTTACCCATTGCGAAATGGGGAAAACCTATATATAATAGAGTTTGACTATCCAGGTACTTTTGCGATTTTGTGACGAAAAGTACCCCACAAACATCAGATCAGAAGAAGGAGACAAGGGAAAATGAAGAATTTCAAACGCTTCATCGCCGCTCTCATGGCCACTGTCATCGTTGCCACTCTTTCGGGTATTTCGGCTTTCGCTACGAAGGCTTACCCGGGTGTGGAAGATGCTTCCAACCTCGGTGTTACCTCTTACCTGTGCTTCGGTGACTCGATCGCGACCGGTTACCTGTCCGAGCAGTCCGGTGAAGATTTCAGAAAGATCAACATCGCTCAGACGCTGAGAGACGGTGAGACGACTACGAACGCTTACCCGACCATGATCGCGGACGCGCTCGGCCTCGATGTCAAAGACAATCCTTTTGGTTATTTCGGCAATGGCAATACCCAGAAGAATAACGAGGCATGGTCCTGGAAACAGAGCAAGTACGCGTTCTATAACTATGCCAGAGACGGTCTGACCTCCCACGAGTTCCGTCTGCTTCTGGACCCGTCCTACTACAACCAGATGACCGAGGAAGAGAGAAACATCTCTGACAACATCATCCTGGGCGGCGACTTCACGAAGCGCGGCATGGGTGGTTTCAAGACCATGCAGAAACATATCCATTACGACCTCAAGCAGGCGGACGTCATCACCGCATGGTTCGGTTCGAACGACCTTCTGTTCTACGTTCTTCAGACCACGCTCAGCATCGTCAACGACAACAGCATCAGTTCCGCTGTCAACGGCGCGCTTGCCGCGTTCGGCATTGGCGGTGCTCTCGACGCGCTCGTCAACACGGCTGTTCTCGTCGGCAAACTTCCGCTCGTCCTTGCCACCATGGTCACTCAGTCCAGCAAAGCCAACGCTGCTTTCGCCGAGAACTGGGATGCCTTCATGGGCATGGTCCTCGCGGAGAAGAAACCGAACGCCAAGATCTATGTCGGCGACATCTACAACTCCAACGCCGGCCTCAAGTTCACAAGCACCTCTCAGTTCCGCGTTGGCCAGCTCCTTGGCTTCTCGACAAACGAGATCAATAACGTCATCCGGAACACTTCGAAGTACAGAAGCCAGTACACGGTCGTCCACACCTCCGGTGTTGAACAGTACCTGCCCGAGTGGGCTCCGATCGACCAGTGGCAGAGCGCTCTGGACGAAGGTTACTTCTACACCATGTTCATGGCTACTGCGCATCCGCAGAGAGAAGGCCAGATCTACCTTGCCAACGAATTCGTCAAGGCGATCAAGGGCAACTACCTTTCCTAAGGAATCAATACTCTTACACATAAACACATAAAACATCAGAAAGGAACGTAAAGCACCATGACAACTATGAAACGTTCAAAGCTCATCGCCATGCTTCTGGCTATGGTCATGATCCTCACCGCAAGCTCTCTGAGCCTGCTGGCTTTCGCCGTTGGGGAAGACGAAGCTGAGGGGGAAACACTCCCGCTTGACCAGATCGAGTCCCTTGAGAACCTCGACATCCACAACTACATGCATTTCGGCGACTCCATGTCCACCGGTTACATGCTGGGTGCCACTCAGGCTGAGATCGACTCCTTCGCCGTCAACATCGACGACAACTTCAACATGTCCTTCCCGAAGGGCAACCCCACGACCACGACTCATGACTGGGCTTTCCCGTATACCTACGGTTCTTACCCGAGCCTCATCGCCGAGGCCTTTGGCCTTGACAACAGCCAGTGGTACTCCTTCGCCCGCGAAGGTCTGACCACCAACGATGTCCACCGCATCCTCGATCCGACCTACTACAGCCGTATGGACGATCAGGGCAAGAGAGACTCTGACCAGGCGTTCGACACGCTGTTCGGTACCGAAGCTCAGGGCAGACAGGAGCTTGCAAACATGCAGGCACTCGCCGCTCAGATGCTTCCGAAAGCGGACCTCATCACCATCGGCATGGGCCCGAACGACATCATTTTCTCCCCGCTGTTCGACGTTCTTTTCGTTCTGAAAGACGCCGCTGCCGGCAACACCCTCTATGCACAGCTCGTCGGCAACGCCACGAAGTCCATCATCATGGCAATGGGCGGTTTCGATCTGATGGCTGCTTATTCCACGCTCTTCTCCGTCGCTGACGTCATCGGCGCTCTGCCGGAAGTCGTTTCCGCTCTGATGCTTTCCGTCGTCAGAGGTTACATGGCTGTCCAGCAGAACTGGGAAGGCGTCGTCAACTACATCCGCGCTCATAACCAGCACGCTGCCATCGTCTGTGTCGGCGGTTACAACGCGACCAAAGACCTGCAGTTCGCGGACATCGACATGGTCCGTATCGGTAAGGGCATGGGCGTCTTCACGACCATCATGAACCTCTACTGGGCCAACACCTGCCCGCTTCGCGATCAGTACTACTTCGTCGACATCCGCAACGTCGACCTTCCGCCGTGGCCGACCATGATCGAGTGGCCCGGTAAGATCGCTGCCGGTCAGTTCTTTGGTTACTTCATGAGCTGCTCGCATCCGTCTTACAAGGGACATCGTCAGATCGCTGACGCCATCCTGGACGCTCTGTTCCAGGAGGAAGGCACCAACACGCTGCCTGTCACCAGCCTGATCTAACATCTAAGCTAACAAAAAGGCTCTTCCATCAGGAAGAGCCTTTTTATGGTTGAATCGTTCATAATTATCCGTTACCATAGGTAGAGTGTTTTATTATTATAAGAAAGGAGGACCGCGTATGGCTCTGTACCAAGCGACCACACAGCAGGTCGAAGAACTGACCAAGACCACCGGGACCGGGTACCCGAGCATCGACCGGCCCTGGCTTTCCTATTTCAGCAAAGAGGCGCTCGAGGACCCGCTGCCTCAGATGAGTCTCTTTGAATACCTCTACGAAAACAATAAGTACAATCTGGACTCTGACGCCCTCAACTACATGGGGCATAAGATCAGCTACCGTGAGCTCTTCAAGCGCATCGACGAAGCCGCCAAGGCGTTCCTGGCACAGGGCGTCAGGGAAGGGGACATCGTCTCCATCCTGACGGTCGCCAGCGTGCCCTGCGTCATCTGCTTCTACGCACTCAACAAGATCGGCGCCGTCGTCGACTACATCAACGTCCTGTCCACCGCGAAAGACCTCGTCAAGTTCTTCCGCGCCAACAAGTCGCGTGTCGTCGTGTCTGCCGACATCTTCATGAACAAAACGCTGCTTGCCGCGAAGGCGATCGGCGTCGAGCATGTCATAGCGTTCAGCATGGAGGAAGACCTCCCGTTCTTCAAAAAGGTCGGGACGCTTTTCCAGAGCAACCCGGACGTGGATGAATCTTACCTGCAGGACGACATCGTCCTGACCTGGGACAAGTTTATCGCCACAGGGGCCCATGTGCCGGACATCACCTATCAGAAGGACCCCGCGACACCGGCGCTGCTCGCGCACACCGGCGGTACCACGGGCTTCCCGAAAGCGGTCGTCCTGAGCGATAACGCGATGAACGCGGTCGCGTTCCAGTACCACTACATCTTCCACCTCGACCTCAAGGAAAGCGTCTTCCTGGACCTCGTCGTTCCGTTCGTCGTGTACGGTTCGCTCATCAACATGCATATGCCGCTCACCATGCGTTCGACCGTCGTGCTCATCCCGAACTTCGACGCGGACGACTGGCCTGAGTATTTCAACAAGTATAAACCGAACTATCTGACCGCCATCCCGAACTACGTGGCGCCCATGCTCAACAACCCGCGCATGCGCAACGTCAACCTCGACTGCCTCAAGGTCATCGCCGTCGGCGGTGAGGGCGCCGGCAACGCGCTGGAAGTGGACCTGAACCGCTTCCTGAAGCGCCACGGCTCCAAGGCAAAGCTCCTGAAGGGTTACGGTATGACCGAGATGTCTGCCTCCGCGTGCACCGCGTTCGGCGACGTCAATGCCCTCGGTTCGGTCGGCGCTCCGCTGCCGCGCAACCAGGTGCAGATCGTGAACCCGGACACCGGGCTCGAGTGCAAGTACAATGAGATCGGGGAGATCTGCTTCCAGGGCCCCGGCCAGATGATGGGCTACATGAACGACCCTGAAGAGATGAAGACGGTTTACCGTAAGCATTCCGACGGGACCTACTGGCTCCACACGGGCGACCTCGGGTACATGAACCGCAGAGGCCTTCTGTACATCGTCGGACGCATCAAACGCGCCATCCTGACGCAGTACAAGGGCACGGCATACCGCATCTACCCGAACGTCATTGAAGACATCCTGATGTCACATCCGGCAGTACGCGAAGCCTGTGTCGTCAAACTCCACGAAGACCGGTGGGGAAGGACCAAGGCGTACATCGCCCTCAACGACCACAACCGTGTGGACGAGGAGGAGATCGAACGCGAGCTGCGCAGTTACTGTGACAACGAGATGGCCGAGTACATGAGGCCGTTCCTGTACGAGTTCCGCGGCAGCCTTCCGTTGACTCCGGCGGGGAAGGTCGACTACAAACTCCTGGAGATCCAGACCGCCGGCCAGAGATAAATAGTGCTTTGGGCAACCTGCTGTATACAACATTTGGTGGTCGATTAGCCGCCGTTAACTTAAATTACTCTAAATATTCATAAAATATTCATAAACTTATACAAGAAAGCAGTCCGAAAGGGCTGCTTTTTCGTCGTTTTACCAGTTCATATTTGTTAACAGTTATGTTACAATTTCGGAGCACAGTTCAAACGGGGCACACCGCTCCGAAATACTCAAACAAAGATACATTTATGGAGGATTAGAACTATGACTGAAGCAATCAACAAGACCGGCTATCCCTCGATCGATAAGCCCTGGAACAGATACTTCAACACCATCGACGGCGGCAACACTGTCGAAGTTCCTACTGAAACCATTTACAACTATCTGAAGAAGTGCAACGCGGACAACCTTGACGGTTATGCCCTCGACTTCTTTGGTCATAAGATCACCTATAGCGAGCTCTTCGACCGCGTCGAGAAAGTCGCTGTCTCCATGAGAGAACTCGGCATCGAGGAAGATGAGATCATCTCCATCATCTCCGTCAACGCTGTCGAGCCCTATGAGCTCATGTACGCTGCCAACCGCGCCGGTGCGGTCTTTGACTTCATCTCCTGCCTGGCAGACCACAAAGCTCTCGTCCATTACTTCCAGGACAACGAGTCGAAGAAAGTCTTCGTTCTCGACCTGTTCGCCGAGAAGGTCATTAAGGCTGCCAAAGAGGCCGGCTTCGCCGACAAGATCGTCGTCTTCGACCTCGCTGACGAAATGCCCGCTCTCACCAAGATCGGCTACCGCCTCAAGACCCGCAAGCAGGACAAGTCCTTCTACAATGACCCGATGGTCATGAAGTACAAAGACTTCAAGGCTCTTTCCGACGGCAAAGCTCCGCTGAACTTCGAGAAAGACGCTTCCAAGCCCGCCGCTCTGGCTCACACCGGCGGTACCACCGGCTTCCCGAAGGCCGTCCTTCTGAAGGACGTCTCTTTCAACGGCGTTGCCTGTGTTTACAACCATTACCAGCCTCTCCACAAGGGTCTGTCCTATTGCATCAACACCGTACCTCCGATCGTTGTGTACGGTTACTCTGTCGGCATGCATATGCCCATGTGCTGCAAAGCTACCCAGGCCATCATGCCGAAGTTCGAGCCGGAAAAATGGCCCGAGTTCATCAAGAAGTATAAGCCCGCTTACATCGTCGCGGTTCCGGCATTCCTCATCCCGATGCTCGAGAACCCGAAGATGGAAGGCCTCGACATGTCCGACCTCACCATCCTTGGTGTCGGCGGCGACGGCTGCACGAACGCGTTCGAAGCGGACGTCAACTCCTTCATCCAGGCGCACGGCTGCAAGACCGAAGTCGTCAAAGGCTACGGCATGACCGAAGTCGGCGCTTCTGCCTGCACCACGTACCCGAGCGGTTACGCGAAGGGCGACTATCCTGTCAACGCGCTTGGTTCCGTCGGTTTCCCGCACCCGGTCAACGAGTTCGTCATCTGGGACAACGAGAACAACTGCGAATGCAAGTACGACGAGATCGGTGAGATCTGCATGCACTGCTCCACCGAGATGCTCGCTTACAAAGACCAGCCCGAAGAGACCGAAAAGATCCACAAGGTCCATCCGGACGGCAAGTCCTGGATCCACACCGGCGACCTCGGTTACTTCAACGAAGACGGCCTTCTGTTCATCTCCGGCCGTATGAAGAGAATCATCCTGACCGTTCAGGACAACATCGGCTACAAAGTGTTCCCGATCGTTCCCGAAGAGGCTCTGGCGATGCACCCCGCCATCCAGGACGTCTGCGTCGTCGCGATGAGCAACGACAAGGACAACCGCCTGAAGGCGTTCGTCTCCCTGAAGGAAGAGAAGAACGAGTTTCTTATGAAAGAAAAAGAAGAGCAGGAGGAATAAGAAATGACTATAATTGTGACTGGAGGAGCCGGATTTATCGGAAGCAACTTTGTCTTTTATGAGCTTGAAAAGCATCCGGAGGACCGGATCGTATGTATTGACAAGCTGACCTATGCGGGCAATCTCTCCACCCTGGCACCGGTG
>ONJD01000046.1 GCA_900317985.1 uncultured Eubacteriales bacterium | reverse complement strand
TTCATCGCCGTCCCCTGCAGCATGAGGACTTTCTGCTGCTTCAGGAAGTCGAGGACCATCTGTTCGTCGTCCTTGATGTGGATCTTTTTGAGGTCGATCTTCGGGAAGATGTAGAACGCGGCATCCGGTTTGACGGCGCTGAGACCGGGGATGTCGTTGATCGCCTTGTAGATGAACTCTCTCTGCTCGTAGATGCGTCCGCCGGGCAGGAGCAGTTCGTCGACGCTCTGGTAGCCGCCGAGAGCCGTCTGGATGACGGACTGGCCGGGCACGTTGGAGCAGAGACGCATGGAGGACAGCAGGTTCAGACCGGTGATGAAGCCCTGCGCGTGTTTCTTGTTGCCGGAGAGGACCATCCAGCCGACGCGGTACCCCGCGATGCGGTGGGACTTCGAGAGACCGTTGAACGTGACGCACATACGGTCCGGCATCAGGGACGCGATGGACACGTGCTTCTTCCCGTCCATGACGAGACGGTCGTAGATCTCATCGGAGAAGACCATGAGGTCGAACTCGCGCGCGATGTCGGCAATCTGCTTCAGGACCTCTTCCGGGTACAGAGAACCGGTCGGGTTGTTCGGGTTGATGATGACAATACCGGTGGTATTCGGTGTGATCTTCCTGCGGATGTCGGCGATGTCCGGGTACCAGTTCTGCTGTTCGTCGCAGCGGTAATGGACCGGTTTGCCGCCCGCCAGTTTGATGGACGCGGTCCACAGCGGATAGTCCGGCATCGGGAGCAGGATCTCATCGCCGTTGTTGACGAAGCCCTGCATCGACATCGTGATCAGCTCGGAAGCGCCGTTGCCGGTGTAGATGTCTTCCATGCCGACGTTCGGGATCTTCTTGAGCTGGCAGTACTGCATGATGGCTTTGCGCGCGGAGAAGATGCCCTTCGAGTCCGAATAGCCTTCAGTGTCTCTCAGGTTGTAGATCATGTCGACGACGATCTCATCGGGCGCGTTGAACTTGAACGGCTTCGGGTTGCCGATGTTCAGCTTGATGATGTCGACGCCGTTGTCCCGCATGCGGTTCGCCTCGTCGAGGACCGGACCACGCACGTCATAACACACTCCGTCAAGCTTCTCGGACTTCCCAAACTCTCGTTTCATCGATTTCTTCTCCCCTTCATTCGGCGATGTAGTTGCGGCAGTCGCAGAGGCGGTTTCCACTTCAGCACCGAGTACCCACTCCGCACTGACGTCAAACGCTTCCGCGATCTTAGCTGCCGTCTTTTTAGACGGCTCATTCCGCCCATTCACATATTGAGAAACAGAGCCTTTTGTCAGACCGGTCCGATCTGCAAAAACCTGCTGACTGCCTCCACACTGCTCATTAATGAGTTGAAGGACACGTTCCGATGCGCTAGCCATAGGGCACCTCCAAATAGTAAATGTAAATCTATTGCATCTACTATACTCTTAAACTTTAAACTTTGCAATAGAAAACACCCCAAAAGTTTAAACTTTCGGAGCAAATTCGTTTAAAGTTTAATTATCGAGTCAACGAGGGCAGTCTTGCGGCTGCCCACCGCTAAACGAGGCCAGGGGAGCAAAATAGCTGGTTCGACAGGGGCTTGGGGGAAAGGCGGCGTAAGCGGAACGCTATCGCTGCCGCGCGGTTCGGGATGGCAAGCCGCCTGGCGGACCCTATTTTGCGGAACCCGATCAAGCAGCCGCAAGACTGCCCGTTAGAAGCAACAAGAAAAGGGACCCCGCAAGGGGTCCCCTATTTGACGTTAGAAGATTAGAGCGTGCCGAAGATGCGGTCGCCGGCGTCGCCGAGTCCGGGTACGATGTACGCGTTCTCGTTGAGCTTCTCGTCAAGCGCGGCGCAGATGATGTCAACATCCGGGTGCGCGGCCTGCAGCGCCTGCAGGCCTTCCGGCGCGGCGACGATGCAAAGGAAGCGGATGCTCTTCGGGTTGTACGTCTTGACCTGGTTGATGGCGTCGACGGCGGAACCGCCGGTGGCGAGCATCGGGTCGAGCACGAGAACGTCACGCTCCTCCACGTCGTGCGGGAGCTTGCAGTAGTACGGGACCGGTGCGTGGGTCTCCGGGTCGCGGAACATGCCGATGTGGCCGACCTTGGCGGACGGGACCAGGTTCAGGATGCCGTCGACCATGCCGAGACCGGCGCGAAGGATCGGGATGATGGCCATCTTACGGCCGGCGAGCTCGTTCGCGTTGCAGGGGCCGATGGGGGTCTCGATGAGTTTCGGCTGCAGCGGCAGGTCGCGGGTGGCTTCGTAGCACTCGAGCATGGCAAGCTCGGCGATCAGCTGACGAAACTCTCTCGTACCGGTGTTCTTATCTCTCAGGATGGAGAGTTTATGCTGGATGAGCGGATGGTTGGTAATGGTAACAGTACCCATAGTGTGGCCTCCATAAAAAGTATTTTGCTTCGTGTCTATTATACTCTCAAAGCTCAGTCATTCTCAAGTGCCATCACTTTGTCGATGCGGCGCTGGTGACGTCCGCCCTCGAACTCGGTGTCGAGGAACGCGTCGACGAGCTGCAGTGCCAGACCGGGGCCGACGACACGGCCGCCGAAGCAGAGCACGTTGGCATCGTTGTGGAGACGGGTGAATTTGGCGCTGAACGTGTCAGAACAGCAGGCCGCGCGAATGCCTTTGACCTTGTTGGCCGCCATGGACATGCCGATGCCGGTGCCGCAGACGAGGAATGCCAGTTCGGCCTCCCCTGCCACGACCGCGTCACAGACGACTTTCGCAATGTCGGGGTAGTCGACCGACTCCGGGCTGTAGCAGCCGAAGTCTTTGTACTCGACGCCTCTCTCTTCGAGGTGCTTTAAGACCTCCTGTTTCAGTTCAAATCCGCCATGGTCACAACCGATCGCGATCATTTCTCTTGCTCCTTCCGTTTTTTCAACTCCCGTTCCGCCTGAGGGGCTCTCAGGTAGACGGGTAAAATATCATCCGAACCGACCGGCTCGAAACCGGCCTTCAATTTGGCCTCCGCGCACGCCGCGACCGAGACCGCGTTCTGGTACCGGAGCTGTTCCGGCGCGAGTGTCGCGGTCAGCCCCGCTTCCGCAGAAGCGTCGTAGCAAAGGGAGGCTCCATCGCCCACGAACAGGACCGGGCAACCGTAGCCTTTCAGGGTCTCCAGCAGTTCCGGAACGGGAATGGCCGTGTCCTCCATGAGGCGATGCACCTCTTCCCCTTCCCAGCGGAATGCCGCGGTGTACACCTGGTTGCGCCGGGCGTCCATTGCCGGACAGACCACATAGTCTTCCGAGCCGGGCAGGCCCGCCACGTTGTACGCCATGGACTCGAGGGTGGAGACCGGCACACAGTTTTTCTCATCGGAGAAGACGAGGCCTTTCAACGCCGCTACGCCGATCCGCACGCCGGTAAAGGAACCGGGGCCCGCGTTGATGGCATAGTAGTCGATGCCGTCGAGGCTCAGCTGCGCGTTCTTGAGCGCGCTGTCCATCATCGGCACGAGCGTCTGGCTGTGCGTGAGCCCCGTGTTCGTGTACGCGGAACTCAGGACCTTGCCGTCCTCCAGAACGGCCACACTGGCGGGTTTCGCCGTGCAGTCAACTGCCAAGATCTTCATGAATGGTTGCTCCTGTTACCCGGATGATGCGGTCCGTTTCGGCCTCGCCGCGGAAGAATTCCACGCGAACGGCCTCCTCGGGCAGAGCGTTCTCGATGTTCTCGCTCCACTCGACGGCCAGCACACATCCCTGGTCGATGTAATCATAGAAACCCGTGGAATCCAGCTCGTCCCAGGTCGAGATGCGGTACATGTCGAAGTGCACCAGCGGCGGCTCTCCGCCGTACTCGTGGACGAGGGCGAACGTCGGGCTCGAGACGTGCTCTGTACAGTGAAGGCCCTTCGCGAGCCCGCGTGTAAAGACCGTCTTACCGCTTCCCATGTCGCCAAAAAAAGCGACCACCATGCCGGGTCTCAGTTCTGCCGCCAGAGCCGTGCCGAGCTGCTCGGTCTCTTCGGGCGATCTACTGATGTATTCCCGCACGTCAGTCGCCTCCTTTTCCGGTCTCCCGGATACTTCTCGGAAACATTCTATCGGTAATCTTGAAAAAAAGCAATACTGCTCTTATAATGAATCTATTGTAACTGAAGAAAACCCCTTTTGAGGTGTATATATGGGAAACATCAAAGACTATTTAGTCTATTTCTGGAAGGGCACGGACAAGCTCCTCCTCTTCCTCTGCCTCCTGGCATCGTCCGCCGGTGTGCTGATGGTCACGAGTGCCACCTGGCATACCATGAAGGAAGGTGCCCTCCTCCCCCGAGACTCCATTGCCATGATCGTCGCCGTCCTCATGGGCCTGATCATCGCTTTAGTCATCTCACTCATCGACATCGACATCTTCGCGAAAAGCTGGTACATATGGGGCACGCTAGGCATCATACTGATGATCATCGTCTTGCTGTTCGGTGAAGCCCCCTCCAACCGTACCGACGCCCGGACCTGGATCAACCTCGGGTTCTTCCTCTTCCAGCCGTCCGAACTGGTCAAGATCTTCTTTGTCACGACCTTCGCCGTCCATCTCGATGCGGTGCGCGATGAACTGAACCATGTCCGCAACGTCGCGCTGCTCGTGTTACACGCGCTCATCCCGTTCATCCTCGTCGCCATCTCCGGCGATGACGGTTCCGCACTGGTCTTCCTGTTCATCGCCTTTGCCATGCTGTTCATCGCGGGCATCAAATGGCAGTACATCATCGGTGTGTTCGCCCTCGCGGCGGCCGCCGTCCCCCTGCTCTGGTTCCAGCTCAACGACTTCCAGAAGCAGCGGTTCATCGTCATCGTCGACCCGGAGAAATACCCGGCCACCGCCTACCAGCAGAACCTGGGCCTCCAGGCGCTCACCAACGGCGGCATCCTCGGCAAAGGCCTCTTCAAAGGGCCTTACACCCAGTCCGGCGCCGTCCCCGTCAGCGAGTCCGACATGATCTTCACGGTCATCGGCGAAGAGCTCGGCATCCTCGGATGCGTCGTTGCCATCGCGCTCATCGGCCTCGTCATTTTCCGCATCCTGCGCGACGCCAAGACCGCCATCGCCGGTCCTGCCCAGTACATCGGCTTCGGCATCGCGTCCATGATCGCCATCCAGACGTTCATCAACATCGCCATGTGTCTGCGCATCGGCCCTGTCATCGGCATCACGCTGCCGTTCTTCAGCGCCGGCGGTTCCGCGAACCTCAGTCTGTATATCGGACTCGGCCTCATCTTCAGCATCTACCGGTCCGTCTACAGCCAGACGCAGGAGACGAACTTCCGACTCATCGGCGTCCGCTCCCCCTTCGACGACACGTTCCACGACAGCGCGTCCTACAAGGAGCATGCGAAAGATCGTTCCTCGAACAGCCGCTCCAGCCGTGAGATCGAGCCCACCCGCGGCCGCCTCGGTAACGACGGCATGACCAAGCGTCAGGCGAAGAAAGTCAGCAAAGAACGCGCCGCTCAGAAGAAAGCTGCCCAGAAGGAAGCCGAACGCGTCCAGAAGGCGCGGGTCAAAGCGCAGAAGAAGGCCGCCAAGAAGAAAAAGAAGGCGGCTAAACCGGCGTCCGACCGCAACACCCACAGCGCCACTTACATGAAGAAACACAAAGACGACTGAATGTCATAACAAAACCCTCCAGAGTGTTCTGGAGGGTTTCTTTTATTTCTTGATCTCTTTTTCGACGTCGAAGTCGCGGCCGAAGATGGGGTCGATCTGGTCGATGGCCAGCGGCACCTCTTCCGGCAGGAAGTATTCGATCTTGCTGATCTCGCCGGACGTCGGGATGTGGTCCGGTCCGTATGGGACGAGGACTTTATCGCCCTTGCGGAGCGAGTTGTCGTTGGTGATGTAGTAATAGGAACGGCCGACCTCCGGGATGCGGACGGTGGCATAGATGACTTCGTCGGCGCGGGCGCCGTGCATGTAGAGACTCGGCGAGATGATGTTGATGAACATCGTCGAGAGCTGCAGGCGGTGGCCGATCATGCCCATGAACCGGGGCCAGGCCTCCGGCAGGCAGGTACGGTTGTAATGCCACAGGTAATGCTCCTGAGAGCCGTCGTGGCGGTCGACGAAGACTTCGAAGCGCGGGGGCTCGATGAGCGCGGCATCGTCCATACAGACGCTGGGAGCGCCGTCAAAGAACCGGTCCCACATGTCGAGGCCGATGGAGACCTCGTTCATGTTCTTGTACTCCGTCTGCGTGTAGACGTCGTCCGAGAAGGCACGACGGTAGATGAGCTTCTGGGAGCGCCGGTCGAGGGACATCTCTTCCATGTACTCCTGCGGCCCGAACTCCGTCTCCTCGTTGTCGGTGTAGACCATGTAGATGGTCTCGATGAGTTCCGGGTCGATGAACCCGGCCTCCGGCGCCAGCTCGTCCATGAGGAGCAGCAACTCGTCCCAGCCGGGCGGGTAAGCGCCCGTGCCGCTCGAACGGACTTCGTCCTTCCCCGCTTCCTTGAAGTGGATGGTCCAGACGACGTCTTCCGGCCGGTCGCTGCGGTAGTGGGACTCATAGGCGCCGATGTTGAGGCGGGACAGCCGCATGAGCCATTCCGTACTGTAGTCGCAGGGAACGTCCGGGCGCGCGTTCACGTCCGGCCAGCCGCCGAACAGACGGGCTTTATGATAGACCTGTCCATCGGTCACCCAGACGTCGATCTGAGAATGTACGCCGCCTCTGGTGACGTCAAAGAACATCGTTTCCAACATGGCCGTTCCCTCCTTTTTCGAAGAATAAAGGGGCCACTGAAACAGCGACCCCTTAAGACTTGAAAGTTCGATTAGCTGACGACTTTACCGTTCTCGATATCGTAAGTCACGCCGTTGAAGACGACCTTACCGGAGAAGCCAAAGTTGACAACACCGTTCTCGATGTACCAGTTACCATACTCGTTCTGAGCGATACCGGTGAACGAGCTCACGGTAGCACCGTTGTTCATGAGAGCCCAGTTGCCGTTGGCATCCTGCGCGACGGTAGCACCGGCCGGAACAGTGACATTGGCAGAAGTGGTGGTCTCAGGAGCAGCCGTGGTAGCTTCCTCAGCGGCAGCAGTCGTTTCTGCAACTTCAGAAACCGTGGTGGTCGGGGCGTCCGCGACTTCCGTCTTTTCTCTCTGGCCATAGATGATGCCGAGGATGAGAAGAAGAACGATGACGATACCGATGATGATTGCGGATTTGACTTCTTTACTAAGTCCTTTCATAGTTACACTCCTTTTGTTCTGCACAGGACCGGGCGATTTGTCGTCCTGCTCTTTGCAACATTATAATACTAGTTATTATTATTTTCAATCATTGTGAAAAGATATTTTTATTTTCCCTTCTTGTCTTTCAGGAGCGGTTTGATGGCCTTGTACAGTTCGCTGGCCTTCTTGTTGTCCTGACTCTGGAACTCGCGGACCAGAGCGTTGTTGATGCCCTGCTTCGTCTTGTACTTCAGGATGATCCGGGTCACTTTGTCCGCCACAGCCTTGTCGCTGACGACCGCGCGGACGTCCTTCGCGAGCTGGTTCTCGACCTGGTCTTCATCGCGGCCGGTAAGGTCCGAGACGAGCGAGACGTTGATGCCTCTCTCCTTCCAGAACTGGCAGGCGCTCTTGAAGCCCTTGTCCTGGGAGACGATGAAGTAGTTGTGTTTCGGGGCCATGGCGATGAGGTATCCGAGGTATGTGACGAGCTGGAAATCCAGTGCGTTGGCCTTTCCGGTCTTGACCTCCGTCAGGTTGAACTGCGCTTTGCACGAGTTGATCTTCCGGTGCATGCTGAAGGTCAGAGTGTTGGCGTTCTCGCTGAAAAACAGGAAAACGACGTCTTTGTCCTGCAGGCCTTCGATGCCTTTGAGGCCGGCCAGTTTGACGTTTTCGTAGTCGATGAGATAGGTATTCAGAATAGTTCCTCCTTACAGTTCCTGCCAGTTGTCCGGCATCAGGATGCCGCCTTCCGCTCCCCGGTCCGGGACACGGTCGAGGACCGCCGGTGGAAGGATCTGCAGCATCTGTTTCAAAACGCCGAGGATCTTTCCCTGTTCGTCCGGCAGTTTTCCGTCGAACGGGATGGGGTTGGCAGGGTGAAGTCCGTAGTAATAAGTGTTGCGGAGACGCAACTGCGACAGCATATCGATCTGTTCCAGGACCAGCTGCCGGTAGGTGTTCGAGCGGAAGTTCCCGCCCTCCATGTAGTCGTAGAGCTCACTGCCGGGCAGCGAGTACAGGGTCGTCGTGAAGATGAGGTACGGCTGGGTCGCGTTGAGGAGGTCCGCGTTGGCTTTGGCGAGGGCCTCATATTCCCCGTTCCCGAGCGCGCCCATGATGATGTTCATGGAGAACTGCATGCCGGCCTCATTCAGCTTGCCAAGTTGTTCATAGACATCGTCCACGTGGTAGCCCTTATGGAACATGTCGAGGACGGAATCGATGGCGGATTCCACCCCGATGTTGATCTGGTCGAACCCGAGGCTCCGGAGAAGCTTCAGGTCTTCCACGGTCTTGTTGTAGAAATTCGGGATGTGCGCGAAGCAGCTGATGGTCTCGCATTCCGGAAAGTAGAAACGGATGCGTTCCCCGAGTTTCGCCAGGCGGTCCGTGCTGAGACAGAACGGGTCTCCGTTGACGAGGAACAGCCGCGGCATGTGAGAGTACTTCCCGCGCAGTTCGCGGAGGTCTTCTTCCACTTCCTCGTCCGGGCTCACCCGGAACGGGACCGTGCGGTACATCGAGCAGAAGCTGCACCGGTTGTAGCTGCAGCCGTCCGTCACCTGAAGGAGCGGTACATCGCCTTCGAACGCGGGGCGAAAGACCGGTTTCGTGTAATGCATAGAGACCTCCTTTTCCCTTTTCTTGTGTAATAGTATAAAACACAAAAAAGTTGTGTGCAACCTATTGAAAAAAGTTGCGAACTTGCTATACTGTTCATGTTGAATATCTAGGAGGTATATTATGGCACTGTTAGACAAACTGCTCGGCTCCAACGAAACGGAAGCTCTGTCCGAGCGCGAAGAAAAGCTGCAGAAGATCATCCGCGAAGGCAACGAGTACATGCGCGCCCACCAGAACGACAACTACGTCGTCCTCATGCAGAAGGAAGCCGAGATCGAAGAAGAGTGCAAAAAGCTCCACGGCTACTTTTACAAGGAGCCGGACGTCCAGGTCATTCTGAAAGACCGTATGGCGATGTACCAGATGGAGGAAGGCACCCGCTACTCCGTCGACAAGAAAGGCAACCGCATCCTGAACTATCAGGGCAAATAAACCAAAAGAGAAAGAGCTCAGCAGTCGCTGAGCTCTTTTTTGGTGTGAATTACAGGACCAGATGTTTCGGCACACCACCGGCCGTGTACTTGGACAGAGAGCCAAGGACCAGCGGATGCGCGTATTCGCGGAATTCGTCGGAGACATAGGTACCGTCTCTGGTGATCCAGTCGAGCGGGACTTTCTTTTCGACGTTCGCGATGTCGTGGATGTCGTGGATGCCGTAGTCCGCCACATAAGGAGTTCTCTTCAGGACTTCGATGGTGATCATCTTCCCTGTCTCCCCGTTCAGAGCCGCTTCACAGCCGACATAGCCGACGTTGTACGCCTCGTCGATGTCGACGCGGGACGCGAGGTGCGTGGCGCAGCGCTGCAGGATGGAGAACTCGATGGTACGGGTCTTGTAGCCGATCTGCTCGGCGATCATGTTCGTCAGGACCTTGCCGGCACCGGACAACTGTCTGTGGCCGAAGGCGTCGACGAAGGCGGCGTCGTTGCCCAGTTCGCAGACGAGCGTGCCGTCCGCCAGTTTGATGCCTTCCGAGATGGCAATGACGATCGACTTCTCGATGAGACACAGGTCTTTGACGTGGTGGATGAACGTGTCGGGGTCGAACGCGACTTCCGGCAGGTAGATGAGGTCCGGGCCGTTGCAGTCCGGGTCATCGGCGAGCATGGAAGCGGCGGTCAGCCAGCCGGCGTTACGTCCCATGATCTCGACGACGCAGAGTTTCGGTTCGGACGCGCCGAAGG
The DNA here is from genome assembly GCA_900317985.1 of uncultured Eubacteriales bacterium. GTDB lineage: Bacteria > Bacillota > Clostridia > Oscillospirales > Acutalibacteraceae > RUG420. The sequence goes on along the minus strand of ONJD01000046.1, from coordinate 4,149 downwards.
ACTCGTTGTCACGGATGATCTCCTTCATCGTGGTGGCGATGAACTTGGAGGCGGAGCCGTAGCCGGGCGTATGGTCGGTCACCGGAAGGTCGTTGTCGATGGTCTTCGGGATACCGATGAATTTCTGATCTTTCCCGTGCATGGCAGCGTAGTCGGACAGCTGTTTGATGGTGTCCATGGAGTCGTTGCCGCCGATGTACAGGAAGTACTCGATGTCGTATTTCTCCATGAGAAGGAACATCTTCTCATAGGTGTCTTCGTTGCCTTCGATCTCCGGCAGTTTGTAACGGCAGGAGCCGAGGAACGCGGACGGAGTCCGTTTCAGAAGGGACAGTTCATAGAGGTCGTCGAAGTANNNNTGACATCGTCATTGAGGAAGCCCTCGATGCCGTGGTGCATGCCATAGACTTTTTTGACACCGTGATCCTTCGCTGCGCGGATGGCGCCGGCAAGGCTCGAGTTGATGACCGCGGTGGGACCGCCGGACTGTCCAATGATCACATTACCCATTCTAGATAACCTTTCTTGCTTCAGGGTTTATTCGTCGTCGAACTGGATCTTGTCGCGGTCCACTTTGCCGGACATGGGCATCTCGGAGATCTTGATGTCCTCCCGTTTGATCTTGTTGCCCTGGATGGCGTCACCGGTGGAAGAGCCGGTCGAGGACGTCGTGGTCGTTTCGGTCGCCATGCCGAACTCCTCTTTGACGTTCTTGATGGCCGCGTTCTGCAGCTTCTCAACGACATTGAGTTCCTGGCCGAGCTTGGACGCGATCTCCGCGGGAGAGTTGCCCTCTTTCAGAAGGGCCAGCATGTTCCCTACGTTGACTTCGTCCTTGAGGTCGTTGGCGGTGTCCTGAACGATCTCCTGAGCGAGACGTTTGAGGTCGAGATTTTGAAGGCTGTCGAATAATGCCATAGTGGTGCGCTCCTTTCGCGTTTTATTGACAATTTCAGTTTACACCAGCGCACATTAAAAAGCAAAAAAAGTTCCCGACACAACGAGAAAAGACCCACCTTGCGGCAGGTCTTTTGCTCTACAAACACACAAACAAAAATCAGAAAGGAGAGATAAATCATTGGAAATCCATATGACTTCCTCCAATTGACATAGATATTGTAGCATGTTGCCATACAGAACACAAGTTACAGAGATATTACAAACGGAAAAGTTTTAAGTATGTTCATTTTTAGGCCGTTTTCGGCGGGTTTTCCTCGATCGGACGGTCTTTTTTGGAGTAAACATGCAGGCAGATGAAGGCGATGAACGTGATCAGGATGGTGAAGATCATGTTCAGGATGAGCATATCATCGTTCTCCGTCGACAGCGAGAAGTCATAGAAGCCGTGGATGATCACCGGGATGAACACGCTGAGGAAGTTGAAGAAGGCACGCTGGCCGGTCTTCCCCTGACGGTGCGCGCTCTTGGCGAGACCGACGTAGTGGCCCATGTAGACGCCGCAGATGGTGTGGATCGGGATCAATCGCCCCCACGCGACAGCCGCGCCGTCGACCATGAGGTAACTGATGTTCTCCATGCAGGCAAAGCCCAGGGCGGCCGCTGCACAGTAGACGACCGAGTCGAACTGGTAGTTGAACTCTTCGCTCTTGTATGTCATGCCGACCCCGACCAGCCGTTTCGAAAGCTCTTCGGAGAACGCGACGACCGCGAAGTACATGAGCGCCAGATACAGGTAAGAGTTATTCGGGATGCCGAGGCGGTCCAGAGCGAACATGCCAAACGCTTCGAGGAACATGGCCGGGATGACCGAGAAGATGCCAAAGAGGAACAGACGCAGGATCATCCTGGGCGGTTCCTTTTCGATCTTGTCGAGTTTATAGATGTAGATGAGCAGAATGATGGGCGGAATGAGCCCGAAGAACAGCAGATATGACATATCCTGTCCCCTCCTTTTCGTTCTGCTCTTATAATAACCTCTTTTTAGAATATCGACAAGTGGAATGCCTTTGTGATAGAATACTTTGGAACAGGAGGAACGATTATGAAGCGAAATGTGAAAATGAAGATCCTCATCGCGCTGGTCTTCACCATCCTCATCCTTGCCATCATCGCCGGTTTCTTTATGCACCGCCGCGGCGATGGAGAAGTCCGCAGCGCCTATGACTACACCAAGGTCACCACGGTCACTGCCACGAAGAAGGCACAGAAGACGACCGTGAAAGAGTCGGGCAAGACCACGAAGAAAGCCGAGACCAAAAAGGCTGACACGACCACGACGACTCTGAAGAAGTCGCAGAGAAAGGTCACCATCCCCGGCGCTTATGTGTCCATTCTGAACCGCTATCAGGAAGCTCTGTCGAAGAAGTACGGCAACCAGGCCTGCCTCCAGAACGGTGTCTCCAACGTGCTCCCGGAGCTCTATGAAGGCACTCCGCTCGAGAACGTCGGCTTCTGGGTCGGCGACTACAACGGCGATGGAACGACCGACCTCATCATCGGTGTCGTCGACGGCTACAGCCATTACCCGTACGCCATCCTCGACTACTACACGATGGACAACAACAAACAGGCTTACAACGTCTTCCAGTCTCAGCCGAAAGATTACTTCTCCGCCATCTCCGGCAAACGGATCATGGAGAAGGTCTCCGACGACAAGGAGTTCACCGCCTGGTACCTCTACGGCCTCAATTCGAACGGCATGGCTCTCACCTTCAAGGAAGGTCTTCTGAGAGACCAGTACGCCAACAAGAAGAACCCCTGGTTCAAGGCCGACGACATGGACGGCAACACCGACAACGACACGAAAGTCTCGAACGACGCCGGCAAGAAACGCCAGAAGCAGTTCGACAACGCGCGGGTCCAGCTCGACTTCATCAAGTTCAGCAAGATCAAACCCGTCGCCAAAAAGTGATTTCGTAATGCTCTCGCAGCGGCAGCGCACCTCGCTGCCGCTGTATTTCATTTCTGAAAAAGGAGGTCCCCCATGGACACTTCCAAACTCAAAACCAGCACCGGGTTTCGGTACGAGAACGCGTTTGAAAACGCCATTGAAAAGTTCCCGAGCCTCGCCCGCATCTCTTCGGCCTCCACGTTCGGCATCCCCGGCCTCGCGCTGACCAGAATGGACGAAGGCCTCTGCGAATGCATGACGCCCCAGGGCATCTGCGTCGCCGGACCGTATGTGCTCATCACGGCGTACTGCAACATCAACAAGTACCGGGACGAGCTCGAGAAACATGCTCAGAAAGGCGACAACGCGGCCAAACTGGAAGCAGCGAAGAAGCATCCGCAGCACCGGTCGGTGATCTATGTCATCGATAAGGAGTCGAAGGAGCACATCGCCACGGTCACTCTCCCCGACTGCACGCACGGCGGCGGCATCTCCTATGACGGCACGTCCACTACGGCTTCGGCAGTGTGCGGTACCTCACGACGGTCAATGTCAAGTGCCAGGCCAGCTTCACGATCACGTACGGCGACCGCATGTGGGTCGGCAACACGTTCTCGAGGACGACCGGCACCATGATCGGTTTCCGGGTGAAGAACGTCCTCGGCATCCCGCGGCTCGTGCGCGACGGTGAGATCGAGATGCCGGTCCTCGCCCAGGGCGCCATGCTCGCTGACATTAACGGTAAAACGTACCTCGCCATCTCGGTGTCCGGCGGCCGCGTGAACCCGTCGACGGTCTACCGGTATGAAGTCGACATGTCCAAAGTCGAGAAAGGCAAAGTGCTGAAGCTCGAGGACTGCAGGGACCTTGGCACGCTCGAACTGCCTCCGATGATGGAGGAGATCACCATAGACCCCGAGACGCTCGCGGTGTATACTCAGTTTGAGAGCGCGTCCAGTCCGTACAGCGCCGTCGAGGGCAACCCCTGCAAGTCCATCGTCGACCGCGTCTGCATCAGCACGCTCGAAGACTGGTTCCCCGAAGTCTAGTTGTTTGTTTGCTTTTGCCGTGATCGGGTTCCGGCGAAAGAGGCCGCCGAGCCACTTGCCATCCCGAACCGCGCGGCGAAATGCGTTCCGCTGTTTCGCCTTTCCCCCAAGCGTCTCTGCGGCACTCGTTTCGCCTCCCCTTGCCTCGTTTTAAGGTAGGGCAAAAGCAAACCAAGAAAGGAGCTTCATATGCTCAGTAGAATAAAGCCACTTTTATCGCTTGTCGTCATTGCTTTACTTCTCGCATCT
>ONJD01000021.1 GCA_900317985.1 uncultured Eubacteriales bacterium | reverse complement strand
CTCGGACTACTCCGGCATCCAGCCGCTGCTCTCCGATATGGCGGACTGGACCGCGGAACAGAAGATCAACATCTCGCTGCCGTCGCTCCGGATCGACACGTTCTCGGACGAACTCGTCGAGAAACTGAATCTTATCCGCCGCAGCGGCCTGACCTTCGCGCCGGAGGCCGGTTCCCAGCGGATGCGGGACGTCATCAACAAGAACATCACGGAAGAGGACATCATGAAGTCCGTGCGCATCGCCTTCGCGAACAACTACGCGACGGTCAAGCTGTACTTCATGCTGGGCCTCCCTTATGAGACGATGGAAGACGTCGAGGCCATCGTGGACCTCGGCAAACAGATCGTCGATGCATTTTATCAGAACCCGGACCGGGTCAAGGGGCGGCACCTCACGGTGAACATCAGCGCGTCGCCCTTCGTGCCGAAGCCGTACACGCCCTTCCAGTGGGAACCGCAGGACACGAAAGCGTCCATCGAGGAGAAGCAGGAACGGCTCCACGAACTGGCGGCGAAGACCCGGCTCCACATCTCGAGCCACCACTCCGACACCATCTTCCTCGAGGCGGCATTCGCCCGGGGAGACCGGAGGCTCTGCAAGGTCATCCGGAAAGCCTTTGAGAAGGGCTGCTACTTCGACTCCTGGGACAACTGCTTCGACATCGACAAGTGGATGGAGGCGTTCGAGGAGTGCGGGCTGGACCCGGCGTTCTATTCGAACCGCCGGCGCAGCTACGACGAAGTGCTCCCCTGGGACCACCTCGACAACGGCCCGTCCAAGGAGTTCCTCATCCGGGAAAACGAGAAGGCGAAAGAGGCGGCTGTCACGCCGAACTGCCGCGAGCAGTGCTCGAACTGCGGCGCCCAGCGGCTGAACGACGGCAAGTGTGACGCCCTTCTGAAGATCGACCGGGGGAGGGAAGCGGTATGAGAGACGTACGCATCCGCTTTTCCAAGACCGGAAAGGCCAAATACATTTCCCACCTCGACCTGACGCGCTGCTTTGCCAGAGCCATCTTCCGCGCGAAGATCCCGCTCTGGTTCACGGAGGGGTTCAACCCCCGTCCGTATATGAACTTCACGAGCCCTCTGACCCTCGGGGCGGAGAGCCGCGCGGAGGCCCTCGACATCCGGCTCGAAGACGAGTCGATGACCGACGAAGAGGTGGCGGCCCGCCTCGGCGCCGTCATGCCGCCGGACATCCGCATCCTCAGTGCCGCGCCGCCGGTCTACAAGATGAATCAGATCGAAGAGTCGCGGTACCGCGTGGAAGTCGAGCCGTCGAACGGCGACCCGGACGCGCTGGCAGAGGCGTTCCGACAGGTGTCGGAACAGGAGCATCTGATCGTGGAGAAGTCCGGCAAACGGGGAAAACGCAAGGTCATGAAACAGATCGACCTGAAGGAATACATCAAGGACCTGTCCATCGGGACCGAAGGGGAGCGCGCGGTCATGGAAGTGACCCTGCCGTCCTCGTCGCAGTTCGGCGTGAACCCGCGCCTGTTCCTCGACAAGTTCCTGAGCGAGACCGGGGAGGAACCGGTCCGGATCCGTATGATGCGTGAGGCGATGTACATCGCCGACGGCATCCTGTTTGAATAAGCAAAAGAGGAGATCGAAACAATGCCCGGAAGATACAAGAAACTCGGTTTGAAAGACATCCGCTACAGCGGGAAATACATCCTGGCGAGCGTCATCGTCGAAGGTCTGCTCCTGGCCCCGAAGACCACCATCAAGTGGCAGGGGAAAGACGTGCAGATCGGCGGCATCATCCCGATGCTCCAGAAGGAGATCGCCGCGGGGGTCCGCGACGGTCTGAACGCGGTGCTGCCGAAAGCGGCGACGACGGTCGAGAACACGTTCCGCCAGACGCCGATCAAGGACATCGCCATCGAGAAGATCCTCTGGTTCGTCTATGACTACATGAAGGACGTGACCCTGAACTCTCTGGTGACCACGGTCCTCGACCGCGCGAACCTGTCCGATACCATCAAGCTGGAAGGGCTGTTCCGCGACCGTCTGCAGGATGTCATCGACAGCAAGGACGACCGGGAAAAACTCATTGCCGGTCTGGCCGATTTCCTCATCAATACGGCCAATACGGTCTTTGCCGGCACGTCCGTCTCCGCCTTCCTGAACGGCGGACTCGGCGACAACGTGAAGGCGACGGTCGCCGAATACATCGATAAGTGGCTCGACACAGAACTCGGCGGCACGGTCGTCACCCGTGTCCTCGACGCGGTCGAGCAGTTCGAGACGCTGACTCTCGCGGGCTTCCTCGAGCGGTACTTCGACCTGCCCCGTCCGGCCTTCGAAAAGTTCCTGTCCGACACTTACGAGAAGTACCTCGGCACCCAGATGGTGGCCGACATCTCGAACACCGGCCTCGGCGAACAGCTCTACACGAAGATCGCCGGCATGGATTACGATCAGGTCTTCCAGGACATCACGAAAAACCACTGGCGCGAGCTCATCCAGGTGACGATGTCCGCCGCCGGCGTCGGGATGTTCTTCCTGAACCAGTCGCGCAAGGTCGAGGCGAAACAGGAGAAGAAGACCGAGAAAAAGGCGAAGAAAGCCTACAAAAAGAGCAATAAAAAAGCCGCCAAGGCAAACGCCAAAGCAGCGAAAAAAGCAAAGAAGAAAAAGTAATGAGAAAGCCCGGGACCAAAAGGTCTCGGGCTTATTATTTGCTGGGGAGGAGTGAGAGCGCCGCAGAGACGCTTGGGGGATAGGCGAAGCCTGCGGAACGCACGTTTCGCCGCGTGGTTCGGGATGGCAAGTGGCTCGGCGGCCTCTCGCGACGAACCAATCAACCCCGAAAGTAGGGGTTCTCCTCTTTGTTGATGAGGTAGCGGCCGATCCAGAAGACGATCGCGAAGATCATGAGGCCGAGCAGGAAAAACGCGAACATGGCGCAGACGATCGAATACTTCCCATAGGGCACGAGGTCGGTGACGATCTGCGCGGACTCCCGCTGCGCGACGGCGAGCGAGTTGTAATAGCCCATCATCAGGAAGAACGTGATGTTCCCGACAAAGCCGGTGAGGACACTGATGAGCCAGTAAAGGTGGCGGAACTGTTTCCAGCCGAGAAGGTCCATGGCGACCGAGAGGCCGACCAGGAGGATGAACAAAATGATGGGTACTGCGATGGACATTTCCGTTCCTCCTTGAAGTGGTTACGATTCCGGCAGGAACGCTTCCAGCCGGTAGATGGGACAGCCCTGGCTTGCGAACCGCTGTTCATATTCCGTGACGATGTTCCCCTCAAAGTCACTGTGGTGCAGGTCCAGAGAGATGTTCTTGAGCTGCCAGCCCGCCTTCGAGAACTCTTCGATCGAATACTCGAAAAAGTGCATGTTATCGGTCTTCTGATGGACTTCAGCGCCCGCTTCGAGCAGGTCGCGGTAAATCGCCAGAAAACGTCCGTTGGTGAGCCGGTGGTTCTTGTAACTGCCCTTCGGATAGGGGCACGAGAAGTTAAGGTAGATGCCGGCGATGCTGTGGTCCGGCAGGAATTTCTGCAGGTACTCGGCGCCGATGGGGGCGAATTTCACATTCGTGAGGCCGTCCCGCTTGGCCCGCTCCGCCGCCATGACGATGACGTCCGAGACCTTCTCGACCGCGATGTAGTTGTACTCCGGGTGGCGTGCCGCCAGTTCGGCGATGAACTGACCCTTGCCGCAGCCGATCTCGAGATAGACCGGGTGGTCGTTCCCGAAGATGGCCCCGTAATCGAGGTACTCCTTCTTCTGGATGGCGGTCAGGGCGTTGGGGTCGTCGGTGACGGTGTCGAGCAGATAGTCGGCGACCGCCTCGAGCCTGGGTCCGAGATTTTTCTTTTTCCGCATGCGCATGGGTCTGACCCCGTCCTTTCCCTGTTTTGTGAAAAGTATTTTAGCATAAACCACGTGGAAATCCAATAACATGGAAAAAACTCTTGCAAAGTGCGGACATTGCTGATAATATATTAGGGCATTTAAATCCAAAAGCGGACGGTCCTCTGACGCTCAGCGTGTATGAACGTTCTGATTCTCAAGGAGGAATAACACATGGACGCACTGAAAATCATGACCGAAGGTATGGTCAAGGAAGAGCAGCCGGTTCTGAACATCGGTGATACCGTCAGAGTCGACGTTCGCATCAAGGAAGGCAGCAGAGAGAGAATCCAGGCTTTCGAAGGCACCATCATCGCCAAGAGAGGCTCCGGAGTTTCCGAGACCTTCACCGTTCGCCGCGTTTCCTACGGCGTCGGTGTCGAGAGAGTGTTCCCGGTCAACTCCCCGAACGTGACCAAAGTCACGGTCGTCCGCTCCGGTAAAGTCCGCAGAGCGAAACTGTATTACCTGCGCGACCGCGTCGGTAAGGCTGCCAAAGTCAAGGGTACGGTCTGATCCGTCACCCTTCCAGGTGAACCAACTAGAAGGAGACCTTTCGAGGTCTCCTTCTTTTATTTTATTATTTATAGTGGATATTAAGGCGTTTTTTTGGTAGAATATCACGGATAATAGATTCCTGTAGAAAAAAGGAGGGAAGAGCATGAAGATCCAGTACCGAGCCGTCGACGTCTCCGGTACCGAGGCGTCCCCGCACCCCGCGGAAAAGTATTTCGACTTCGTCGCGACCGTCGCCGGCGCCATCGCGGCCGTCATGCTCATCCTGACGTTCCTGTTCCGCGTCGTCACCGTCGACGGGAGCTCCATGGTGCCGAATCTGCATCACGGTGACCGGCTCATCCTGACGGACGTCACCACCCGTTACGAACGGGGCGAGATCGTCGTCATTTCCAGAGCCGATGACGACCCGCTGGTCAAACGGGTCGTTGCCATCGCCGGCGACACCATCGACTTCCGGGACGGAAGCGTCTACCTGAACGGTATGCTGCTCGACGAACCCTACATCGACCAGGAGACCTATGATGTCTCCCCGGGCCCGCCGGACTTCCCACTGACGGTCCCGCGCGGTTATGTGTTCGTCATGGGAGACAACCGCGGCAACTCGCTCGACTCCCGCTCCTATGAAGTGGGACTGGTGGACACCCACCGCATCCTTGGTAAATTACTGGTCCATCTTTCGAATTCGGAGGAATGATATATGAGTCTGTTCAAGAAAAAGAGCCTGGCGGAAGATCTCGCACAGGTGGAAGAAACTTACAGCGAGGCCGCACAGGCCATCGAAGTGCTGGAAGATGCCGCGGTCGACGGCGAACTGAACCTCGACGCGGAACTCGAGAAGATCGAGACGGAAGCCGAAGCCGACACGAAAGTCGCAGCCGACACGGAGGCCTTCGTGGAGAAGACTTCCCGCCGCAAAGCCCTCGAATTCACCTATGAGTTCGTCAGCGTCCTCATGGTGGCCGCGGTCATGACGGCCATCCTGTTCACGTTCCTCTACCGGTTCTCCGGCGTCGTGGGCGAGTCCATGGAGCCGACGCTCCACTCGGGCGACTGGGTCTTCCTGTCCCAGATGGAAGACACCGACCCGCGCTACGGCGACGTCGTCGTCATCTCGCAGGAGAACGCGTACCACGAGAACATCATCAAGCGCGTCATCGCGACCGAAGGGCAGATCATCGACATCAACTATGACAACGGCGACGTCATCGTCAACGGTCAGATCCTCGACGAGCCCTACATCAACAACGAGACCATCAACTCCTACGATATGTCCCTGCCCCTGATGGTGCCGGAAGGACACTGCTTCGTCATGGGCGACAACCGTCAGAACTCGATCGACTCCCGTTCGACGGCCATCGGACTCATCGATAACGACTACATCCTCGGCATCGCCAAGCGGGCTTCCACCCCGAACGGCATCGTCGACCTGGAGCTCCCGGAGGGTTAAATGCCTGACTTTCAGAAACAGACCGTCCAGTGGTTCCCGGGCCATATGGCCAAGACCCGCCGGAAGATCAAAGAGAGCCTGCCTCTGGTCGACGCCGTCGTCGAGATCGTCGACGCGCGGATCCCGGAGAGCAGCCGCAACCCGGAACTGGACGACATCACGTCCGGCAAACCGAGGATCATCCTGCTCAATAAGTCGGATGTCGCCGACCAGAATGCCACCCGTGCCTGGATGGACCACTTCCAGAGCAGGGGTGCTTTCGTCCTGTCGGTCGACTGCAAGACCGGCAAAGGCCTGAACGGCTTCGTGCCGCTCGTCCGCAAGGCGCTCGCGGAGCGCATCGCCCAGAACGAGGCGAAGGGCATGAGCGGCCGCCCGCTGCGGCTCATGGTCGTGGGCATCCCGAACACGGGCAAGTCCTCGTTCATCAACCGCATGAGTTCGAAGTCGAAGCTGCAGGTCGCGAACCGTCCCGGCGTCACCCGCTCCAACCAGTGGGTCGTCTGCGGAGACGGCATCGAACTGCTCGACACGCCCGGCGTGCTCTGGCCGAAGTTCGACGACCCTGCCGTGGGCGATAAACTGGCCTTCATCGGGTCCATCAAAAACGACGTCATGGATGTCGAGACCATCGCGGTCCGGCTCCTTGCCATATTGAAGACCGACTACACCGACCGGCTCTGTGAGCGCTACAAGGTCGACGCCTCCGTGGCGGACATGGAGCCCTACGAGGTCCTCGAAGCCATCGGCCGCAAACGGGGCATGCTCCTGCGCGGCAACGAGGTCGACACGGAGCGGGCAGCCAACACCCTGCTCACGGAGTACCGCAGCGGGAAGCTCGGGAAGATCACCCTCGAGCGTCCGAAAGGATGACGGCATGGCGAAGGAAAAAACGACACCGACTTACGAGCTCGAAGACAAGGGGAGAGCCGAAGGGCTTGCCCGCGTCTGCGGCATCGACGAAGCGGGCAGAGGCCCCCTGGCGGGTCCCGTGTTCGCGGCGGCGGTCGTCCTGAAGCCCGGCACCGACATCCCCGGCCTCAACGACTCCAAAAAGCTCACCGCCAAAAAGCGGGACGAGCTGTTCGACCTCATCCTCGAGGTGGCCGACGACTATTGTGTCGCCTCCGCCACCGAGAAGGAGATCGATGAACTCAACATCCTGCAGGCCACGTTCCTCGCCATGAACCGGGCGTTCGACGGGCTTCGGGTCAAACCGGACCTCGCCCTCGTGGACGGGAACCGGAACCCCGGCGTGGACGCCGTGGTCGAGACCGTCGTCAAGGGCGACTCCCGGTCCATGTCCATCGCCGCCGCCTCCATTCTCGCGAAGGTCTCGAGAGACCGGTACATGCTGGAGATCGCGAAGCTCTTCCCGCAGTACCAGTTCGAGAAGCACAAGGGGTACGGCACGAAGCTGCACTATGAGATGCTGCAGCAGTACGGCGTTTCCGAGGTACATCGCCAAAGCTTTCTCAAAAACCTCGAAGAACACTTTCACTGAAGACGAGAGGGGAACGTCGCATTGAACAAAAACGGCCTTGGCAACCTCGGAGAGGACTATGCCTGTGAAGTGCTCGAAGGGCTCGGTTACGAAGTCCTCGACCGCAATTTCCGGAGCCGCTTCGGAGAGATCGACATCATCGCCCGCAAGGAGGGCTTCCTCTGCTTCATCGAAGTGAAGACCCGTTCGGAACGCTCGATGGGCCGTCCGGCGGAAAGTGTCACCCTGTCCAAACAGCAGAAGATCATCAAGACCACGGAGTATTACATCGTCTGCCACCCCGCTCTTGTGGAGCGGGAGGGACTGCAGCCCCGCTTCGACTGCATCGAAGTGTTCGCGAGCAGCGAGGGCAGACCCGTGGCCTATGAATACATCAAGAACGCTTTTACAGCAAATTAACTACGTTAGGAGCGCATCCATGCTTTACACCAGCACCCGAAACAACACGTTACGCGTCGAGGCCAGTGAGGCCATCACCCGCGGCATCTCCGAGGACGGCGGCCTGTTCGTCCCGGTCGAGATCCCGCAGCTCTCTCTGCAGGACCTGCAGGAGATGATCCCGATGTCCTACATCGAGCGGGCGAAGAAAGTCCTCTCTCTGTACCTCACCGACTTCACGCCGGAGGAGATCGACTACTGTGTCAGCGGCGCCTACGCCGAGGGCAAATTCGACTCCGAGAAAGTGGCGCCCCTCGTCACGCTGGACGAGAAGGCGGAAGTCCTCGAACTGTTCCGCGGGCCCACCTGCGCGTTCAAGGACATGGCGCTCCAGCTGCTGCCGTACCTCCTGACCACCGCGTCGAAGAAGGCGGCTCCCGACAAACAGATCGTCATCCTGGTCGCCACGTCCGGAGACACCGGCAAGGCGGCTCTGGAAGGTTTCAAAGACGTGCCCGGCACCCGCATCCTCGTCTTCTACCCGAGGGACGGCGTCAGCCCCATGCAGAAACTCCAGATGGTCACCCAGGAAGGCGCCAACGTCGGTGTATGCGCCATCGAGGGCAACTTCGACGATGCCCAGAGCGGCGTCAAGAAGATCTTCACCGACAAAGCAGTCGGCGCGAAGCTCGCGGAGAACGGACTCATGTTCTCCTCCGCGAACTCCATCAACTGGGGCCGTCTCGTGCCGCAGATCGTCTACTATTGCAGCGCCTATGCCGACATGCTCGAAAAGGGCAGAGTCGCGCCGGGTGAGGCGATGAACGTCGTCGTCCCCACCGGGAACTTCGGCAACATCCTCGCGGCCTATTACGCGAAGCTCATGGGTGTGCCCGTCGGCAAACTCATCTGCGCATCCAATGCCAACAACGTCCTCACGGACTTCCTGACGACCGGGACCTATGACCGGAACCGGACGTTCTATACGACCATGTCGCCGTCCATGGACATCCTCATCTCCAGCAACCTGGAACGCCTTCTGTTCCACCTCTCCGGGGAAGATGACGCCGCGGTCCGCGACTGGATGGGCAAACTCGCGACGACCGGTGTCTACACCGTCTCGGATGAGGTCTTCGCCCAGATCAAAGAACATTTCGCCGCCGGCTGCGCGGACGACGAGACCGTCTCCGGTGTCATCCGGAAGACCTGGGAGGAAGACGGCTACCTGTCCGACACCCACACCGGCGTCGCCATCACCGTCTACCGGGACTACTGCTCCGCGAACGGGGACGAGACCCCGACGGTCATCGCCGCCACGGCCAGCCCGTACAAGTTCTCGAAGAGCGTCCTGACCGCCGTCCTGGGCGAGACCCCGGACCTCGACGAGTTCGACATGGCCGGCGCGCTCTCCGACAAGACCGGCGTGAAGATCCCGGCGCCTCTCAGCAACCTGAAGGACAAGACGGTCCGCTTCACGACGACCTGCGCCGCCGATGACATGGAGCAGCAGGTCTACGACATGCTCGGCATCTGAGAGGTGTGACATGGCACTGTTCGCGATGGGCGACACCCATCTCTCACTGGGCACCGACAAGCCCATGGACAAGTTCCCCGGCTGGGAGGACTACGTCTCCCGCATGGAGGAGAACTGGCGAAAGCTCGTAAAGCCGGAAGACACGGTCGTCATCCCCGGAGACATCTCCTGGGGCATGACCTTCGACGAGGTGCGACCGGACTTCGCCTTCCTGAACGGGCTCCCCGGAACGAAGCTCATCGGCAAGGGAAACCATGACTACTGGTGGTCCACGATGAACAAGATGAACGCGTTCCTGGAGGACGAGGGGTTCGACACCCTGCGCTTCCTCCACAACAACACATACGTGGTGGGGGACTACGCCGTCTGCGGCACCCGCGGCTGGTTCTTCGACGACGAGACGCCTCACAGCGAAAAGGTCATCAACCGCGAATGCGGACGCCTTCGCACGGGGATCGACGCCGCGAAGGCCACCGGGAAAGAGCCGCTGGTCTTCCTTCACTATCCGCCGGTGACCACCGACCGGGAGTGCACTCCGATCATGGATGTGCTCCGCGAGTCCGGCATCTCCATCTGCTACTATGCCCACCTGCACGGCAACGCCATCTCGCGGGCATTCCGGGGCGAGAAGGACGGCATCCGCTTCGATCTCGTTTCCGCCGACTCCATGAAATTCTGTCCGTTGCTGATTTCCCGCTGAAACGGCCGAAAATTTTATGGAAAATCCTTATACTATGTGGTATAATACGTTAGTTTTTAATAGTACTTGAGAGGAGAACTCCAAACATGAGTCTGAAATCTTCCGAAAAAATCGATACCAATCTCTACGAGCTCGTCATCGACGTGGACGGCGAGACCTTCAACAATGCCATCAACCAGGCATTCCAGAAGCAGAGAAAGAACATCACCATCCCGGGTTTCCGCAAAGGTAAGGCGACCCGCGGCATGGTCGAAAGATATTACGGCGAAGGCGTCTTCTACGAAGATGCGTTCGAGATCGTCTATCCCGACGCAGTCGAAGAAGCCGTCAAGGAAGCCGGCCTCGAGATCGTCGACAATCCCTTCGACGTCGACTTCAAGGAAGTCGGCAAAGACGGCCTGACCTTCTCCCTGAAGGCTACCGTCAAACCCGAAGTCGAGATCGGCGACTACAAGAGCCTTGAGCTCAAGAAACCCATCGCCGAAGTCACCGACGAAGACGTCGATGCCGAGCTCGCCACCATGCAGGAGCGCGGCGCCCGTTTCGTCGAGGTCGAGCGTGAGGCCAAACTCGACGACCTGACCGTCATCGATTTCGAAGGCTTCGTCGACGACGTCGCTTTCGAAGGCGGCAAGGGCGAAGGCTACGAGCTGACCCTCGGCTCCGGCCAGTTCATCCCCGGCTTCGAAGATCAGATCGTCGGCCACAAAGTCGGCGAGGAATTCGACGTCAACGTCAAATTCCCGGAGGACTATGTCGAAGAGCTCGCGGCGAAAGACGCTGTCTTCAAAGTCAAACTGAACGCCATCAAGGAGAAGCAGCTTCCGGAACTGGACGATGACTTCGCCATGGACGTTTCCGAATATGACACCCTCGCAGAGTACAAAGAGCACATCAAAGAGGACCTCGCGAAGACCAAGGCCGACGCCGCCGAGGCGGAAGTCGACTCCCAGATCTTCGAGAAACTTGCCGGTCTCCTCAAAGCGGAGATCCCGGAAGTCATGTTCGAGCATGAGGTCGACAACGCGGTTCAGGACTTCGGTTATCAGATCCAGTCCCAGGGTCTCGACCTTCAGACCTACCTCGCCTACACCGGCATGACCGAAGAAGCCCTTCGCGACAGCTTCCGTGAGCGCGCCGAGAACCAGGTCAAGGTCCGCCTTGCCCTCGAGAAGATCGCCGAGCTCGAGAAGTTCGACGTCACCGACGAAGATGTCGACGCACAGTACAACAAGCTTGCCGAGCAGTATGAGATGGACGTTGAGACCATCAAGAGCATCCTGCCGGCTGAGGATATCAAGAAAGACGTCTCCACGACCAAGGCTCTTGACATCGTCAAGGAGAACGCCACCATCACCGAAGTTGACGCGAACGAGTTCATCGCCGAGTCCGTAGCGGAGAAGATCGAAGAGGCAGGGGAGAAGGCCGAAGAGAAGAAGCCGGCCAAGAAGACCGCTGCCAAGAAGACGACCGCTAAGAAGGCCGACACGGAGAAGAAACCCGCCGCGAAGAAGACCACCGCCAAGAAGACGACCGCGAAGAAGGCCGACGACGGCGAGAAGAAACCGGCAGCCAAGAAGACCACTGCCAAGAAGACGACTGCGAAGAAAACCACCAAAAAGGCAGACGACAAGGCAGAATAACAACGCATCATAACAGATGACTGTACTCTTTTCATAAAACAAAATGAAAGAATTGGACAGGCGGCGGGGGAAACCTCGTCGCTTTCCGCAACCAGGGAGGTTTTACAATGCCCTTAGTACCTTATGTCATTGAACAGACCAGCCGCGGAGAGCGTCAGTACGACATTTTCTCGAGACTCCTCGACGACCGTATCATCGTCCTCTCCGACGAGGTCAACGACGCGACTGCCAGCCTGGTCGTCGCACAGCTCCTGTTCCTGGAAGGTCAGGACGCTGAAAAAGATATCCACCTCTACATCAACAGCCCCGGCGGTTCCGTGACAGCCGGTATGGCGATCTACGACACCATGCAGTACATCAAGTGCGATGTCTCGACCATCTGCATGGGCCTCGGCGCCAGCATGGGCGCGTTCTTACTCGCGGCCGGCGCCAAAGGCAAGCGCTATGCGCTCCCGAACGCTGAGATCATGATCCACCAGCCCTCCGGCGGCGCCAGAGGACAGGCGACCGAGATCCAGATCGTTGCCGAGAACATCCTGCGCACGAGAGAACGCCTGAACCGCATCCTCGCCGAGAACACCGGCAAGCCGATCGAAGTCATCGCCCAGGACACCGAGCGCGACAACTTCATGACGGCAGAAGAGGCCCTCGAATACGGCCTCATCGATAAAGTCCTCGACAAGAGAGACTAAACGGAGGGAACCTACATTGGCCAGAAACGACCAGATGAGACTTCGCTGCAGTTTCTGCGGTAAGACGCAGGACCAGGTCGACAAGCTCATTTCCGGTATGAATGACACATTCATCTGCGACGAGTGCGTAGAGCTCTGTATGGAACTCGTCAACGATGACCTGGAACTGAAGGCGGCACAGAGACGCCAGCGGGCCCAGAAAAACGCCAAACCCCTGCCGAAACCGCAGGAGATCAAAGCGACCCTGGACGAATATGTCATCGGTCAGGAGCGCGCGAAGATCACTCTGTCGGTCGCGGTCTACAACCACTACAAGCGCATCTTCTGCGGCGACCAGACGGACGTCGAACTCCAGAAGAGCAACGTCCTGCTCCTCGGCCCCACCGGTGTCGGTAAAACGATGCTGGCGCAGACGCTGGCCCGGACCCTGGACGTCCCCTTTGCGGTGGCCGATGCCACGACCCTGACGGAAGCGGGCTATGTCGGTGAAGATGTCGAGAACATCCTCCTCCGGCTCATCCAGGCGGCCGACTTCGACGTCGAACGCGCCGAGACCGGCATCATCTATGTCGACGAGATCGACAAGATCGCCCGGAAGTCCGAAAACCCGTCCATCACCCGCGATGTCTCCGGCGAAGGTGTTCAGCAGGCACTGCTGAAGATCCTCGAAGGGACCGTTTCCAACGTGCCTCCCCAGGGCGGCCGGAAACATCCCCAGCAGGAGTTCATCCAGGTCGACACTTCGAACATCCTCTTCATCTGCGGCGGTGCCTTTGACGGCATCGAGAAGATCGTGGAGAAACGCTCCGGCAACGGCGGCCTCGGCTTCGGTGCCGAGATCAAAGCGACGAAGGAAATGGAACTGACCGAAGCCATGCAGAACGTCATTCCCCAGGACCTCGTCAAATATGGTCTCATCCCCGAACTCGTCGGCCGTATCCCGGTCCTCACGACCCTCGACGACCTCGACGAAGACGCGCTCGTCCGCATCCTGAAGGAGCCGAAGAACTCCCTCGTCAAGCAGTATCAGGAGCTGTTCCGCATGGACAATGTGGAACTCGAACTGGACGATGCCGCACTCGTTGCCATCGCCAAGGAGACCCTCGAGAAGAAGACCGGCGCCCGCGGCCTGCGCGGCGTCATGGAACGTGTCCTGCAGCCTCTCATGTATGAGAGCCCGTCCGACTATCAGATCGAGAAGATCACCATCACCGAAGACTATGTCCTCGGCAAGTCGGAACCGACTCTTGTCCGCAACGAGGCAAGAGAGCAGCCGGCACCGCTTCTGGTGGCTCCGGCCTCTGCCGCTCCGCAGAGGCGCAACCGACGTGGAAACGTCAGTTAAGACTGCACGCGGGACTGCTCCTGAAGAGGGAACAGTTCCGCTTTTTTGACTATATCAACGAACAGGTGGTGAACCACTGAATGGATAATACCGATCGCAACGTCTATGCCATCCCCGTCGTCGCGCTGCGCGGACTCGTCGTGTTCCCGGAAATGGTGCTCCATTTCGACATCGCACGGCAGAAGTCCATCAACGCCATCCATGCGGCGATGGAATACGGGCAGGAGATCTTCCTGCTGACTCAGAAGTCCCCCGAGACGGAGAACCCCGCCTTCGGACAACTCTATAAAACCGGCGTCATCGCCCACATCCGCCAGGTCATCGCGGTGCCGGACTCCGACAACCTCCGCGTCATCGTCGAGGGCAAGGAGCGGGCGAAACTGGAGAACGGCTATGACGGCTCGTTCCTCTATGCCGACGTCAAACGGATCCCGCCGAAAGGCTACGCGAAGAAGGATGAGGAGTACGCCCTCGCCCTCATGCGCAAGGTCCGCGACTATTTCAACGACTACGCCGACTACTCCCCGAAGGTGGCGCCGGACGTCATGCTCCGGGTCGTCGACGACGACTCTCCCGGAGGCATCGCCGACTACATCGCCTCCGTGGTGAAACTCGACTATGTCGAGAAGCAGAAGATCCTCGAGACCCTGCACCCGCTGCGCCGTCTCGAACTCGTCTGCGAGATCCTCGCCCGCGAGATCGACATGCTGAAACTCGAGTCCGAGATCTCCCGGAAAGTCGAGCAGAACGTCGATGACAACCAGCGCGAATACTACCTTCGCGAACAGATGCGCGTCCTCTCCGAGGAACTCGACGGCGGCGACAGTGTCGACGAGATCGAAGAGTACCGGAAGAAGATCAACGGCATCAAGAATATCGAAGACAAGTACCGGGACAAGCTCCTCAAAGAGCTGAGCCGCCTGCAGAAGATGGGCGGCAACCCGAGTTCCGAAGCCACCGTCGTGCGCAACTACCTCGACGTGGTCCTCGACCTTCCCTGGGACGAGAGTTCCAAGGACAACCTCGACATCGAGAAGGCCCGCAAAGTCCTCGACCGCGACCACTATGGTCTCGACGACGTCAAGGACCGGGTCATCGAACTGCTGGCCGTCCGCAAACTGGCTCCGGACATCACCGGGCAGATCATCTGCCTCGCCGGCCCTCCCGGCGTCGGCAAGACGTCCATCGCCCAGTCCCTGGCGAAAGCCCTCGGACGGAAGTATGAACGCATCTCCCTCGGCGGCGTCCGCGACGAAGCCGAGATCCGCGGTCACCGGAAGACCTACATCGGCGCCATGCCCGGCCGCGTGATGGCCGCCATGACCGATGCCGGCACCAACAACCCGCTCATCCTCTTCGATGAGATCGACAAGATGGGCGCCGACGTCCGCGGCGACCCCGCGTCCGCCATGCTCGAGGTCCTCGACGCCGAACAGAACAAGGCCTTCGTCGACCACTTCGTCGAAGTGCCGTTCGACCTCTCGAAGGTCCTGTTCCTGACGACCGCGAACAACAAGGCGAACATCCCGGCGCCGCTCCTCGACCGCATGGAGGTCATCGACCTCTACAGCTACACGGCGGAGGAGAAGTTCCACATCGCCAAACGGCACCTCATCCCGAAGGCACTGAAGCGCCACGGGATCGAGAAGTCCCAGTTAAAGATCACCGATGCCGCGCTGCGCCACATCATCTCGGACTACACGAGAGAGGCCGGCGTCCGTATCCTCGAGCGGAAGATCCACGAGATTTGCCGCAAGACCGCGCTCCGGATCGTCACCGATCCCGAGTACAAGACCTCCGTCAAAGTGGGCGACCTCATCGACCTGCTGGGCGTCCCGCACTTCAAGGAAACCACCGAACTCGCCGATGAAGTCGGCGTCACCAACGGCCTCGCCTGGACGTCGGTCGGCGGCGAGATGCTGAAGGTGGAAGCGGCGGTCATGGACGGCAAGGGCCGTCTCGAACTGACCGGTTCCCTCGGCGACGTCATGAAGGAGTCCGCCCGTGCCGCGGTCAGCTACATCCGCACGAACGCGGACAAGCTGAAGATCGAGCCCGAGTTCTACGAGAGCAAGGACATCCACATCCACGTGCCGGAAGGCGCGGTCCCGAAGGACGGCCCCTCCGCCGGCGTCACCATCGCGACGAGCCTTCTGTCCGCACTCACGGGGTCCAAGGTCGACGGCCATGTGGCCATGACCGGCGAGATCTCCCTGACCGGACGCGTCATGCCCATCGGCGGTCTCAAGGAGAAGACGATGGCGGCTTACAAGGCCGGCATCCGGACCGTCATCATCCCGAAAGACAATGTTCCGGATCTCCAGGACGTTGACGACGTCGTGAAGAAGAACATCGAATTCATTCCGGTCTCCAGCCTCGGACAGGTCTGGAACCGCGCGATCATGAAAGACGGCAACGTTTTATGAGATTTGACCAAGTGACCTATGAGGCCTCCTACGGCACCTTCAAGCAGCTTCCGAAAAGCACACAGCCGGAAGTCTGCTTCTCGGGCCGGTCCAACGTCGGGAAGTCCTCACTGATCAACAAAATACTGAACCGCAAACAGCTGGCCCGCGTCAGCTCGCAGCCGGGGAAGACCATCACCATCAACTTTTATCAGGGAGATGGGATCAAACTGGTCGACCTTCCGGGCTACGGCTACGCGAAGGCCTCCAATGCGGAGCGCGACCGCTGGGGGAAGATGATCAACGGCTACTTCACGTCCGATCGGAACATCCCCCTGGTCGTCCAGCTCATCGACATGCGGCACAAGCCCTCCAAAGACGATCTGCAGATGCTGCAGTTCCTGATGGAGACGAACACCACGTTCATCGTCGCCCTCACGAAGAGCGACAAACTCAACAAGACGCAGTACCGGGAAGCGCTCGCCGAGCGCTCCTCGGAGATCGCGCAGTACGGCGCCATCGCCATCATCCCGTTCTCCGCAAAGACCGGGGAAGGGGCGGAGACCATCCGCCAGTTCATCGCCGACTCCGTCAAGTATGTTTCGTAGTTTAGCACTTTACAACGCGAAAAAATAATGTTAGAATGACATTTACAGAAATGCTTACGGGAGGACGAACCATGACGGAAAAATTAAAAGACGCCAACATGGATTTTTTATTCGACTCGATCCTGAAACTGGAGACCCGGGAAGAGTGTTACAAGTTCTTTGAGGACCTGTGCACCGTCAATGAACTCAAGTCCATCTCCCAGCGGGTCGTCGTCGCGAAAATGCTGACGGAAAAACGCGTGTACAGCGACATCGTTGCCGCTACCGGCGCGTCGACTGCCACCATCTCCCGCGTCAACCGCTCCCTGAGCTATGGGGAAGGCGGTTACGACATCGTGTTCGAACGCTTAGAGAAAGGCGAATGACTTCGTTTTTATGAGTAATCTCGTCCGTTGCATCGATCCATCCGGACAGCTGACCTGCATGGCGGCCGATACGACCGCCATGGTACGGGAGGCAAAACGGATCCACCAGACATCCAATGTATGTACGGCGGCCCTCGGCCGTCTTTTGACTGCAGCCTCTTTCATGGGTATCACCCTGAAGGGGGCCGATCATTCTGTCACGCTGCGGATGGCGGGGGACGGCCCCGCCGGTTCCGTCATCGCGGTCTCTGACGCGAAGGGCAACACCCGCGGCTATGTCATGAACCCGGACGTCCGCGTCCCGAACAAGTCGGAGCGGAAACTGGATGTGGGCGGCGCGATCGGCCGCAACGGAACGCTCTCCGTCATCAAGGACCTCGGCCTCAAGGACCCCTATGTCGGTCAGGTCCCGCTGGTCTCGGGCGAAGTGGCCGAGGACATCACGGGCTATTACGCGATCAGCGAACAGACCCCGTCGGTCGTGTCTCTCGGCGTGCTCTGCACCCCGGACACGGAAGAGGTCATCGTCGCCGGCGGCTTCCTTATCCAGCTCCTGCCGACCGCCACCGAAGAGACCATCTCGAAGGTGGAAGAGGGACTCGTCGGACTGCCCGCTGTCACAACGATGCTGACCGACGGGCTGACCCCGTTCGAGATCCTGAAAAAGGCACTTCCGAAGTTCGAACTCGAGGTCCTCGAAGAGGCGGATACCGCGTACGTATGCGACTGTTCGAGAGCCCGTGTCGAAAAAGCGCTCATCTCTCTCGGGCCCGACGAACTCGAGGAAATGGCGCAGGATGAGACCACGGAAGTGGGCTGTCAGTTCTGCGATAAAAAGTACTATTTTACTTCCGCGGAGCTGCGGAAACTTTCCGAAAAAAGTGGTTGACATCGCCCCATTGCTATAGTATAGTATTAATCGTCGTCGGAACAGGGAACGCACCACAGCGGAGTTTCGAAGGCCCAATTTTTTGGGAGTATAGCTCAGCTGGGAGAGCACTTGCCTTACAAGCAAGGGGTCACAGGTTCGAGCCCTGTTACTCCCACCATCAACATATGGCCCGGTAGTTCAGCTGGTTAGAACGCTAGCCTGTCACGCTAGAGGTCGACGGTTCGAGTCCGTTCCGGGTCGCCATTTTGTGCCTTTGTAGCTCAGTTGGTAGAGCAGAGGACTGAAAATCCTCGTGTCGATGGTTCGATTCCGTCCGAAGGCACCATTTATGCGGATTTAGCTCATCTGGTAGAGCGCCACCTTGCCAAGGTGGAGGTAGCGGGTTCGAGCCCCGTAATCCGCTCCATTTTTTTATATGGCACCATAGCCAAGTGGTAAGGCAGAGGTCTGCAAAACCTTTATGCCCCGGTTCAAATCCGGGTGGTGCCTCCACTAAAAGGAGTCCAGCATTTCTATGCTGGACTTTTTCGTTTTTGCCCGTTATATTGGGAGTAGATGTTTGTGGAAACAGATGAAGGAGGCAGAACCATGGCACTGACCGACGCGCAACTCGAACGGTACGCGAGGCATCTCATCTTAAAACAGATCGGCGTGAAAGGGCAGAAGGCCCTGCTCGCGGGGAAGGTCCTGGTCATCGGCGCCGGCGGCCTCGGCAGTCCGGTGCTTTCCTACCTGGCGGCAGCCGGGGTGGGGACGCTCGGCATCTGCGACGGCGACGTCGTCTCCCTGTCGAACCTGCAGCGCCAGATCCTCTACACGACCGACGAGATCGGGCAGCCGAAGGTGGAGTGCGCGAAGCGTCGTCTTTCGGCGATGAACCCCGATGTCACCTTCGAACTCTACGACTATTATCTGACGCCCGACAACATCATGGACATCATCGCCCCCTATGACATCGTCGTCGACTGTGTCGACACCTTCGCGGTGAAGTACATGATCAACGACGCCTGCGTCCTGGCAAAAAAACCGTTCGTCCACGGCGGCATCCTCGGGTTCTCCGGGCAGGTCCTGACCTGTCTGCCGGGCACTGCCTGTTTCCGCTGCTTCTTCCGCGACCCGCCTCCGAAAGAGGTGTCGCCGAGCTGCGCCGAAGCTGGCGTCGTCGGCGTCACGCCCGGGTTCATCGGGAGCCTTCAGGCCACGGAGGTCGTCAAGTTCCTGACCGGGACCGGAACGCTCCTGACCAACACGCTTCTGGTGGTCCACGGAGACGACATGGAATTCGCGCGTCTCGAGATGCCGGGGCCGGACGAAGACTGCCCGGTCTGCGGGAAGCATCCGACCATCCATAAGGCGGAACTGGCGGAGCAGCCGGTCTGCGAGATCAGAAGTTGACTCATTTTTAAGAATAGAATGTTAAGAAAAGCAATCCTGTATACATACAGAATTGCTTTTTCTCTATTTCTGTGTCTATAATCAAGATGAGTAAGCATGTTCTTGGACGGCGCCCGGTTGTGGTGGACCGTTGCGCACGAAAAGAGCTACCGTTTTGTATTGAAATGAAAAAAGCAAGGGAGATGAAACAATGACAGAATATGGAGCCTACATGGGAAAGGTCTTAATGATCGACCTCAACACCCGGACCACGTCCGAGTACCCATGGACGGACAAAGACCGTCATCGCACCATTGGCGGAAAGATCATGGCCGGCACGATCCTGCTCGACCATGTCCGCCCCGGCATGACGGCATACGATGAGGACAACTGGATCGTCATCACGACCGGCCCCCTGACCGGGACCGGCACCCCCAGCACGTCCCGCTTCAATATCTCGACCATCTCTCCGTTGACGGGACTCGTCACGTCCTCCAACAGCGGCGGAGACTTCGGTCTGATGCTGAAGAGATGCGGCTATGACGGCTGCATCATCACCGGCAAGTCCGAAACACCGGTCCACATCGAGATCACCGAGGACGAAGTCCTCTACCACGACGCCTCCGAACTCTGGGGCCTGGAAGTCACGCCTACTCAGGAAGCCCTTCCGAAGGGCCACGGCGCGAACCTGGTCATCGGACCGGGCGGCGAGAACAAGGTCCTGTACGCTGCTGTCATGTCCGGCGAGCGCGCCCACGGCCGCGGCGGCGTCGGCGCGGTTTTCGGAGACAAGAAGATCAAGGCCATCACGGCGAAGGGGTTCAAACACCCGCGCATCGCCGATGAACCTGGCCTTCGCAAACTGAATCGCAAATGGTGCAAGACCATGCGCAATCACGCCCTGACCGGCCGCCAGGTACCTCAGCTTGGAACGGCTTCAGGCGAGACGCTGGCGGAGACCAGACTGCTCCGGAACTCCGGTTGTACGACCTGCGTCATCCAGTGTACCCGCCGCTGCGAAGTCAACGGCAAGGACGTCAAGGGCCCCGAACTCGAGATCCTCGGTCTCATGGGACCGAACTTCATGAACAACGACCTCGACGCCATCATCCGCTGGAACTGGCTCATCGACGAGATGGGCATGGACACCATCTCCATCGCCGGTACGCTTGCCTATGCGATGGAAGCGAATGAAAAAGGTCTGTGGGACAACGGGCTGGAGTTTGGCAAGATCGACAACATCGACCAGATGATCGAGGATATCGCCCACCGCAGAGGTGAAGTGGCCAACGAACTGGCCAACGGCTCCAAACGGTGTGCGGAGAAATTTGGCGGAATGGATTTCGCGATCCAGGCAAAGGGCATGGAACTGTCTGCTTACGAGCCCCGCGCCGCCTTCGGCCAGGGCCTCGGCTACGCCACCTCCAACCGGGGCGGCTGCCATCTGAACGCGGGCTACCTGGTCTTCGCGGAAGGCCTGGGCCTCGATATGAACGGTGTCACCCCGCTCGGCAAGGCGAACCTCAGCATCATGTTCCAGAACCTGATGGAAGCGATCTCGGCAGCGGGCGCCTGCCTGTTCACGAGTTATCCGGTCTTCCCGACATTCGTGTTCGACCGGCCGAACAATCCGATCACCAAGCTGGTCAACTGGATCTTACCGCATCTGGGCAAGGTCATTTTCCTGCTCAACTACATCTATCCCGCGCTGCAGATGCAGCTGTTCCTCATCCCGCATTCCTCTGCCGTTCATAAGGCGTCCGGCATGAAGATGACGCTGGGCGACTTCCTGGTTGCCGGCGACCGCGGCTGGAACACGGAACGTGTCTGCAACATCATCCTCGGCCAGAAACCCGGCGCGGATACGCTGCCGAAGAAACTGACCGACGAAGTCCAGCACCCCGGCACCGAGAAATCGGTCCCGTTGGGCGTGATGCTGAAGAGCTTCTATCGCAACCGCGGCTGGGTCAACGGCGTACCGACGCTGTGGAAACTCGCTACCCTTGGCATCAAGGTGCCGAAGGAATACCGCAAACTGTTCCCGGGAGGTATTTGATCATGGCAAAAGTGAATGTGAAAGTATTCGGCGTCTATCGCGTCGACTCCGGTGTCAAAGAGTATGTTGCGGAAGCGAACATCGTCAACGACGTCTTCACGAGCCTCAACTACCTCAGCAAAGTTCCGGACTCCAACATCAACTTCAACAACACGGCTGTGTTTTTAAACAACAAGCCCTGCACCAAGAAGAAGACGAAACTGCATGACGGCGATGAAGTCTGGATCATGTCTCCCGCCGGCGGCGGTTAAGGGAAGGAGTGCAGCAGTATGGCATATGTGATCCAAAAAGAATATTGTTACGGGTGCGGCGCCTGTCATTTCGCCTGCCCGTTTGACGTCCCGGTCTACGACCTGGAAAGCAATACGTACAGCATCCCGAAGGACAAATGTGTGGACTGCGGCCAGTGCCGGGACATCTGCCCCGGAGCGGCTATCACCCCGGGTCCCGACTCGAGAAAGGTCCTCGCCATCTCGATCGATGAAGAGGCCTGCATCGGCTGTTCTCTCTGCGCGAGAAACTGCCCGGCCAACGCCATCACCGGCGAGGTCAAGCACCCGTTCACCATCCACGAGGACAAATGCATCAAGTGCGGCTTCTGCCTGACCAAATGCAGAAAGGACGCCATCCGCGCCACCTTCAGCACGGTCTTTGCGCCGCCTCCAATATGATGTTTGAACCGTGCCCTCCGGCAAACGCCGGAGGGCTTTTTTTGCCCGTTGACAAATACCCGCCGGGGGTATAAGATAGAGACGAAAACAGATACCCCTGGAGGGTATCGTTTTGGAGGAGGTACATCGCCATGGCGGAAGAAAAACTCTGTCCTCATTGTCTCCATGACCACAAAGACCGGAGCGACGCGGAAAAGAAGAAACTCATGAACCGGCTGTCCCGCATCGAGGGGCAGGTCCGCGGGCTCAAGGGCATGGTCGAGAACGACGCCTACTGTCCCGAGATCCTGACCCAGGCGGCAGCGGCGAACGCGGCCCTCAACGCCTTCAGCAGGGAACTGCTCGAAGCGCACATCCGCGGCTGTGTGACGGAAGATATCAAAGAGGGAAACGACGAGACCATCGAGGAGCTCGTCAAACTCCTGCAGAAAATGATGAAATAACGCCGGTGTTCCGGCTGGAAAGAGAGTCACGATGGAACAATACAAAGTGACAGGAATGAGCTGCGCCGCCTGTGTGGCGCGGGTGGAAAAGGCGGTGCAGAGCGTGCCGGGCGTCGACTCGGTCGCGGTCTCGCTCCTGACCAATTCCATGTCGGTGGAGGGCGACGCGAGCCCCTCCGCCATCGAAAAAGCGGTGTCTGACGCCGGGTACGGCGCCTCGCCTCTGGGCGGCGC
>ONJD01000023.1 GCA_900317985.1 uncultured Eubacteriales bacterium | reverse complement strand
CGATGGCCGTATGCTGTCGTTTTTTTCTGGATAGTTTAGGAAAGGAAATGAAACAACCATGAAAAACGTTAAAAAGATCCTTGGCGTCATTCTCGCAATGTGCTTCCTGATGGCGTTTGCCACCGGATGCAACAAAGTGGAAGAGGGCGGCTCCGAGCCCGTCGATACCGGCGTGCAGAAAGACAAGACCACGGCCATCCTCGTCGTCAGCTTCGGCACGAGCTACAACGACAGCCGCGAGAAGACCATCGGCGCGGTCGAGAACGCCATTGCCAAAGCATACCCGCAGTATGAGGTCCGCCGTGCCTTCACGAGCCAGATCATCATCGACAAGCTGAAAGAGAGAGACAACCTCTCCATCGACAACGTCCAGGAAGCTCTCGACAGAGCCGTTGCGGACGGCATCAAGACCCTCATCGTCCAGCCGACGCACCTGATGGACGGCTACGAATACAATGACCTCAAAGAGGAACTGACCAACTATGAAGGCCGGTTCGACGCCATCAAACTCGGCGCGCCGCTCCTGACCTCAGACGAGGACTTCGACAAGGTCATCGACGCCATCACGAAAGACACCGAGTCCTTCAACGACGGAAAGACCCTCGTCGCCTTCATGGGCCACGGCACGGAAGCCGATTCCAACGAGGTCTATGAGAAACTGAACACGAAGCTCCACGAGAAGAACTTCAAGAACTATTACGTCGGCACCGTCGAGGCGGAACCCGACCTCTGGGATGTCATCAACTATGCGGAAGACAATTCCTTCTCCACCATCGTCCTGCAGCCGCTGATGGTCGTGGCCGGTGACCACGCCAACAACGACATGGCCGGTGACGAAGAGGACTCCTGGAAGAGCCAGATGACCAGTGAAGGCTTCCAGGTCACGCCTGTCCTGAAAGGCCTTGGCGAGATCGAAGCCATCCAGCAGATCTACGTCGAGCACGTTGCTGCCGCACTGAAATAAGAAATCAACTTTTTGGAGGAACCAACCATGAAACAGCATGCCACGAGACACGGCTGGAAAGCTTTGCTGGCGGTCATCCTGACCCTTTGCTTCGCGGTAGCCACCATGTCTGTCCTGACCCTCAGCTTTGCCGAGGGCTATGACCAGGTCGCGTCAAAATCCGACATGACGACTGTGGAAGAAGTCGGTGTCGAGGGCATGGAGCCCATCGCCCTCTCGAATGTGGACGACGGGACTTACCGGGTCACGGTCGAGTGCAGCTCTTCCATGTTCAAGATCGAACAGGCCGACCTCACGGTCAAAGAGGGGAAGGGCACCCTGACCCTGACGATGAAGAGCACGACCTACCCGTATCTCTTTGCGGGCACCTCGAAAGAGGCCGCCGCTCTGAACGACCCGGCGAAGTACATCGCCCACGAGGAAAACGCGGACGGGAAGTACACCTTCACGATGCCCCTTCGCGCGCTCGACGAAAGCTTCCCCTGCGCGGCGTTCAGCAGCAACAAGGAGATGTGGTATGACCGCAACCTCCTCGTCCGCGCGGACAGCCTGCCCCAGGACGCGGTGAACGTCAAACTGCCGGATTATGAAGAACTCGAGAAAGCGGCACAGGACAAGCGCATCGCTGCCATGCAGAAAGAGCAGGAAGAGAAGCTTGCCGCCATTGCGGCGCCTGTGGACCTGCATGACGGTTCTTACACCATCGAAGTCGACATGACCGGCGGCACCGGCCGCGCCAGCATCACGTCTCCGACCACGCTGACCGTCATCGACGGGAAAGCGTATGCCACGGTCCTGTGGAGCAGCCCGAACTACGATTACATGATCGTCGGCGGCGAGAAGATCGAGCCCCGGAACGTCAAAGAGGGCTCCAACTCCTCGTTCCTCATCCCCATCGAGAAGTTCGATGAACCCTTCAAGGTCATCGGTGACACGACGGCGATGAGCACCCCTCATGAGATCGAGTACGAGCTGACGTTCCATCAGGACACCGTCAAGAAGTACAGCACGAAGTCCTGGCTCCTGATGATCGCCTCGCTTCTGATCGTCCTGGCCGGTGTGTTCTGCTTCTACTGGTTCTGGCACACGGACTTTGGCAGAAAAAAGAGATAACACAATAAATGAGACCGGGAGGTGCTACCATGAAGAACGTTCGGACTGGGACCCTCCCGGTCATCTTATGTCTTCTGCTCCTGATGTCGGTCCTGACCGGCTGCGGCGGAGAGGGTGCGGCTCAGAAGAAGAGTCTCCTTGACGTCGACCCCGCGGCAAGGTGCGCGGTCACGAAGGAACGGACCTATGATCATTCTCTGAAACTGACTTACGCGGACCGGTTTGCGGTCGACTTCTACGAGGAAGGCGGCTGCCTCATCACGGTGTGCGACGACCGGCAGTATTACCTGTCGGACTCGGGCGATTTACCGAACGACCTTCCCGGGGACATCACGGTCCTGAAAGCGCCTCTCAGGGACATCTATGTGGCCGCAACGGCGGCGATGGACTATTTCGTCTCCTGCGGCGCGCTCGAGGACCTGCGTTTCTCGTCTCAGAAGGCTTCCAACTGGAAGATCCCGGAAGCGGTGTCCGCCATGGAAGACGGCAGTTTGCTGTTTGCCGGAAAGTATTCCACACCGGACTATGAACTGCTGACAAGCGAACACTGCGGCCTGGCGCTGGAGAACACGATGATCTACCACTCGCCGGCAGTCATCGAACAGCTCGAATCGCTCGGCATCCCGGTCTTCATCGACAATTCGAGCAACGAGTCGACGCCGCAGGGGCGCATGGAATGGGTCAAACTCTTCGGACTGCTGACCGGGCGGGAAGCGGAAGCGGACCGCGCGTTCAAAGCCCAGGAGAAAGAATTCAAAAAACTGGAGTCGATCGCCGACACGGAGAAAGACCGCCCGACGGTCGCGTTCTTCAGTGTGCGCAGCAACGGCACCGTGACGGTGCGGCAGGCGACCGACTATATCCCCAAAATGATCGAGATCGCCGGCGGGCGGTACATCTTTGAAGACCTCCGGTCCGACGGGGAGGGCATGCGCTCGACGCAGACCATCTCCATGGAAGACTTTTACTCGACGGCGAAAAACGCCGATTATTTCATTCTCAACAGCAGCATCGAAGGCGAACGCACCGCTGTCGCCGAGCTGCTGAAAGACGCGCCGGTCCTCGCCGACTGCAAAGCCGTCAAAGAAGGGCACGTCTACTGCACCTACGCCGACCTCTACCAGCATTCGATGGGGCAGGGCGACTTTGTCCGCGACCTCCACCAGATGCTCACCGGCGGCAAAGATTTCACGTATATTTTCAAACTCAACTAAACGAAACGAAACGGAAAGGAGGACTGCCATGAAACGCTATCGCAACGCGATGGCCTTTGCGGCCATGATCGTGCTGCTGCTTGTCCTCCTCGTGATGAACCTCTGTATCGGCAGCTCGTCGGTCCCGGTGAGCGATGTCTGGCTTGCTCTGACCGGCCGCGCGACGGACGCGACGGTGGCGAACGTCGTCCTGCAGCTTCGCCTGCCCCGCGCGCTGGCGGCCATCGTTCTTGGCGGCGCTCTGGCACTGTCCGGCTACCTTCTGCAGACGTTCTTCCATAACCCGATCGCCGGACCGTTCATCCTCGGCATCTCTTCCGGCGCGAAACTGACCGTGGCGATCGCCATGGTCTTCGCACTGAGCCGTTCGATGGTCGTGAATTCCGCGACCCTGATGGCCGCGTCCTTTGTCGGCGCAATGGCGGCGATGGGCCTCGTGCTCCTGCTGTCCACCGTGGTGAAACGGATGTCCGTCCTCATCATCGGCGGCGTCATGATCGGGTATCTGTGTTCCGCTGTTACGGAATTCATCATCACGTTCGCGGCCGATGAGCAGATCGCCCGGCTGCATACCTGGTCGGTCGGCAGTTTCTCCGGTATCGATATGACCGATGTGCTGGTCATGACCATTGTCGTGGCGCTCACGTTCGTGGGCGTTCTGATGCTGTCGAAACCGATCAGCGCGTTCCGTATGGGAGAGACTTATGCCTCCAGCGTCGGTGTGAACGTCAAAGCGTTCCGCGCGCTGCTCGTCCTGCTGTCCAGCATCCTGGCGGCGACCGTGACGGCCTTTGCCGGACCGGTCTCTTTCGTCGGGGTCGCTGTACCGCATCTGGTCCGGTCTCTGCTCGGCTCTTCCGAACCGCGCAGGGTCATCCCGGCCTGCTTCCTCGGCGGCGCCGCGTTCTGTCTGCTGTGTGACCTGCTGGCGAGAACGATGTTCGCGCCGACCGAACTCAGCATCAGTACCGTGACCGCGGTCTTCGGCGCACCGGTCGTCCTTTGGATCCTGGTCCGCCGTCAGAAGGGGAGGGATGCCGCATGAGTGAACGAAACCTGTTATCGACGAACGAACTGACCGTCGGTTATGAAGGCACTGCGGTCGCCGGTCCCTTCGACCTGAACGTATATAAGGGCGAAGTCCTGTCGCTCATCGGCCCGAACGGCGCCGGCAAGACGACGCTGCTTCGCACACTGGCGAGACAGCTTGCGCCGGTCGCCGGGACCGTGTTTCTGGAAGAAGCCGACCTCGCGGCCACCAAACCGAACGAGCTCGCGAAACGCATGGCTGTGGTGTTTTCGGACGCGCTGCGCCCGGACCTCATGACCTGTCGGGAAGCGGTCGCGGTCGGGCGGTATCCGTACACCGGCCGGTTCGGCCGGCTGTCCGCGGACGACGAGCGGATCGTGGAAAACGCGATGGCGCAGGTGCATGTCACCGAGCTCGCGGACCGTCCGTTCAATGCGATCAGCGACGGCCAGCGGCAACGGGTCGTTCTGGCGCGGGCGCTCTGTCAGGAGCCGGATATCATCCTGCTCGATGAGCCCACGACCTTTTTGGACATCCGATGGAAAGCGGAATTTCTGGAAGCATTGCGTACTCTTGCGACCGAGCAGGGGAAGACCGTGCTCCTGACCCTCCACGAACCGGAACTCGCCCGTCTGGTCTCCGACCGCGTGGCCTGCATCCGGGACGGCCGGCTGGACCGCGTCGGGACACCGGACGAGGTGTTCGAGGGAGACTATATCGCCAACCTGTTCGGGTTGAACAAAGCATTATATGACAGATGGTTCACATAAAGGAGGTTCTCTGACCATGAGTTTCTACAAAGACCATTACCAGGTGGTCATCATGGGTGGCGGCCTCGCCGGTATGGCGTGCGCGTTGCGCCTTCAGAAATGGGGCATCAAAGATATCCTCATTCTGGAAAAGCACAACCTGCCCGGCGGACTTGCTACAGACTTCGTGCGCGATGGATTCGAAATCGAAGCCACACTGCATGAGATGATGTCCATCGGCGATGAAAACGACCAGCTGAAGGTCGGCGCGTTCTTCGATGAGATGGGCGTGAAGATCGACTGGCTGAAAGTGCCGGAATGCTACCGTGTCGTCGTGCCCGGCGAAGGCATCGACATGACGGTCCATGACGGTTATGAACAGGCTGCCCGCGACTTCGACGCGGCGGTCCCCGGCTGCTACGACAAAGTGCTCGACTTCATCAAGATGATGCGCCGGGTCTACGACAGCATGAACTACCTGTCCACCCATGAGGTGAGCAAAGTCAAGATGCTGATGGACCACACCGACTTCGTCCGGACGCTGGGCTACAGTGCCTCCGAGGTCATGGAGGCCTGCGGCATCGACGGTCGCCTCAAAGAGCTGATGACGCCGTACTGGATCTACGTCGGCAACCCGCTCGACGACCTGCCGTTCACCATCTACGCGTTCCTCATG
Source organism: uncultured Eubacteriales bacterium (assembly GCA_900317985.1). Lineage (GTDB taxonomy): Bacteria > Bacillota > Clostridia > Oscillospirales > Acutalibacteraceae > RUG420. The sequence goes on along the minus strand of ONJD01000023.1, from coordinate 18,050 downwards.
GCGGACTACCTGACCGGCTCCTATGTCTGCCGCGGGTACTCTCATGAGATGTCGATGAAGATGCAGCAGAAGGTCGAGGAGAACGGCGCCCAGTTCGAATTCCGCCAGGAAGTCGAAAAGATCCTCGTCAAAGACGGGAAAGTTGCCGGCGTCCGCACCGCGCGCGGCGATGTGATCAACGCGGACTATGTCGTCTCTGCCGCGTACCCGAACAAGGTCTACACGCAGATGATCGAGCCTGCCTCGGAAGTCCCGCCGGAAGCCATCCAGATGATCAATGCCCGGAAGCTCTCTGTCTGTCCGGTCTCCATCATCCTTGTCCTCGAAGGCACCCCGGAAGAGAACGGGATCAAAAACTATTCCACGTTCTCCGGCGACACCCTCGACACGAACCTCATCTGGCAGAACGGCATGAACCTGACCGAGCCCTACAACTACATCACGACCATCTGCCTCAACTACGCGAACCCGAAGTGCGTGCCGGAAGGCTATACCCAGCTCTCCATCACCGCGCTCCAGCTCGCGGACCCGTGGCTGACGGTCACCGAGGACGAGTACTTCGATATGAAGCGCCGCCTCGCCAACGAGATGATCGAGAAGTGTCTCGAAGTCACGAAAGTCGACTTCCGGGACCGCATCGTTGAACTCGAAGTCGAGACGCCCGTGACGGTCGCCCACTATGTCGGCGCCTGGAAGGGCAGCATCTACGGCTATTCCCACTCCATGGACGACCACGCGGTCGCGCGGAAGCAGATGCCCGGCGCCGAGGACTTCATCGAAGGTCTCGCGTTCGCCGGCGCGCATGCCATCTCCGGCGACGGCATGGGTCCCGCCATCACCAACGGACAGGCGGCGGCCAAAGCCATCCATGACGATCTCGCGAGAAAGGAGGCGGCAAAATGAGTTTCGGTACCAACGTCAAAGGATTCCTGAAAGACGTCAAGGGAGTCGACCGCATCGTCGATGCCCGCAAGACCAAATGGGAGAACGCTCCCACGCTCATCGACGACAAGAACCGCAGAGACCCTGTCCGTGAACTGGCGGACCTCCTGCATCCCGCGGCCATGAAGGTCAAAGTCGTCTCCATCACCGACGCGTCTCCCACCGCGAAGACGTTCCGCTTCACCAGTGAAGACGGCCACATCCCCGCATTCCAGAGCGGTCAGTATGTCAACTTCCGCCTGAAGATCGGCGACAGTGAACTCACCCGTCCGTACTCCATCTCCTCGGCGCCGTACGAGGGCAGAGGGGAGAACGGCTTCTTCGAGATCACCGTCCGCCGCAACCGCCCGTACCTCGTCCCGGACTATCTCTTTGAGCATGTCTCCGTGGGCGATGTACTGGACGCCAACCTCCCGTTCGGCAGCTTCTACTATGAGCCGCTGAGAGACTCGAAACACGTCGTCGCCCTTGCCGGCGGATCGGGCATCGCTCCGTTCCATTCGATGGCGAAGGAAGTTGCGTACGGCAAGCTCGAGAAGGTCGACCTGACCATCCTCTACGGTTCCATGAAGCACGACGACATCGTCCTTAAGGATGAGCTCGACAAGATCGCGGCCGACTGCGACCGGGTCCATGTCGTCCATATCCTCTCCGACGACCCCGACTGGGACGGCGAGAAAGGCTTCCTCGACAAGGACCTCATCGCGAAGTACACGCCGGGTCCGGACGACCGGGGAAGAGAGGCCACCTACATGTTCTGCGGCCCGTTCCCGATGTGGAAAGTCTGCAAGGACGCGCTGGCCGACCTCGGTGTTGCCCGACGCCGCTTCCGCTGCGACGTCATCAACAACCCCGCCGATGTCACGCAGCTGCCCGGCTATCCCGCCGGCAAGGAGACGGAGACCCACAAGATCACCGTCGTCCGCGGCATCCAGGAAGACGTCATCGAAGCGGCGGCGAACGAGACCGTCGCGGTCGCGCTCGAGAGAGCCGGCATCAAGGTCGACACCCACTGCCGCAACGGCGAGTGCGGGTTCTGCCGCAGCCACCTCCTGAGCGGCGACATCTTCGTGTCTCCGATCGGGGACGGAAGACGGCTGATGGACAAGGAGATGGGCTGGTTCCATCCGTGCGCCAGCTGGCCGCTGAGCGACCTCAAGATCAAGATCCCGATCCTGTAAATTTCAGTTTTTTCGAGCGCCCCGTTTTTTTCTCTTGAAAGCGGGGCGCTCTTATGATATATTATATAGGCAAATCGCACGCGAGGTGCTGGATGCGTGAGTGCATCGCCCACCGAAAAGGGCGTTGTTACGCGTCTTTTGAGCCTTGCGGAGGTTACAAACTCAAGGAGGAAAAAACAATGTCAGTAGTATCTATGAAACAGTTACTCGAAGCCGGTGTCCATTTCGGACATCAGACCAGAAGATGGAACCCGAAAATGGCTCCGTACATCTTCACCGAGCGCAACGGCATCTACATCATCGACCTGCAGAAGACCGTTCGCAAGCTGGAGGACGCTTACACCTTCGTTCGCGACCTCTCCGCCGATAACGGTACCCTTCTCTTCGTCGGTACCAAAAAGCAGGCTCAGGATTCCATCCGCGAGGAAGCTACCCGTGCCGGTATGCCCTTCGTCAACGCCCGCTGGCTCGGCGGTATGCTGACCAACTTCAAGACCATCCAGAACCGCATCAAGAGACTTCAGCAGCTGAAGGCCATGAAAGAAGACGGTACCTTCGATCTTCTGACCAAGAAGGAAGCTGCCAAGCTCGACCTCGAGATCGAAAAGCTTGAGAAGTTCCTCGGCGGTATCACCGGCATGAAGAAGATCCCGGACGCTATGTTCATCGTCGACCCGCGCAAGGAGCGCATCGCTGTCGCCGAAGCTCATAAGCTCGGTATCCCGATCATCGCCATCGTCGACACCAACTGCGACCCCGACGAGATCGACTACGTCATCCCCGGCAACGACGACGCCATCCGTGCCGTCCGTCTCATCTCCGGCGCTATGGCTGACGCTGTCATCGAAGGCCGCCAGGGTGTTCAGGACACCGATGTCGAAGAGGCTCCCGCAGAGGAAGCTGCTGAATAAGGAAACACTGCTTAGATTTCAATAAAGGAGATGCTCACTATGAGTTTTACTGCACAGGACGTAAAAGCCCTTCGTGAAAAGACCGGCGTTGGCATGATGGAGTGCAAGAAGGCACTTGTCGAAGCTGACGGCGATATGGATAAAGCCATCGATGTCCTTCGTGAAAGAGGACTCGCCGCTTCCGTCAAAAAGTCCGGCAGAACCGCCGCTGACGGTGTCGTTTACGCTTACACCGACGAAGCTGCCAAAGTCTCCGTCCTCGTCGAGGTCAACTCCGAGACCGACTTCGTCGCCAAGAACGAAAAGTTCCAGGCGTTCGTCGCTGACGTTGCCAAGACCATCGCTGCCGAGAACCCGGCCGATGTCGAAGCGCTCGAAGGCATGAAGCTTGCCGGTTCCGACAGAACCGTCAAAGAGACCGTTCAGGACCTCGTCCTTGCCATCGGCGAGAACATGAAGATCCGTCGTTTCGTCCGCACTGAGGGCATCAGCAGCTCTTACATCCACATGGGCGGCGCTGTTGGCGTTCTCGTCAACTTCGACACCACCGACGATGTCGCTGCGACCGAAGAGTTCAAGGTCATGGGTAAAGACGTTGCCATGCAGATCGCTGCCATGAGCCCGTCCTACCTCGATCCGGCTTCTGTTCCGGCAGAAGTCCTCGATCACGAGACCGAGATCCTGAAAGCTCAGATGAAGGAAGACCCGAAGATGGCCAACAAGCCGGAGCAGGTCCTCGCCAACATCGTCAAGGGCAAGCTTGGCAAGTACTACAAAGAGAACTGCCTCCTGAACCAGGAGTTCGTCAAGGCAGAGAACCATGAAGACGTGGCTGCTTATGTCGCTTCTGTCGCCAAGAAGATCGGCGGCGACATCAAGGTCACCGGCTTCACCCGCTATGCCAAGGGCGAAGGCATCGAGAAGAAGGAAGAAAACTTCGCTGCCGAGATCGCCAGCATGGTGAAATAAGTCAGAATTGACAAGAAAACTGTAAAGAATGGGCTTGCGTTTGTAGCGTAAGCCCTTTTCTTTTAATACAAGATATGGTATAATTTCAAGAAATTATTGTGAAATGTTATGCAATGAAGGAGGGTTAACTTCATGGCAGCTGCAGCAGGACAGAGAAGGTCTGCCACCGCCGGGGCGAACACCCAGAGGCGGCGGAAGCAGACGACGAATGCGAAACGTCCGAAGAAAAAACGCCCGGAAGGGAAGCATTCTGTCCTTGGTACCATCGTCAAGATCCTGTTACTGGGTCTTCTTCTGACGATGATCTTCATGTTTGTCTACGTCATCGCATACGTGCACGGAAGTGCCGCCATCAACCTCGACGACTACAAGTCCGAGCAGGCACAGACCAGCATCATTTATGCGAAGAACTCTCAGGGCAAGTATACGCAGATCGCCGCTCTGCACGGGGAACAGAACCGTATCTGGGCGGAACTCGATGAGATCCCGGAAGGGCTCCAGCAGGCGTTCATCTGCCTCGAAGACAAACGTTTCTACAAACACGACGGTGTCGACTGGATCCGTACCATCGGTGCCATCGTCAAATACCACGGCCGTCAGGGCGGTTCCACGCTGACTCAGCAGCTCATCAAGAACCTGACGGAAGAGAACCAGGTCACCATCGCCCGGAAACTCAAGGAGATCCTGTACGCTCTGAACCTCGAGAACAACTACAACAAAGATGAGATCCTCGAAGCGTACCTCAACACCATCCCGCTGGGTTCCGGCTGTTACGGCGTCGAGACCGCTGCCGAGAAGTACTTCGGCAAGGACCTGAACGAGCTGACCATTGCGGAAGACGCGTGCCTTGCCTGTATCACCAAGGCTCCGACCGCATATAACCCGCTGCTCTATCCGGACGCCAACAAGGAAAGACGTGCCCTCTGTCTCGACTACATGCTCGATGAAGACGCCATCACGAAGGAACAGTATCAGGCTGCCCTCGATGAGGACATCGTCTACACCAACTCCGCCAACTACGTACCGAAGAAGTCGGCCGCCGAGACCTCCACGGACAGCGAGATCAACAGCTACTATGTGGACTACGTCATCGACACCGTCATCTCCGATATGATGGAGAAGTACAACTACTCGAAGTCCGAAGCGACGAGAAAAGTGTACAGCGGCGGTCTCCGCATCTACTCCTGCGAGAACCCGAACATCCAGGCGGCTGCGGAATATGTCTACGTCAATCGCCGTTCCTTCCCCTCGGAACCGAGCCGGACCGAAACGGGCGAGAACAATACGAAGAAGAAGGTCCAGTCGGCCATCACCATCATGGACTATCAGGGCCACGTCGTTGCCATGGTCGGCGGCGCCGGTCCGAAGACCATCAACCGCGGTCTGAACCGCGCGACGGATTCCATCCGTTCCCCGGGTTCCTCCATCAAGCCGCTGAGCGTCTATGCTCCGGCCATGGAAGAAGGCCTCATCTGGTATTCGACTCCGGTCCTGAACTACGCGCTGAAGATCAACGGCAAGGAATGGCCGCGGAACTTCGCCGGAGACCACGGTAATCCCAACAACCGCGTCACGGTCCAGTACGCGGTCGCACAGTCCCTCAACACCTGCGCGGCGCAGCTGGCCAACAAGATGGGAACGACCACCTGTCTCAACTACCTCATGAAGAACTTCCACATCACCACGCTGGTGAAAGATGGTAAGTACACGGACAGCAACCTGTCCTCCATGGCCGTCGGCGGTATGACCCACGGTGTCACGAGCCTGGAGATGTGCGCGGCTTACGCCACCTTCGGCAACGGCGGTAAATACTACGCGCCGAAGTGCTACACCACCGTCACCGACTACAAGGGCGAGAAGACCCTCCTCGACGGTTCCCAGAAACCCACCCAGGCCATCAGGCCCGGTACCGCCGGTTCCATGAACAAGATCCTTCAGACCGTCGTTACACAGGGTACCGGTAAAGGATGCGGCGTCGTCGGCTTCACTTCCTACATGAAGACCGGTACGACATCCGATACCAAGGATAAATGGACCTGCGGCGGCACGCCTTACTACGTGGCGGCTGTCTGGTACGGTTACGACAAGCAGGAAGAGATGACGAACTTCTCGAGCGGCTATAACCCGGCTGCCCACATCTGGTCCGCGGTCATGAACCGGATCCACAACGGTCTGTCGAAGAAGAACTTCGAACTCGACGATCAGATCGTCGAACGCAGCTACTGCACACGCTCCGGCCTCCTGGCGGGCTCCGGCTGTCCGAAAGCCGTCGGCTATTACGACAAGGACCACCTGCCGGATACCTGCTCCGGACGCCACAGCGGCGGCCTCTCCAGCGGCGAAGTGAAGACCACGCGTCGGACGTACTCGACGACCGGAAACGGCTCCACTTCCGCAACGTCCGCAGGCGGCGGCACTTCGGTCCCGTCCGTCTCGGTCCCGTCGGTCACGCAGCCTCCGATCGCGTCGACCACCGCTGCAGTCGCAACTCAGTGAGCAACAACTGAATGAAATGGGCGGCGCGCTGGCAGCAATGCCGGTTCGCCGTCTCTTTTTTCTCGAGAAAGGAAAACCCCTTATGATCATGCTTTCCGTCGACTATGGCGATGCCCGGACCGGCATTGCCGTCTGTGACGCCATGGAACTCCTCGCGTCTCCGGTCACGGTCATCCACGAGACCTACATGCCGAAAGTGGCAAAACAGGTCGCCGCGCTGGCCGAAGAGAAGCGGGCGGAACTGGTGGTCGTCGGCAACCCGGTCAACATGGACGGGACCGAAGGCGACCGCTCCGAAAAGTGCCGCGAACTCGCGGCGCTCCTCGAAACCGAATACGGCCTCAAAACAGACATGATGGATGAGCGTCTCACCACCGTGGAGGCGCACCGCGCCCTGAACGTGACGAACACCCGGGGCAAAGACCGGAAAGCGGTCATCGACGCTGTCTCGGCAGTCATCATTCTCGAAGACTACATCAAACAACACAAGAGCTGAGGGAACAGAATGCTTGAACAACAGTTTTTAGAACTCCGGCGTCAGGTCATCGAACGGGAATTCTCCCGGATGAACGACCGGCAGCTGGAGGCGGTCACGACGACGGAAGGTCCGCTCCTGGTCCTGGCCGGCGCCGGGTCGGGGAAGACCACGGTCCTCGTCAACCGCATCGCCAACATCATCAAATACGGCAAGGCGTACCAGTCCGATGAACTCTGCCGCCCGGTCACCGAGGCCGACGTGCAGTTCGTGCAGGACTATCTCGACGGCAAACTCGAGGAGCTGCCCTTCGATGTGCAGGACCTGCTCTCTGTATACCCTGCAAAGCCCTGGCAGATCCTGGCCATCACCTTCACCAACAAGGCCGCAAACGAGCTCAAAGACCGTCTGGGGGCCTTTCTGGGCGATGAAGCGCTGGACATCTGGGCCGGTACCTTCCATTCTGTCTGTTCCCGCATCCTGCGCCGCTACGGCGACCGTCTCGGCTATTCGAACCATTTCACCATCTATGACACCGACGACTCAAAGCGGGTCATGAAAGAGTGTCAGCGGCTCCTCAACATCGACGACAAGATCATGCCGCACAAGGAGATCCTGTCCGCGATCAGCCGCGCGAAGGAGCGTCTCCTGACGCCGGCGGAATACGAGAAGGAGACGAAGGGGGACATCCGCACGTCCCGTTACGCGGAGTGCTACGCCCTCTATCAGAAACTCCTCATGCAGGCGGACGCCATGGACTTCGACGACATGATCTTCAACGCCGTCAAGCTCCTCGAGCAGGAGCCGGAAGTCCGGGAGCATTACCAGAACCAGTTCCGCTATGTCCTCGTCGACGAGTACCAGGACACGGACCCGGCACAGTACGTGCTGACGAGCCTCCTCGCCGGGAAGCGGATGAACATCTGCGTCGTCGGCGATGACGACCAGAGCATCTACGGGTTTCGCGGCGCCACCATCGAGAACATCCTGAACTTCGAATCCAATTATAAAAACGCGAAGACCATCCGCCTCGAGCAGAACTACCGTTCCACCGGCAACATCCTGAACGCGGCGAATGAAGTCATCGCGCACAACACGCAGCGCAAGGGCAAGAACCTCTGGACCAATGCCGGCGACGGCGATAAGATCACCCTGTTCACGGCGGCCAACGCCATGATGGAGGGGCAGTACATCGCCGACGTCATCGAGACCGACGTCTCGAACGGCCGGCAGTTCTCGGACCACGCCATCCTGTACCGCTCCAACGCGCAGTCGAGCTCCATTGAAAGCGCGTTCATCAAGGCCGGCATCCCGTACAAGATCATCGGCGGCCGCCGGTTCTACGAGCGCAAGGAGATCCGCGACGCCATCGCGTACCTGACTGTTATCGACAACCCGGCGGACAACGTCAAACTGCGACGGATCATCAATGAGCCGAAGCGGGGCATCGGCGACACCACCGTCAACGCGGCGGCAGACATCGCGGCCGGCCTCGGCACCAGCATTTACGAAGTCATCTGCCACCCGGACGAGTACGCGAAACTCTCCCGGTGCGCGACCAAGCTGCAGAAGTTCACGCACATGATCGACGGGTTCCGGAACAACCTCGAAGATGCCGACATGAGCGCGTTCTTCGATGAGCTGATGGAGCAGACCGGGTACCTCGATTCGCTCAAGGCGGACCGCGAACGGTTCGAGGAGCGCCGGGAAAACCTGGAAGAACTCAAGAACAACATCGTCCGCTACATGCAGGAGACCGAAGGGGGAGACCTGTCCGGGTTCCTCGAGGAAGTTTCGCTGCTGACGGACATCGATCAGTACAACGAGCAGCAGGACTCGGTCGTCCTCATGACCATGCATTCCGCGAAGGGACTGGAGTTCCCGGTCGTCTTCATCGTCGGCATGGAAGAGGGCGTGTTCCCGAGCCGCCAGTCCATGTTCGATTCCTCGCAGATGCAGGAAGAGCGCCGCCTCGCGTACGTCGGCATCACCCGCGCCAAAGAGAAACTGTACCTCACGAACGCGGCGGAACGTATGCTCTACGGCCAGACCAACCGCAACCAGCCGTCGCCGTTCCTCGACGAGCTTCCGGCGGACGTCAGTGAAGAAGGCAATGCCGACTCCCCGTATTCCGCGGAGAACAACCGGAGCTTCGGCTTCGGAAGCGGAAGGAGCTACGGCTCAGACTACGGCACCGGGTACTCGAGCTTCGGACGCAGCGCTTCGGACTACAGCGGCTGGAGCAGCGGCACCTCCGGGACCTACCGCAAACGTTCCGCGGACCGCGATGCCGCTCACACCAGCACGGCCCAGAAGAACGCGCAGAAGGCGAGAGCGGCCAAGGCGGCTGCCGCCTCTGCATCGGGCGATTCGTACTCCATCGGCGACACGGTCAAACACAAAGCCTTCGGCACCGGCGTCGTCCTCAGCGCGAAGCCCATGGGCAACGACACCCTTCTGGAGATCGCTTTTGAAAAGGCCGGTACCAAGAAGGTCATGGCGAATTTTGCCAAATTGACCAAGGTATAAAAACATCAACTTGCGTTTTGATTTCGTTGTGATATACTGAATACATAATAAATGTCAGGCTTTCCCGAACAAGGGTTAGCCTGACGGCTTTTGGAGGGTTTTATGAAACACTATTTCGTCCAGAATCCCAACTCCGGAAAGAATCAGAAGATCGATGTCATCAAGGAATGCGTCATTCCTGCCGCGGAAAAGGCCGGCATCGACTATGAGATCTACGACACCACCTGCAAGGGCGACGCCACCCGTTTCTGCAAGGAAAAAGCCGAAGAGGCGAAGAAAGCAGGGGAGAACGTCCGCTTCTATGCGGTCGGCGGCGACGGCACGCTCTATGAAGTCGTCAACGGTGTCGTCGGGTATGACAACGCGGAGATCACCGTCGTCCCGAAGGGCTCGGGCAACGACTACATCCGCCTTTACGGCACGGAAAAACAGTTCCTCCAGGTGGAGAACCTCATCGACGGCATCCCGCTGACGGTCGACGGCCTCAAGGTCACCGATCAGGACGGCGTGACGGAATATGCCATCAACCAGGCCTCCATCGGCTTCGACGCAGAAGCCTGCGCCAAGCAGGAAGCCATGAAACGGATGCCCGGCGCTATCGGACACCGGACGTACTTCCTCGGCGGACTCTACTGCATGTTCACGAAGGTCTACAACAAGTTCCGCGTCTTTGTGGACGGGGAAGAGACCTGGGGCCCCTTCATCCAGGCCACCGCGTGGGTCGGCCAGTACTACGGTTCCGGCATCAAGTGCGGCACGTTCGCGGACCCGACCGACGGCAAGATGGACTTCTCGATCATCCACCGCGTCACCTGGTGGCCGAGCATGTTCTTCTATATGCTGTTCCACTGGCAGTCCAAGTTCGACTACTACAAACAACCGTACGTCGACTACATGCGCGGCGAGAGCATGACCATCGAATGCGACAAGCCCCAGCAGATCAACGTCGACGGCGAGTGCAGAGCGGTCACGAAAGTCACCTTCGACATCGTCCCCTCCGCCTTCACCTTCATCCTTCCGAAGGACACGCCCTTCTTCAAGGACATCGAGTCCGGCAAGACGGTGTACGACATCGACCAGGGCAAGAAGAACTACGAGCCGAAGAAGAGCAAACTGCTGGCGAAGTACTCGTTCCACAAGATCGTCAACCAGAAACTCCACGGCTACGGCACCAAACGCAAGTAAATCGCCCAAACGAAACAGAGCTGAGGACCTTCGTTCTCAGCTCTTCTTTTCTGTGTTATAATGGTTGAGATATTTTAAGTAGTTTTAAGCAAGGCAATCTATATATGAATTGCCCGTTAAACAGTTTTTATCAATTGGAGGTGTGGAGTCTCAGTATGAATCCGAAATTAGTACGATTCGGGCTGTTCACCGGCATGGCTGCCATCGGTTCCACCGTGGTGCCTGCTTTGACGAAGAAAGCCGCCAATAAAACGGCGAAGCAGCAGATCCGGAAGACCACTGCAACCATCGATTTTGACAATATGGGCCCCGAGATCGTCCGCAAAGACGGCTCGGACACCAAGCGAGAGGATAAATAAATGGAGTTTAACACCGAAAAATTCGCGGAAGAGGCGCTGCGTTCCATCCAGGGGAACATCGCGAACCTCAACACGCTGAACATCATCGTCGTCGGCAAGACCGGCGCGGGGAAGAGCACGCTCATCAACAGCGTCTTCCGGGAAGACCTTGCGACGGAGGGCATGGGCAAGCCTGTGACCGATCACATGAGCAAGATCTCGAAGGAAGGCTTCCCGCTGAACATCTACGACACCCGCGGATTCGAACTCGGGCGCGATGCACAGATCCAGGTCCGCAACGAGATCATCCAGACCATCAAGGACGGCGTCAAGACGAAAGATGTCAACAAGGCGATCCACTGCATCTGGTACTGCGTCAACACGGCGACCAACCGCATCGAGCCGGAAGAGATCGACTGGCTCCGCGAGTTCGCCAAAGAGAACGCGATGACGAACGTTCCGGTCATCGTGGTCCTGACCCAGTCCTTCTCGAAGAAGAACGCGCAGGCGCTCCGCCAGCTCGTCCTCGACGAGAAACTCGATGTGCTCCAGGTCGTCCCGGTCCTCGCGAAGGACTATGAGATCGACGAGGACTACATCGCCAAGGCATACGGCCTCGACGTGCTCATCCAGGTCATGGCGGAAGCCCTGCCGGACGAGCTCCTGAGTACACTTTTAAACGTGCAACGCGCGTCCCTTGACCTGAAACGCTATTATGCCCGTACGGCGGTTGCCGCGGCGGCATCGGCGGCCTTCGGGGAAGGGTTCATGCCGGTCCCCTTTGCGGACAGCGCGCTGCTCATCCCGACGCAGATCGCCATGATCGGCTCCATTACCGCGATCTTCGGACTGGAAGTCAGCAAGAGCATCATGGTGACCTTCGCGTCCGCCATGCTCGGCACCTCCGGCGCCACGCTGGCCGGCAAGGCCATCTCGTCGACGCTCCTGAAATTCATCCCGGGCGCCGGTACCGTCCTCGGCGGGACCATCTCCGGTTCCACGGCCGCCCTCATCACGACGACCCTCGGCGAGGCGTACATCCTCCTCATGGAGATGCTCTGGCTCGGCGAGTTCAACGCGACCGACTTCGACAGCCCGAACGGCCGCGCGCAGTTCCGTCAGCTCTTCCGGGAGCGTCTCGAGAACCGCACGTCCAAAGTCGCCGACCTGCCGGAGGGCCACGACATCCTGAAGGACGCGGCTTCGAAAGTCCCGGGCGCCATCGAGAGCCTCATGGGCGGCGAACTGCCGGAGTCCATCAAGAAGTCCAAACTCGGCAAGGCCATTGAGGTCTACAAGATCCTCAGCGCCGAAGACGACAGCAAGAACAACTGAATCGCCATATAGACATTCTCTTTGAAAACCGCTATACTCTCCTCTGTAAGTAAATGTATTACAGAGGAGAGTTTCTTTTTTGAAGATCCAGTTATCGGACCACTTCACGACAGGCAGGCTGCTGCGCTTCGCGCTGCCGTCCATCGTGATGATGATCTTCACGAGCTTCTACGGGGTCGTCGACGGCATCTTTGTCTCGAACTTCACCGGTTCGACGGCGTTCGCCTCACTGAACCTCGTATGGCCTTACATCATGATCCTCGGCGGCGTCGGGTTCATCCTCGGCGTCGGCGGCACGGCCCTCGTTTCCTATCAGATGGGAACGGGGGACAGGAAGCTGGCCAACCGGACATTCTCTCTGATCGTTTATGCAGGCATCGTTGTCGGTCTCCTGCTGACGCTGTTCGGGGAACTGACTATGGCACCGGTCTGCCGGCTGATGGGCGCCAGCGAAGAGATGCTGCCTTACTGCGTGAAATACGGCCGGGTCATGCTGCTCGGCATCATTCCGTTCACACTGCAGAATATGTTTCAGTCGTTCCTGGTGGCGGCGGAAAAGCCGCGGCTCGGACTATGGGTGACGGTGGCGGCCGGCATCACGAACATGGGTCTCGACTACCTGTTCATGGGCCCGTTCCACTGGGGTGTCGTCGGTGCCGCCTGGGCAACGATGCTCAGTGAATGTGTCGGCGGACTCATCCCGCTGCTCTATTTCTGTTTCCCGAACTCGAGCCTCTATCGGCTCGGCAGGACCCGCTGGGACGGCGCGGCCCTCCTTCAGACCTGCACGAATGGCATGTCTGAGTTCGTGACCAACATCTCCATGTCTCTCGTCAATATGCTCTACAACCTGCAGCTGATGAAGTACATCGGGGAAGACGGCGTCGCCGCATACGGTGTCATCCAGTATGTCGCCTTCTTCTTTGTGGCGATCTACATCGGATACTCGATGGGTACCGCCCCAATCGTCTCGTACCACTACGGTGCCGAGAACTACGATGAACTGAAGAACCTGTTCCGAAAGGGCATGGGATTCATCGCCGTGGCGGCTCTGTGCATGATCACTCTGTCGCAGACGCTGGCCAATCTGGTCGCAGGCATCTTTGTCGGATATGACGCGGAACTGACTGCCCTGACGGCACACGCGTTCCGGATCTACTCGCTCGCGTTCCTGATGTCCGGCTTCAACATCTACGGCTCGGACTTCTTCACGGCTCTCAACAACGGGAAGATCTCCGCGGCCATCTCGTTCATCCGCACGGTCATCCTCGAAATGAGCGCGGTCATGCTGCTGCCTCTTGCTTTCGGGATGGACGGCATCTGGATCGCTCTGCCGATCGCGGAAGCACTGGCCCTCATCGTGACGGCCCAGTTCCTCATCCGCAAACGACACGTCTACCACTATGCGTAAATCGCCAAAATGCAGACATGAAGAAAACACGAGTATTGCTGATCGCCCTCTTGCTGCTGTCGTTCGTTCTGGCCGGCTGCAGCAAAACGACTGAAACAAAGGAAACCAGGGAGGAACCCAAAATGATGACCACTGAATTTGCACAGCTCGAGAAACTCGACCTCACGGAAGAGTGGGACAAAGTCTTCCCGAAGAGCGATAAAGTCGACCACAAGAAGGTCACGTTCATCAACCGTTACGGCATCACCCTTGCCGCTGACATGTATACCCCGAAAGATGCCAAAGGCAAACTGCCCGCCATCGCGGTCTCCGGTCCCTTCGGCGCCGTCAAAGAGCAGAGCTCCGGCCTCTATGCGCAGACCATGGCAGAGCGCGGCTTCCTGACCATCGCGTTCGACCCGTCCTTCACCGGTGAGTCCGGCGGCATGCCCAGAAGAATGGCTTCCCCCGACATCAACACCGAGGACTTTTCCGCAGCCGTCGACTTCCTGTCGGTCCAGGAAAACGTTGACCCCGAAAAGATCGGCATCATCGGCATCTGCGGCTGGGGCGGCATCGCCATCAACGCGGCGGCAGCCGACACCCGCATCAAAGCGACGGTTGCCTCTACCATGTATGACATGACCCGTATCGCGGCAAACGGCTACTTCGACGCGGACGACAACGCGGAAGCCCGCCAGGCGCAGCGTGAGGCGTTCTCGAAGCAGCGCACGGAAGACTACAAGGCCGGTCAGTACACCCGTGGCGGTGGTGTCGTCGATCCGCTTCCGGACGACGCTCCGTACTTCGTCAAAGACTACTATGACTACTACAAGACCGAGCGCGGTTACCACGAGCGCTCCGGCAACTCCACCGACGGCTGGAACATCACGTCCAACATCCCGTTCAGCAACTTCAAGTTCCTCGAGTACGCGGACGAGATCCAGAACGCGGTCATGGTCCTCCACGGGGAAAAGGCACATTCCCTCTACATGGGCAAGGATGCCTTCAAGAAGCTGAAGGGCGACAATAAAGAACTCGTCATCGTCCCCCGTGCTTCTCACACCGACCTCTATGACGGCGGCGACAACGACTACATCCCGTTCGACAAACTCGTCGAGTTCTTCGAAAAGAACCTCAAGTAAAAACAGTTACAGACCGGGACAGTTTCGACTGTCCCGGGATTTCCTGTTTATGTTATAATCCAATCGAAGCATATACCCATTAGAAAGAAGGATATTTATGGCAGAGAAAATCGTACAGACCGCCGGCAGAGACCAGCTCGGCGAGTTCGCACCGATGTTCGCTCACCTCAACGATGACGTACTGTTCGGAGAAGTATGGAATGAAGAGGCGATCAGCGTTAAGCAGAAATGCATCATTACCGTCGTGTCCCTGATGGCGTCCGGCATCACCGACAGTTCTCTCGTTTACCACCTGCAGAACGCGAAGGCGCACGGCGTCACCAAAGAGGAGATCGCCGCCATCATCACGCACGCCACCATGTATGTGGGCTGGCCGAAGGGCTGGGCCGTTTTCCGTCTGGCAAAGGAAGTCTGGACCGAAGAGGACGCGCCCAAAGAGAAGTGCTGTTGTTGCTGCAAGGACGACAAGTGCCAGTTCGACACCGTCGAAGAGTATGCGAAGCACTGCTTGTTCCTGCCCGTCGGCGACCCGAACGACGCCTACGCTCAGTACTTCATCGGCCAGAGCTATCTCGCTCCGCTGACGCTGGACCAGGTCCCGACCTTCAACGTCACCTTTGAACCGGGCTGCCGGAACAACTGGCACGTCCACCACGCGGACGAAGGCGGCGGACAGATGCTCATCTGTGTCGCCGGCACCGGCTGGTATCAGGAATGGGGGAAGGAGCCGGTCAAACTGACGCCCGGCACCATCATCAATATCCCTGCGAACGTCAAGCACTGGCACGGCGCCGCGAAGGACTCCTGGATGTCTCACATCGCGCAGGAGATCCCGGCCGTGAACGGCTCCAACGAGTGGCTCGAGCCGGTCGACGACGAGACTTACAACAAACTTCCGTAAATCGCCCCAGGGAGGGGAATCTATGTCACAATTTGGGAAAGAGATCAAGAAACTCGGCTTCGGGTTCATGCGTCTTCCGATGCTGGAGGACGGGGAACACACCGACATCGAGCAGGTCAAGCAGATGGTCGACCGGTTCATGGAGGCCGGCTGCACCTACTTCGACACCGCTTACGTCTACGGGAAAGACGGCGAGTCGGAGAAGGCGATGCGCGCCGCGCTCGTCGAACGCTACCCGAGAGAGTCGTACACCATTGCTACGAAACTCAACGCCTGGCTGGCCTGCGACTCGGAAGAGGAAGCGAAGCAGCAGATCTACACGAGCCTCGAACGCCTCGGCACGGACTATGTGGACTTCTACCTGCTCCACGCCATCCAGGACAACAACTGGCAGCGCTATGAGGAATGGCACCTCTGGGAGTACATGGAGGAGCTGAAAGAGAAAGGCCTCGTCAAACACTGGGGCTTCTCGTTCCATGCCACTCCGGAACTCCTCGAAGAGACCCTGACGAAGCACCCCGGCGCGGAGTTCGTCCAGCTGCAGATCAACTATGCGGACATGGAGAACCCGGCCGTCCAGTCCCGCGCCTGCTATGAAGTGGCCTGTGCGCATGAAAAGCCGGTCGTGGTCATGGAACCGGTCAAAGGCGGCACCCTGGCCGCGCCTCCCACAACGGTGGCCGAAGTCTTCGACAAGGCCAACGCGGTCATGGGAGTGGACTTTTCCTACGCGTCCTGGGCCATCCGATACGCCGCGTCCCTCGACAACGTCATGGTGGTCCTCTCCGGTATGTCGAACCTTGAGCAGATGGAGGACAACCTCTCGTTCATGAGACACTTCGATCCGCTCGACCTGAACGAACTGGGGACGGTCGGCGGGGCACAGCTCGCTCTCAAGGCCATCGACCAGATCAACTGCACAGCCTGCCATTACTGCATGCCCGGCTGCCCGATGAACATCCCGATCCCGGATTTCTTTGAGGCGATGAACTGGCACAAGATCTACGGCAACACGAAGCGCGCGAAGTTCTCCTACGGGAACGACGTCAAACAGGCCGGCGTCAAAGCGTCCGACTGCATCGCCTGCGGCCAGTGCGAAGGCGCCTGCCCGCAGAAGCTGCCGATCATCTCACTGCTCGAAGAAGTGGCAGCCACGCTGGAAGACTGAGACAAGAAATAATAATTGGCATAACAAAGGTTCGCCCCTCGTTACAAGGTCCGTTCCTCGCGAGAAGTAAGATTCTATCGCCTCTCGGCGAGCGCTCCGGTACGATTGTAACTAGTTGCGAACTTTGTTATGCCTTCTTCTTTTTTGTTGATTCTTTAAGCTTTGCGTCTCCACTCGACGATGAAGTCCGGGTATTCCTCGGAGACGTCGTTTAAGACGTTGCGGAAGTTGTGGAAGTCGCTGCCGAGAGCTCGCTTCGCTTTCTTGTAGCCGGCGAACGTGACGGTGACCGGGTCTGCCTCCGTCGCGGAGACCGCGATGTCGGTGAGGCAGTCGTGAAGGGCGTCGAGGTTTCCGCCGTAGTAGTCCGGGAATTCGAACGCGGCCTTCAGTTCCGCGTGCAGTTCTTCGACCGTTTTGATGTTGGAGAGGTCGACCGTCAGGTTGTCCCAGGTTTTTTTGTTTTCAGCCATAGTTCTTACTCCTCTCCGTATAACAGTTCAAAGGTCTCGTAGTGGTCGGGCGTGTAGTAGATGAGGCCGTCGGTCGAATAGACGATCCGCTTCGGACCTCGACTGCGTTTGCCTTTCGTGTCGATGTCGCACTCGTAGTATGTGCGGCCTTTCTTCTTCGGAAGTTTGCCTTCGTAGTTGCCGAAGTAGCTGCCGCCGATGCTCTTGCCCGGGGCATAGGGCTCGAGCGAACCGCCGTCCCAGCCGAGCCGCTCGGCCTGTTTCTTCGAGATGAAGTTCTTCGGCAGCTCACCGTACGTGTGGATGTACAGCGCCACATCGTCTTTGCTGGTATAGGAACCATTCTTGTCGATGGTCTGACTTTTGGTGGTTTTACTGACGTCTTCTCTCTCTACAGGTTGAGCAGTGTAAGTGCAGGAACTGAAGACTGCTAACGTAAGCAGTATGACCGAGAGAATTGTCACGAAAGGTTTTATGATTCTTTTTCGCATAAGAAACTCCTTTTTTGTTTGCTTTTGCCTACCTTTTTATATGATGCAAGGGGAGGAGAAAAGTTGTCCGGCGAAGCGCAGGGGGGAGCGGCGCAATGCTTTAAAAGCGCGCGGTGGTATG
>ONJD01000028.1 GCA_900317985.1 uncultured Eubacteriales bacterium | reverse complement strand
CCAGCGTCTTCGCGAGGAGCTCCACACCGGCCGCGATGGCGCCTTTCGCCAGCATGACCTCGTGGATGTCGTTCTGGGTGAGGTAGATGTCGTTATTCAAGTATAGGACACGTTGTCCGTTAGTTTCTTCGGTGGATTGGATCCGGCCCCGTTTATTGATGAGGCCGAGGTCCAGAAACGACGCAACTGCGTCGATGAGGCCGCTTCCGCAGATGCCGGAGGGCTCGCTGTCGCCGATGACGTGGAAGCGGACTTCGCCGTTCTCCAGCCATACTTTGTCGATGGCGCCGGGCGCGCCGCGCATGCCGAAGGTGATCTTCGCGCCTTCCAGCGCGGGACCGGCGGCGGTGGAGCAGGCGGCCATGCGGCCGTTCGCCCGTAATACCATCTCACCGTTGGTGCCGATGTCGACGAGGAGGACGTTGTCGTCCGCGGAGTCCAGTTTCGTCGCAAGGACCGCGCCGACGGTGTCGGCACCGACATACCCGGCGATGTCCGGGACCACGAGCAGTGTCGCGTTCCCGCAGCTGGGCAGATAGTTCTTCGCCGAAAGCAGCTTCGTTTCGGTAAGCACCGGGTCGAAGGGGACAGCCGCCAGGTTCTTCGGGTCTACTCCGAGGAACAGCTGCTGCATCGCCGGGTTGCCGACGATGGAAACGACGCCGATGTCCGCCGGGGAGTGTCCGGCCGTTTCGCAGAGCGTCCCGACGAGCGAGTCCACGCCGTCCGTGATGAGCCGCTGCAGTTCTGCAAGCGAACCGTCCACGGCCGCCTGGATGCGCGAGATGACATCCGCGCCATACGAAGACTGCGGGTTCAGCAGGCTGGCGGTCGCCAGCTGTTCGCCGGTCTTCCCGTCGAGCAGAAACGCGGCCACGGTCGTCGTGCCGATGTCCACGGCCAGCAAGTCGCCGGGGGCGACGGGGTCAATGGCCGGTACATCGCCAAAGGAGATGCCGCGGGTGAGCACCACGGTCTCTTCCGTCTCCGGGACTTCGACCGTGCAGTCTTCCGCGACAAGAGTCTGGCAGGCGAGCACGTCAGAACCGTTCAAACGCACGACGCATTTCCCGCAGGTGCCGAGGCCCCCACAGGGTGCGGAGAGAGCCACTCCGTTTTCACGAAGCAGCTCTAACAGATTCCGTTGATGGTCGGTGTGCAGTTTGACAGTGGTGCTCATTGCGGTTCCTTACGAAGCCCAGCCCTGGCAGACAGACACGGTCTTCTGCGGGGAGAGGGCCCATTCGTCCGCGCCGACGCTGGCACAGACGGTCTCGGTGACGGGGGCGCCGCCGACGATGATCTTGACGTCGTCGCGCATGCCGGCCGCCTTGAAGGCCTCGATGGTGTCTTTCATGGAGTCGACCGCAAGGGTCAGGACGCCGGAGAGGGCGATGATCTTGATGCCCTCGTTTTTCGCGGTGTCCACGATGGTCTGGGGGTCGACGTCGATGCCGAGGTCCACGACCTCAAAGCCGCCGGCTTCCAGCATGGCGCGGACGATGTTCTTGCCGATGTCATGCAGGTCGTTCTTGACCGTGCAGAGGATCATCTTGCCGAACTTCTCCTGGCCGTCGCCGGTCAGAGCGGGTTTGATGATGTTGGTGGCTTCGGTCAGGATCTCACCGGCATAGATGAGGTCGCCGACGAAGTACTCGCCTTCTTCGAAACGGTCACCGACGATCTTCATGCCTTCCTGGCAGGCTTCGAGAGCCTCCTGGACGCCTTCGCCGTCGTTGTCCATGATCTCGTTCATGTAATCGTAGAGTTCGTCCTCTTCGAGGTCGGCCATTGCGTCGATGATTGCCTGTTTATCCATAATGCTTCCTCCTTAGCGGATGATCTTCTTGCGGAACGCGCGGTTGTATTTCCGACCGCCCTTGTCCTCGCCGGACACGGCGGCGTGTGCGTACAGGATGCCCATCATGGAGGGGCTGGCGGGGTCGATGATGCAGGAGTCGAGGCCCGCGTCGAGCGCCTTGGCCATGCAGGCCATGTTCACGTACTTCCGGGCGGGCATGCCGTAGGAGACGTTCGAGATGGCCGCGGTCACCTTGACCTCCGGCGCGTACTCTTTGATGGCGCGGATGCAGGTGCAGAGGTCTTCGACACAGTTCGGGACCGTGGAGAGAGACATGACACAGGGGTCGATGTGCAGGTTGGAAAGAGCAACACCGTACTTGTCCGCCTTGTCGATGATCCGCTTCGCGATCTCGATCTTCTTCTCAGGGTCGAGCGGGATGCCGTCCTGGTCGCAGGTGAGGCCGATGACGTTCCAGTCCGTTCCGGCGATGAGCGGGAAGAGGGTCTCACACTTCGTGCCTTCCTCGTTGACCGAGTTGATGCAGCCGGGTCTCTGCGTGGCGCCTTCTTCGAGAAGACGTTTCAGGAGCAGCGGGTCCGGGCTGTCGAGGCAGAGCGGAGTGTCGGTCTCTTCTTCCATGATGCCGATGAGCCACTTCATGGCATCGTACTCGAGGGCCGGCTCGGTGGCCGGCGCGCAGTCCAGAAAGTCGGGCTTCGCCGGCAGCTGGACCTGGACGCGCTCGCGGATGAGCGCTTCATCGCGGTTTGCGATCGCCTCCTTGATGGAGGGGATCGCGCCATTTATCTTTTCGCCAATAATAATCATAACAGAGGTTCCTCTCAATCTGTATCCAAAGTTTCTTAACCGTCCTTGAGGATCTTCAAAAACAGAGGCATCAGCATCTTTTTGAAGGGACGAAGCGGCAGGGGAAGCAGGTCATGACACAGCTTCTCGTAACCTTCGGGGTAAGATAAATACTCGTTCATGTCGCGCCTCCTTTACAGCTTGTAGTTGGAAACGAAGTCGCAGATCGCCTTGAGGTTGTCTGCCTTCGCGTCGTTCTTGTAGGACAGCATCTTGCCTTCGGACAGGATGAAGCCGCCCTGTCTGCCGAGCTCGTCGCAGAGCTTCTTCGTGTGGGCGATGCACTCCTCCGGGGTAGCAGTGCTCAGCATCTCGGTGTCGAGACCGCCCATGATGGCACAGTTCGGTGCCGCCTCACGGAACTCGAAGGGGTCGTCCTGTTCGAGGTGGAACGTGATGGTTCCCTTCGGGTAACGGTTGAACTTCTCGGCATAGCGGAGGATGGAACCTTCCGCGAAGATGCGGACACTCATGCCGCGGTAGGCGTAGGCGTCGAGCATCCTCTGAAGGCTCGGCCACAGGAACATGTCGAACTGTTTCGGGTTCAGGATGTTGTGGGAGAGCAGGATCATGGACGCGTCGAAGCAGTACTTCTCGTCCTGCGGTCCGTCGCTGAGATAGACCTTCTCGATCATCGGGTCGATGTGCTTCTCGTCCCACTTGTCGCAGAACTCCTTGATGAGCGCTTTGTGCCGGCGCAGGGAGACCGAGAGATCCTTGATGCCGAGCAGGTTCGACTCGAGTTCCTCGATGCCGAACTGGATGGCGCCCTTCGCGGGGTTGTTCGGGGCGAGGGACGGCACGCCGTACTCCTTGCCGGAAACGCTGCCCATGTGGATGATGAAGTACGTGTACTTGAGGTATTCCTTGAATGCCGCTTTCCATTGCTCCAGTGTCTTCTGGTTCCATTCCTCACCGAACTTGGCGGGCAGGACCTGTTCCCAGGTGTAGCGCTCCTCGTCTTCGAGGTAATCCATGAGGGTATCGATGGTGCAGAGGGCATGGTCTTTGATGCCGACCGCTTCATCGGTGTAGTAGTAATAACCTTCGGAACCAAACGCCTCCATGACGTTGAACTGGTTCCGGATGCCGGTGTCCATCAGTCCGTCGACGGGATAGTTGTCGAGGAAGTGGCGGACACAGCGCTCCATGACCTTGAAATCGGTCAGCGCCTCGGGGAGCGATTCGCCGGCGTCGAAGATCTTCCAGGTGACGGCGTTGCAGAAGTGGGGCACACGCTCTGTCGGCCGGAAGGCTGCCTGGTCGCGGAAGAGCTTGATGCGCTCCGCTTTCAGGGCTTCCATCTGTTGTTTCTGTTGCTTATCCATAACCTGTAACATTTCCTCCTTCAGCATGTTACATTATCATGACCATCGCAAAGGCTCCCAGCAGAGAGTCCGCGAACTTTGATGCGAATAATTTATCCAGTAAGATCGAAAACGGTTTGATCCGGAAGAAGGGGAACACCGTTTCGAGGATGCCCCGGACGAAGCTGATCATGACTTCGGTGAATGTCTTCTCGTTCTTCGGGTAAGTGTACTCGGGCAACTGCTCACGCATGGTGGTCCCTCCTCTCAATAGTACAGGCCGTAGCCGTGGACGAATTCATTGACGGCGCGGATGTTCTCCGGCTTCGCGTCGGATGCCGACAGCAGGACCTTGTCGCCGGTGCAGAAGATGAACCGCCCGCCGGGGGCCAGTTCGTCGACCATTTTCTTGGCTGCGGCGATGCACTCCTCTCTCGTTCCGTTGCGCAGGAGCTCCAGCGGGAGCCCCGCCATGATGGAGTTGTTCGAGAGGATCTCCTTGACCATCTTCGGGTCGTCGTTCTCCACGACGAAGGTGACGGAGTTGTCGGGAAGGTCCCGTAAGATCTCGAGTTTCTCCCGGCCCCATTCGCCTTCAAGGACCGTCAGCAGGTGACCGCCGTGGGCGTGGATGTGTTCCGCGACCGCCTTGTAGCCCGGCCAGTAGAATTCCTCGAACTGCTTCGGGCTCAGGAACGAGGGGATATGGGCGGGGTTGAAGACCCAGGGGAACGTCGTGAACTCGAAGTCGTTCCGGAGAATGATGGCGTTCACGAGGTTCCTGACGAGCCAGACCGGCCCGCCGGCCATGCCGCCCATCATGAGGTTCGTCATG
Organism: uncultured Eubacteriales bacterium; assembly: GCA_900317985.1. GTDB lineage: Bacteria > Bacillota > Clostridia > Oscillospirales > Acutalibacteraceae > RUG420. The sequence continues at coordinate 10,018 of ONJD01000028.1, read as the reverse complement.
TGGGAGAGGTCGAAGCTGTAGGGCAGGAACGCCTCTGTGGCCGCTTTGACCTTGTCTTTGTGCCGGCGTAGATCGCCAACGGTGCCCTTGAACCCTCTCAGGTAATCGAAGAGGAAGTCGAGGGGCATCTGGCCCGCGCCGCCCATGACGATGGGCATGTCCTGCTTCTTGAAGACGTAGCTGCCGTAGACCATGGCGCCCGCGAACTTGAGGAACGGGATGAGCGAGGACAGGAACGCCTTCTTCTGCTCCTCGTTGCTCGCGTCGAGTTTCGAAAACTTCCGGGGAGCGAATTCGTTCAGGATCCACCGGACGGGGTCTTTGATCAGTTCATCGTAGTCCTCGGGCACCATCGGGCAGTACTCTTTGTGCTGCTCGGTGAAACCGTCGTCCGAGATGAAGAATATGTCGGACCCCAGCACCCAGTTGACTTCCCAGGCATGGGCCAGGGACGCGATGTACGCGCAGTCATAGTAGATGTCGTCGTAGATCTTCGCGTGCGCCTGGACGTTCTTGCGGACGCTGAGTGCCGCCTCCTTCAGCGGGATGCCGGAGTAGGACAGCGCGTAGGTCTCGATGAGCCCGCAGATGGGGACCCGGTCAGGGATGCGTCCCTGCGCCACGTCGATCATCCGCTGCTCGCGTTCCAGAAAACGTTTGCTCTTTGCCATGGAAAGGCCTCCTTCGTAAGGGGGTGTCAGGAGTGTGTTCCGTATGTTTCGGCGATGTGCGGGTACTGAGTTTTATACGGCAGAAGACTGAAGTTGATACCCACAGTGGGGTAGGTCTTCTGTACGAGGGCGAGTGTTTCCATCGGGTCGTAGGGGTAGTCCTCCGGGATGTCCCGTTCGAAGACGTCTGCCAGAAGGTAGAGCTTTTTGGACATCCAGATCTCGACGATGACGGGGAGGTCCGGGTGTTCGTTCAAAAGACGGTCCATCTGGGCATCCTGCCCGATGATGGGCTGGGTGATGATGTAGGACGCGCCCGCCGCCAGTTTCCGCTCGAGTTTCGGGAACTCCAGTCCCGGCATCTCGTACGGGTTGAAGGCGGCACCGAGAATGAACTCGGGGTACTTCTCGTGGATGTATTCCAGCAGCTCGACCGAGGTGATGACCGGGACATCGGTCCGGCCCAGTTCTTCGGGCTGGAGCTTGTGCATCTTGTCGGAACCGTCGCCGGAGATGACGAGGAAGTTCCGGATGCCGGCGCTCTTTGCGTCCTCGAGGATGCGGTCCAGCTCCTCCTTCCGGTGGAAGGTGTTGAGGTGGAGCAGCACCTGGTCTTTCGGCGCGTCGAGGCCGCATTCCCGGATGATCTCCGAGCCGTGGAAGCAGAGCTTCGACATGGCGTTGTCGGTGATCGACGTGATGAATCCGTCGCCGGTGAAGCGGGTGAACTTCTCGCAGAAGAGATCGAGGTCCTTCTGAAGGTCCGCCGTCGTGTGCTTCGGCGGGAGCATCTCGATGTGGTACGCGGTGGGTGTATGGTCGGCCCAGGCGGGGAGGAGCTTCGTGTCCTTCTTGTCGCCCTTCAGCTGTTTGATGAGCTCGGGGATGACCTCGAAGAGGTCGCCGACGATGCCGTAGTCCGCCACGCCGAAGATGGGGGCGTTCGGGTCGTTGTTGATGGCGACGACGGTCTCTGCTCCCGCGATGCCGGCGGCGTGCTGGATGGCGCCGGAGATGCCGCAGGCGATGTACAGTCTCGGCCCGACGGTCTTGCCGGTCTGGCCGATCTGGTGCGCGTGGGGCAGCCAGCCCGCGTCGACGAGCGAGCGGGTGCAGCCGACGGTGGCGCCGAGGGCGTCCGCGAGGTCGCGGATGATCTGGAACCCTTCCGGGGAACCGACACCGCGGCCGCCGGCGACGATGATCTCCGCGCCTTCGAGGTCGACGGTCTCATCGCCGATCTGGTCGATGACTTCGATGACCTTCGTGCGGATATCTTTCTCCGCCACATGGACGTCTTCCCGGATGATGGTCGCATGGCCTTCGACGGGCTCGCTCTTGCGGAACACGCCGGGACGGACCGTGCCCATCTGGGGCCGGTGCTCCGGACACTGGATCTGCGCCATCAGGTTGCCGCCGATGGCGGGACGGGTCCAGAGGACGTTGCCGGTCTCTTCATCGATGTCGAGCTCGGTGCAGTCCGCGGTCAGGCCGGTCCGGAGCCGGCAGGAGATGCGGGGGCCGAGGTCCCGCCCGTTGGGCGTGGCGCCGATGAGGACGCTGGTGGGCGCGTATTTCGTGATGAGTTCGACCAGTGCGGTGGTGTAGGCATCGGTCGTGTAGTTCTCAAATTCGGGGCCTTCCGCGACGATGATGCGGTCGGCTCCGTGTTCGTTGATCTCTTTGACGGCGGCGGAGACTTCTTTGCCGAGGACGACCGCGACGAGGTCGCCGCCCTGCTTGTCCGCCATCATGCGGCCGGGGGTCAGCAGTTCGATGCCGACGTTCCTGGCGCTGCCGTCGGGGTTCGTTTCGACGAACACCCAGAGGTCTTTGGTCCTGACTTCCACTGTGTTCGCCTCCTTATTCCAATGCGCCTTTGTCGCGCAGCTCGCCGAGCAGTGTCTCCGCGGACACATATTTGCATTCTTTCCGACGGGACGGGACATAGGTCTTCTTGACCTTCGTCGGCGAGCCGGCGAGGCCGATCTGTGTCCGGTCGATGGATGTGAGGTCCTCTTCCGACAGGACCGTGATGTCCGCCTTGTCCGCCGCCAACTTCTTCGGGATGGTGGGGTAACGGACTTCGAACGACGGTTTCGTGAAGGTCACGAGGCACGGGGTCTTCACGGAGACGACCGCGTAACCGGCTTCGGTCTCTCTGCGGACGTTCAGTACATCGCCCGCGGCTTCCGCTTCGAGGCCATAAGTGACCTGGGGGATGCCGAGGTGCTCCGCGATTTCGGGACCGACCTGAGCGGTGTCGCCGTCGATCGCCTGCTTGCCGCAGAACACGGCATCGAAGGGACCCTCTTTTTCGGAGACCAGCTTGATCGCCTCCGCTAAGATGTAACTGGTTGCGAGCGTGTCAGAACCGCCAAACGCTCGGCCGGAAACAAGGTACGCGCTGTCTGCCGCGATGGCGAGACATTCGCGGAGCACCGCTTCGGCCTGAGGGGGACCCATGCTGAGAGCGACGATCTTCGTCGCGGGGTCCGTATCCTTGATACGCGCCGCAGCCTCGAGGGCGTAGCTGTCAAACGGGTTCAGGATGCTGGGAACGCCTTTCCGAATGAGGACGTTCTTCACGGGGTCGATCCGAATGTCGGCCGTGTCCGGCACCTGTTTGACACACAACAGGATGTTCATTTGCGAATTCTCTCCTAACGTTTATTACAGCAGTGCAAGCGCGAGGCAGAGGCAAAGCTCGCCAACGCCGTTGGTGCACTGTTCGATCCAGTTGGATTTGGGGTCCGAGGAGTCCAGTTTGGACGCGAAGACACCCATGAGGCACATGCAGAGGAACCACAGTACGAAGAATACGATGGACGCGACCCCGATGCCGGCGAAGGCAGTTTTCAGCGCGGCGCGGGAGACGATGCACCCGATGATGAGGAGCAGGAAGCCGATGCCCATGACGGGGCCCATCTGCTTGTACATCCAGTAGACGTTTTTCTGCTTCGTGGCCACGATGACCTTCCACAGGACCTTGATGGCTCCGCCGAGGAAGATGAGGAAACCGCCCAGCATGATGAGCGGGCTGAACGCGGCCTTGACGCCGAGGATGATGATGGCGACAGCGAACAGCAGGACCGGGATGGCATCGACGATGGCGAGGGAGAGGGTGAACCCTTCCGGAACCATGTCCTTTGTGATCTTCGGCCGTTTTTCTTTCTTGTCTGACATATTGACTCCCCTCCGTAAATAGCAATAGGTTGCATATAGATACTTTAAGTTTACGATGATACTTATAGTTTTTCAATAATTTAAGAGTGTTTACTTATTAACGACGAAGAAAAGGGGTGCATGGACCAAAAAAAGAGCTGAGCATTTCGCTCAGCTCTCTGTGTTGTTGGCGATTTACCGCGCGACATCCACGGACCCGTCCGGGTGGACGGTGATGGTGTCTCCGTCCTGGACGTAGTCAAGGAACTCGTCTCCGAGGTTGTCGACGACGGGCATCGGGCTCTCCGGAGCCCAGACTTCGGACAGGACCGCGCCGGCGGCTGCCAGGGAGTCGATCTCTTTCGAGAACAGGAGGCAGGCCGGGTTTTTGCCCTGCTTGACGGCGCAGTAGAGGAACATGCCGCCGGTGGTGGAACCGATGGTCTGGGGCAGGCAGAGCGCCTTGCCCTCCAGGATCTTCTTATAAAGGTCCGGGTTGTTCTGGTCGACGCATTTGGTCTTCGTCTGGATAGACATCATCTGCATGCTGGCCAGCGTGTTGAAGCCGCCGTGGGAGACGACCGCTTCGGCGGTGCACTCGCCGGGCGTGATGGCGCGACCCCGGAAGGTCTTCGTGCCTTTATTCTTCTTTGCCATCTCAGTCCACCTCCTTCGTGAGCATCTCCGCGATCTCGTCGTTCGAGTAGAACCGCGCGGTCGTGTAGGTGCGCAGCTTGTTGGAACTCGTGATGACGGGCTTCGTCTGGCAGAGCGGGTTGTCCATATACATCAGCGGACAGATGTAGCTGACGACGACGCCCATCTTCTTGAGTTTCTTCGACTCGGGCGTCTTGTTGAACTCCTCGATGACCGGTGTGGACGCGGTGAAGACGGTCGGGATGGAGACCTGCTTGCGGCCCTCCTTTTTGAGTCCTTCTTCGAGGGTGTGCGTCCAGTCCTTCATCTGCTGGAGAGACATGTGCGGGCAGCCGAGGAAGCAGAGTTCCGGCTTTGCGGTCGGGTCTTTCCAGATGACGGGATAGTTGTCTTTGACTTCCTGCAGGACCTCGTCCGTGATGACGTAGGTCTTCGCGTTCGGCTTGATGAGTGAGGTGCCCTGTTTCTTCGCCTCGGGCGTCAGGTTCTCGATATGGTAGAGACCGACCGCGCCGTTCGAGGCGGTGGCGGCACCGAAGTCCTTGAGGTACGTGGTGGCGGACTCGTCGAGTTCCGTGCCGAGGTACTTGTCGAGACCCTTGACGTACGGGACCTCTTCCATGACCTTCATGCCGACCGCGGAGCCGAGGAGCTGCGCGTCGGGCATTTTCGTGGTCTGGAGGTCGATGACCCAGTCCGCTTTCCGGCCTTCATCCGTGAGGAAACCGAAATAGGGGACAAAGCCGGCGATGGACCCGAACAGCTCGATGATGCCGGAGTTGCGGTTGCAGCGGGCGCCGAGCACGCTGTTGGCATAGACGACGGCGGACGATTCTGCCCAGGACAGTACATCGCCCTCCTTCGGGGTGTTGCCGACCTCGGTCATGTAGCTCGCGCAGGTGTAGGAGTCCTTGCCGGGGTTCTTCATGCCGAGCTTTTTCAGCTGTTTGTTGTAGGAACCCTGTTTTGAGTAGATGACTTTGGCGACGACTTTCGAGACCGCGTCCTGGGGGACGTTCTTGTCATAGGGGAGCGGGTCGCAGGTCAGTTTCTGCTGCGGCAGGCACCCTTCGTCGATGAGCTGCTGGTAGAGGTCGAAGACCGGCCCTAAGAACATGAGACCGAAGCTTAAGACCAGGTGTCCGCACTCGCCGGTGACGGGGACCATCTTGGTGGCACCGTAGATCTGCCCGTACTCGACGAGCGTGCGCATGACCTTTGCCATGGCCTCTCCTTTTGACCCGTTCAGGATAGCCTCCTGTTCCGGAGTCAGTTTCATTGTGATTTCCATAGAGAGTATCCCTCCTTTGCATGGTTGCCTGTATCCATTTCTATCATCTCAAAAAAGGAAAGAGAGGGCAAGAGGGATTTGTGATATACTGAGTCTGGAAAAACATTGTTAAAGGAGAAATGAATCATGGCTGTAACCAGAACCAGAAGCAGTTACCCGTCCAAGGCGGGGCACGGCATCGATGTGTCTTACATGGTGTGGAAGGACGACGCGAAGAAACCCATCGGTGTCATCCAGGTCACCCACGGCTGGGGCGAATACGGCGAGCGCTACGATGAGCTCTGTACCTTCCTTGCCGAAAACGGCTATGTCGTCGCGGCGCAGGACCACCTCGGCCACGGCCGGACTACCGGTCACAAGGCGCTCGGAATCTACCCGAAACATGCTGCGAAGTACATGATCGAAGACATGCATACGCTCTATGAGATCATGCACAAAGAGTACAAGAAACTTCCGTACATGCTTTACGGCCACAGCATGGGTTCCATGATGACCCGCATCTACCTGTCGAAATGGGGCGATGAGCTGGATGCCGCCGTTGTCTGCGGTACCATCTACAGCGCCTGGCCGGAAGCCTTCCTCGTCCCGGTCGTCAACCTGCTGACTCCGATCATCGCGAAACCCTATGAGAAGGAGCACGCAAAGTACGAGAAGAAGAACGCGGACAAGTCCGACGCGTTCGGGACCCACAAGCCGAACCTCATCGAGAAGATGACCAACAGCTGGCTGTCCTATGACCAGGACAACATTTACAATTATGTGAACGACCCGTACATCGGGCTGGCGCTGTCTCCGACTATTTTGTATATGCTGCCGGTGTCTCTTCTGCCTGGAAAAGCCGGTGCTGTCCGCAAGGTCCCGAAAGACCTTCCGGTCTTCATCATCTCCGGCAAACAGGATATGGCCGGTTTCTGGGGGTTCGCGCCGAAGAACCTGGCAAAACAGTTCAAGAAGAAAAAGCGCAATGTGACGCTGAAGATTTACGACCACGGCAAGCATGAGATCCACAATGAAGCACACCTGAAGGACGAAGTCTTCCACGACCTTCTGAACTTCTTCAACAGCAACAACCCGAAGTGTAAGTGAGAGATCATTATGAGTGAATTTGTCAACGTGAAACGGTATACCGACACCCTGTCGAAAGTCGTCCAGTGCAGGACCGTTTCTCATCTCGACGATTCGGACACCGACTGGGCAGAGTTCGACAAGCTCCACAAAGTCTTTGAGGAAGCTTACCCGCTGCTTCACAAGACGCTGAAAAAAGAGGTCCTCGGCAAAGCCGGACTCCTCTACACCTGGGAGGGGAAGGACCCTTCCCTGAAACCGATCGCGCTCATCGGACACCAGGACGTCGTCCCGGTGCCGGAAGAGACCCTGAAGGACTGGACACATCCGCCTTTCAGCGGGACGATCGCGGACGGCCACCTCTGGGGAAGAGGCTCGGTCGACATGAAAGACCACGTCGTGGCCGTCATGGAAAGCGTCGAGACCCTGCTGGAAGAGGGCTATGTCCCGAACCGGTCCGTCATGATCATTTTTGGCTATAACGAGGAGATCACGGGTTCGAGGACGCCGGCGGCGAAGATGATCGCGGAGACCCTTCGGGACCGCGGCATCCGTCTCGAAAGTGTGATCGACGAGGGCGGCGGTGTTCTGAAACTGCGCGTTCCCGGCGTCATCCAGAAAGACCTTGCGGTCGTCGGTATCGCGGAAAAAGGGTATGCCGATTACCGGCTGAGTGTGAAAGGCAAGGGCGGTCACTCGTCGACGCCTCCCGTGCACACGGCGGTCGGCGTCCTGTCGAAGGCCATCACCAACATCGAAGATAACGAGTACAAGGCGGTCCTCTCTCCGATCCTGCTGAACGTCCTGAACCTGATCCTCGACAATCTGGCGTTCCCGACCATCCTGGTCGGCAAGGTGCTGAAACCGCTCCTGCCGCTGCTTCGGCCCGTCCTGGCATCTTTCCCGGAGGCCGCCTCCCTCATGAAGACGACGACCGCCGTGACCATGGTGTCCGGCAGCCCGCAGGCCAATGTCCTGCCGCAGCTGGCGACCGCGGTCCTGAACTCGCGCATCATGCCGGGCCTCACGATGGATGACGTCGAGAAACACCTGAACAAGGTCATCGGCGATAAACGGGTCAAGGTCGAGCTCATCGGCGGTACCGACCCGTCTCCCATCTCGCCGACCGACACCGAGACGTTCCGTGTCATCGAAGAACTGTCGAATGAACTGTGGGACTATCCCGTGACCACGCCCTATGTCGTCATGGGCGCCACGGACGCGAAATACTATCACATCATCTGTGACAACGTGTATCGCCACTCTCCGTTCGATGTCCCCGTTCCGATCTTCCTTCTGTTCCATCAGACCAACGAACGCATCCCGCTCGACAGTTTCGAAAAGGCCATCATCTTCTTTAAACAGTACATCAAACGGCTGAGCTGAACCGAAATGAAAAAACTCCCGAAGCAAAACGCTTCGGGAGTTTTTGTTTGTGTAAACGGTTACCCGTTCCAGGCCTGGAACCCTTCGGCGACGAGACCGTCGGTGCGGGTCTTCGAGGACTGCTGGGACGCGGTGAGGTTGTCGCCTTTGCAGGCTTCGAGTTTGTAGCTCGAGCCGGACTTGTTCATCCAGAGCGGCGTGTAGTCCACTTTGGTGAGCTTGACGTTGCCGTCGTTGTCCCGCTCGAACGTGGTGTAGACGAAGATGGCGTCTTCGGTGTAGCCGTTCGGCGATGCGCTCATGTACTCGCGGCGCTGGTTCGACACCAGGTTGCCGGTGGAGTAGATGCAGAACGCCTTGTGGCCGTCAGCGCTCTGCAGGACTGCCGCTGGCTGGATGACGTGCGGGTGTCCGCCGATGATGGCGTCGTACCCGAGGTCGCAGAGTTTCTGGGCGATCTCCTGCTGGGTCGTGGTCTGCTGCAGCTGGAACTCGTTGCCCCAGTGCATGTACGCGATGTACGCTTCCGCGCCGTCTTTCTTCATGTCCGCGGTGATCTGCTCGAGTTCGGAGTAGAGCTGCGGAAGCTTCTCGTTCTGGAACACGTTGACGCACTGAGAGGCGTTGGCGTCGAGGGCGTAGTTGCCGTTGAGCGCCTTGAGACCCTGGTCATCGATGGTGCCGAACGTGTAGTTGACGATACCGACCTTGATGCCGTTGACGTCGACGACGGAGTACTTTTTCTCGTCCGGTGTCTCGAAGGTGCCGGTGGTCTTGAAGCCCTTCTCGCGAAGGATCTTGACCGTGCGGTACAGGCCTTCTTCGCGGTCGTCGCCGCAGTGGTTGTTGGCGGTGATGAGGAAGTCAAAACCTGCGTTCTTCAGAGCGTCTGCGGTCTCCGGCGGCAGCTTGAAGTGCGGATAGAAATTGAAGTTGCCGGTCTCGGTGATGGTGAACTCAAAGTTGCAGACAGCGTAGTCCGCGGCGGTGATCTCGTCCTTCACGTTCGTGAAGATGGAGTCGAAATCGTAACCGTTGGAAGTCCGGACGCCGTCGAGGATCATCTTGTGGATGAGGTAGTCTCCGGAACTCAGGATGGTGGCGGTGGCGGGCTTGCCGGTGACGCGTCCGTCCTGCTGGACGACCGCGGTGTCGTCCTTGGCCTTGTCGGTCTTCTTGTCGAGGCTTCCGCAGGAACGGAGGCCGACGACGAGCAGGATGACGGCGACGAGCGCGAGCGCGACGGCGGAAATGATCGTGAGGATCCTCCGCTGACGTCTGGCTGCGTAGGTCTGCTGCCGGCCGGACGTTTTCCGACGCTGGGCAGAGGCGCGTTTTCTCTGCACGGTCGCCTGTCTGCGCTGTGCCGCTGCGCGCTTTGCCTGCGCGGTGTTCTGCCTGCGCTGGCGGTCAGTCGAGGACCTGCGGTCCGACGCGCTCTGCCGGCGCTGCGGAGCCTTTCGATTCGAAGTCTGTTTCATGAGATATCCCTCTCTTTAATCACTTAAAGAAAATTTCCATTCCTTATTGTAACAATCTTGCCCTTTCCGGACAATAAAAACTTGTCTCTCCCGCTAAACAGGACGTAGCTTTCATCATTAAACTGAAAGCTGTTAAGCTCAGCAATTGCTTGCCAAGCTCTTTTATGTGCGCCCGCGGACACCATTTGACGCAGGCGGGTGCGGTGAACGGTTCGAGAGCCCGGGCATTAGCAGCCCGACCTCCGAACCTGCGGCGTTCACCATCCCGCCTGCTGAACATTTCTCCTCGATGGGCAATTGCC
>ONJD01000053.1 GCA_900317985.1 uncultured Eubacteriales bacterium | reverse complement strand
CCGCCTGTGGGCGGCATACCGTACTCGAGAGCACGGATGAAGTCTTCATCCATGAGTTCCGCTTCGTCGTCGCCGGCCTCGCGCAGCTCGATCTGATGCTTGAAGCGTTCGACCTGGTCGAGCGGGTCGTTCAGCTCGGAGTAGGCGTTGGCGAACTCGGCGCCGCAGATGAAGAGCTCAAAGCGCTCGGTGAGGTACGGCTTCGAGGGTTTCCGCTTCGTGAGGACCGAGACCTCGACGGGGTAGTCGATGATGAAGGTCGGCTTCTGGAGGTTCTCTTCGACAAACTCGTCGTAGAACGCGACGAGGATCTCGCCCCAGGAGTCTTTGCCCTTCTCGACTTCCACATGTTTCTCCTTCGCGACTTCGAGCGCTTTCTCTCGGTCGCAGGCAAACTCTTCAAAGTCGATGCCGGTGTACTTCTTGACGGCGTCCGCCATGGTCAGGCGCTCGAAGGGTTCGGCGAGGTCCATCTCCACTCCCTTGTAGGTGAGCTTCGTGGTGCCGTTCGCCGCGAGAGCCGCATTGCGGAAGATGGCCTCGGTGCGGTCCATCATGCCGTTGTAGTCGGTGTATGCCTCATAGAATTCGATGGTGGTGAATTCCGGGTTGTGCTTCGCGTCCATGCCTTCGTTGCGGAAGATGCGGCCGATCTCATACACCCGCTCCATGCCGCCGACGATGAGTCTCTTCAGAGGCAGTTCGGTGGCGATGCGCATGTACATGTCGATGTCGAGCGCATTGTGGTGGGTGATGAACGGACGGGCAGCCGCGCCGCCGGCGATGGTGTTGAGGACCGGGGTCTCGACTTCGATGTACCCGGCGTCATCCATGGTCTTGCGGACGCTGGTGATGATCTTGGAACGCTTGATGAACGTGTCCTTGACGTCCGGGTTCACGATGAGGTCAACGTAGCGCTGACGGTACCGGGTGTCCGCGTCCTTGAGGCCGTGGAATTTCTCCGGCAGGGGCAGCAGGGACTTGGAAAGAAGTTTCGCGCCGGTGGCGTGGACGGAGATCTCGCCGGTCTTCGTCTTGAAGACTTTACCGGTAACTTCGAGGATGTCGCCGATGTCCCATGCCTTCTTGAAGGCCTGGTAATCGTCGACACCGAGGTCGTCTCTGGAGACGTAGATCTGGATGTTGCCCTCGCGGTCCTGGATCTGAGCGAACGATGCCTTGCCCATGATGCGGCGGGCGATCATACGACCGCAGATGGAGACTTCTTTGTCTTCGAAGTCTTCATAGTTGTTCTTGATCTCCATGCTCTTCGCCGTCTGGGTGGCGGTCATGACCTGGAACGGGTCGTTGCCCGCTTCCTGCATGGCATGGAGCTTATCGATGCGGATCTGGCGCAGGCTGTTGGTATCCTGTTCCGGAGCCGTGTTCTGCTTCTTCTGGTTGTTATCAGCCATGGTGCTTTTCTCGCTCCTTAGTTCTTCTTTGCAACTTCCAGGATCTCGAAGCTGACTTTGCCGCGCGGGGCCTCGACTTCGATCACATCGCCCACGTGTTTCCCGATGAGCGCTTTACCGACCGGGGACTCGTCGGAGATCTTGCCGGCGAGGGGATCGGACTGCGTGAAGCCGACGAGACGGTAGGTGACTTCGTCGCCGGTCTCGACATTCTTGATCTTCACGATGGAGGAACGGCCAACGGTGCCCTCTTCGTCGTTCTCGTCATCGATGATGACGGCGTTGCGGATGAGGTGTTCGAGCTCGTTGATCCGGGACTCCATTTTGCCCTGTTCGGACTTGGCTTCGTCGTACTCAGCGTTTTCGGAAAGGTCGCCGAAGGACAGAGCGACTTTGATCTTCTCCGCCATTTCGGCACGGCCGACGGTTTTCAGCTGGTCGAGTTCGTCCTGCAGTTCTTTCAGGGCCTCGTGTGTCATCTGGTATTCATTCATGGGTAGTTACTTCCTTCCAAAAGATTTCTATTTCAAAGTTAGTTTTCTTCGATGTTCTTGAGCGCTTCCCGCTCCGCCTTCGAGACGGAGACTCTGCCGCCGTCCCGGATGGTCTTGACCTGTCTTCTCGAGAAGGTCGAGGGGATGGCGTCGGGGCTCTTGTCGAGACAGACTTTGATCTGTCCGGAGATGAGGTTCGTGTCGACGACCGTTCCTCTGCCCTCTTTCGTGTCGACGACCGCGCCGACTTTCGGCGTGATCTTGAGGAGGTGCTCGTAGGACTCCTGCTCGTACTTGAGGCAGCACATGAGGCGGCCGCAGGTGCCGGAGATCTTCGTCGGGTTCAGGGACAGGCCCTGTTCCTTCGCCATCTTGATGGAGACGGGCTGGAAATCGCAGAGGTGGCTCGAGCAGCAGAGCGGTCTGCCGCAGATGCCGAGGCCTCCGACCATCTTCGCTTCATCGCGCACACCGATCTGTCTCAGTTCGATGCGGGTCTTGAAGACGGCGGCGAGGTCCTTGACCAGGTCGCGGAAATCGACCCGTCCGTCCGCGGTGAAGTAGAAGAGGATCTTCTTGTTGTCGAAGGTGTACTCCACGTCGATGAGCTTCATCTCGAGCTCATGGGCACGGATCTTCTCTTCGCAGATCTTGAATGCTTTTTTCTCGCGCGCGGCGTTGTCCTCCACCCGTTTGAGGTCTGCGTCGGTCGCAGCCCGTACGATGGGTTTCAGAGGAGCGACGAGTTTGTCTTCCGCCACTTCGTGGTTCGTGTCGATGACCGTTCCGCACTCGAGGCCCCGCGCCGTTTCGACGATGACCGGGGTCCCTTTGGCGAACTGCTGACCGACGGGGTCGAAGGTGTAGACCTTCCCGACCTCCTTGAACCGGACGCCAATTACTTCTGTCATAGTTTCCCTCTGTGTTTCTTACATTCCCGCTGCCAGCCGGGAGACCAGCCGCGAGAGGGTCAGGTTTTTGTTCGCGTGGAGCGCGAGGGCCGTTGTGATGTCCTCGACGGCTTCCACCATGGTGAGGAGCTGGGCGTTGGAATAGCGGGCCGACAGGCTTCCGGCACTCTTCCCCGCTCCGGAGATCATCTGCTCTCCGCCGTTGCCGGCGACCAGCGCGTCTCTCAGGATGAGACCGAGCTGTTCGAGCACCAGAGGCAGGAGCTCATATTTCTTTTCAAAGGCGGACGTGGCTGCCAGCAGCGAGGTCTCGCTCCCGGAGGCCAGCGCTTTTGCCAGTTCCTCCGCGAGGCCTTTCGCCTCTTCGAGCTGTCCGTCGTTCTGGTCCGCGCCGACGACGGGAGTCAGGCTGTACACCGCCGTCCGGGACAGGACGGTCGGGAGCAGAGACGCCTTTGTCGTGCAGAGGAGCAGGAACGTCGCGTAGGTCGGCGGCTCCTCCAGGATCTTGAGCAGCGCGTTCTGCGCGTAATCCTGCATGGTGTCTGCCGGGTCGATGATGTAGACCTTGCGGTCCGCCTCGTTCGGCAGGACGTAAGCGTTGTCCCGCATGTTCCGGACCGTTTCGACCGAGATGGTCTTCCGTCCGTTTTCGGGGCCCACATACAGGATGTCCGGGTGGTTCCCGCTGTCCGCTTTCCGGCACGCGTCACAGGTGTTGCAGGGACGGTTCGCCCCGTTTTTGCAGACCAGCGCCTTCGCGAGGTCCTTCGCCAGCGCCATCCGCTCTTCCGCGGTGCCGCTCTCGAGGACACAGGCGTGGGGCAGGCGGTCCTGCGTCACCAGGCCGAGAAGCTTTTCTCTCATGTCTTATTCCTTGTCTGTGACGACGAAGTGTTCGCCGTCATCGTCGGAGACCGGTTTCCAGAAGGACTCGGCCTTCCCCGGTTTCGGAGCGTCGACGTCGACTTCATCGACACCGGCTCCGGTATCTTCAAAGGGGTTCTCGAGGATGCCGTCCTCGCCTCTGGCCGCTTCCGCAGCGGCGAGGTACGCTCTCTCCTGAGCAGCCTCTGCTTTGAGTCTTGCTTTTTCCCGGGCTCTCTCTTCCCGGCTCAGTTTCTCGGCTTTTTTCTTGTTCTTGCGGCCGAGCCTGGTGCTTTCAAAGTCCTCCGGAAGCTCCGGTGCCTCTTCCTCCCGGAACTCGTCGCGGGAGTTGATGCCGACGGTCTTCGGCATGGCGTTGAAGAGCGCGCAGGTGGCGAAGATGGCGAATGCCAGGTCGACGAACTGCATGGGGCGGCTCGGCGGGATGAGGTGGCCCTGTCCGGTGATGAGAAGGATGAAGGGGGCCAGCGCACAGACATAGCCGAGGAACGCCGCGGTGATGCCGCCGAAGAAGAAGAGCCACATGCTGGAGTCGGGGTTGACCCCGGAGGCGATCCGCGCGAAGGCGAACCAGAAGATCATCGCGAAGACGACCAGAAGGATCTCGAGGAGAAGCTGAGAGACGTTCTTGTAGCTGATGGGTTCCACGAAGTGGACCAGCAGGCGGAAGACGCCCCAGACGACCGGGCTCAGCGCCAGGACTTTATGGTTCTCATAGAGCGTTGTTCCGGTCAGCTTCGAGATGCCGAAGAAGAGGAGCGAGACGACGCTCAGGACCGCGAAGAGGACCTGGCCGAACCGGCCGAGGGTGCCGCTCGAGATGAGCTGGTAAGCCATGCTCAGTTCTTCGTTCTCGCCAAGGCCGGCATAGGTGGCGATGGCGATCCGCACGTTGGCGAACGCGTCCCACGCGAAACCGAGCGCCATGAGCAGAGCGGAGACCCCGAGGGGGATGTCCTTCTGCTTCGAGAACTCCGGTTTCGGCATGATGCCGGAGAACAGGCTGATGAAGAAGGCGAAGACTGCCACCCCGATGACGAGTGCGTACAGCACCGGGACCGTTACATCGCGCACCGTCCAGAACCCGGTCTCCGGGTCCAGGCAGTTCAGAAACTGGAAGGTGCGAAGCGGGACCGCGAACAGCGTGAACACGGCCGCCAGGATGATGGCACCATTGGGGGACAGCGAAGCTGCTTTCAGTTTATTCATAACGTACTCTCCTAGAGGACTGGAAGACGCAATGCGTCTAGTTTATAAAATTATCCGTAATATTATATTACATCTTATTGCAACCGTCAATAAAAGAACAGGCCTTCCGGGAGTGGAAAGCCTGTCCGTAGTTCCTATCGGAAATGTACGTGGTTACTGTTCTTCGACTGCGTAGACGCTGACCTTTTTGCGGTCTTTGCCCATGCGCTCGAACTTGACGGTACCGTCGATCAGAGCGAAGAGGGTGTCGTCAGAACCTTTGCCGACGTTGTTGCCGGGATGGATGTGGGTACCACGCTGTCTGACAAGGATGTTGCCTGCCAGGACGAACTGACCGTCAGCGCGTTTTACGCCAAGTCTTTTCGATTCGGAGTCACGACCGTTTCGGGTCGAACCCATTCCTTTCTTATGTGCCATTCTGGATTACACCTCTCTTTATGCTTTGATGTCGGTGATGGAAACCTTGGTGTAAGGCTGTCTGTGACCCATCTTCCGTTTCTCGTTCTTCTTCGGTTTGTAAGTGAAAACGGTGACTTTCTTGGCCTTGCCGTTCTTGATGACTTTGGCATTGACCTTGGCGCCCTTCACATAGGGAGAACCGACTTTGATGCCGTCGTCTCCGCCGACTGCGAGGACCTTGTCAAAGACGACTTTGTCGTCTGCTTCCACGTTGAGCTTCTCGATGTAGAGCTCCTGGCCGGCTTCGACTTTATACTGTTTTCCGCCGGTTTCAATGACTGCGTACATTGTGTGATCATCCTTTGTTATAGACTCGCTACGACGGGCGGGGTTTCCCACTTGCGAAGGCGATGTACAGACCTTCACCCGTAATATGCGGCTTAAGAATTATAACTGAAAAGAAACGCCCCGTCAACAAAAACCTTGACGGGACGCGAATTTTTTTCGGTTATCTTCTGCCGAGCTCTTTTCTCTTGTACTTTTTGGCCTCTTTGGAATGGAAGGCTCTCCAGGTCTTCATGCTGAAAACGCAGAGGAAGAGGATGGTGAAACGTTTGACGCGTTTTTTCCGACGGGCCGTCTTGAGTTCCTTGCGGTACTCGTCGACGCGCTCTTCGAATCTGGCTTTGACGAGCTTTTTCTTCTCTCTGTCGAGGCCTTTGTAAGTGGGCTCGTTTCTCTTGATATATTTCTTGACTTTTCTCTTTACACTTGCCATTGAGAGGACACTCCTTTTCGTCATTTCACTTCCGAACTAACTCTTATTATATAGAGAAATCCGCGTGTTATCAAGCATCAGATGGTTTCGTCCGGTCCGTGCACGACAGACAGGGCGCAGTACTCTTCCAGCATCTGGTGTTTCAGCTGCTCGTTCGCGTCCTCCACGGTGATCTCACGGTAGAGGTCGAGCTCCTCGAAGAGTTCGGCGCCGTTCATGTAGGCGCCCACGAGGCCGTTGGCCAGTCCGTCGATATCGTTGTAGCTCATGACCGTTTTGCCGTAATTCATCTTCCGGAGACGGTCGAACACGACAGGGTCGACGCCGGTCTCGCGCAGCTTGCGGATCTCGGCTTTGATGGCTTCCGCCACTTTTTCCGGGTCGCGGGAACGGCCTTCGAAAATGACCGTCGCGTAGCCGGGGCCGGTGAAGTACTCGTACCCGAAGCCCGTATCGATGAGGCCTTCGCTCAGTAGGCGCTCGTACAGTTCACTGCTCTCCCCCGCCACGACGTCCATCAGGATGTCGGTGAGGATCCGCTCCTTCATGTTCCGGATGGGGGTCTCGTGCGTCTCCTTGAACCCCAGCGCGAAGGTGGGGATGGTGACGGCGAATTCCTGGGCGATAGACGGCTCCACGATGTCCGCGGGCTCGCCTTTGTCGGGCCGTTCCACAATGACTTCCTCCGTCTGCGAAAGCGCGCTGTCGCAGATGTCGAGGACCTCGTCCACGGTCACGTTGCCGGCGCAGGCCAGCACCATGTTGTTCAGGTTGTAAAAGCTCTCATAGCACTCATAGAGGAGGTCGGCCGTGATGTGGGAGATGGACTCCTCCGTGCCGGCGATGTCGACTTTGACCGGGTGTTTGTGATATAGGCATTTGAGCAGGTTGAAGAGGACCTGCCAGCCCGGCTCGTCGAGGTACATGCGGATCTCCTGTCCGATGATGCCCTGCTCCTTTTCCACCGTCTGCTGGGTGAAGTACGGGTGCTGGACGAAGTCGAGGAGGATCTCGAGGTTCTTCCGGAAATTGGAAGAACAGGAGAACAGGTAACAGGTGCGGTCGAAGGTCGTGTAGGCGTTGGCGCTGGCGCCGGTCTCCGCGAACCGTTCGAAGGCATCCAGTTCCTCACTTTCAAAGAGTTTGTGTTCGAGGAAGTGGGCCGTGCCCCAGGGCAGGACCTTCTCCTCCCCGCCTCTGACCTTCAGCGCGTCGTCGATGGAGCCGTAGTTGGTCCCGATGACCGCGTAGGAGGTCGAATAGCCGGGTTTCGGATAGACCAGGATGGTGAGCCCGGTCCTGTGGTGGACTTCATAATAGCTGTCCCCGAGGAGCGCGTTTCTGTGTTCGATGACCTTTGCCATGTCAGTCCACCTCCCCGTCGTCGCCGGTCCCGGTGCCCTTCAGGAGGAACACCGTGTCGAGCGTAATGTTGTTGGCCATCTCGATGACCTGGTCCACCGTGACCTCTTTCAGGTCGGCCACGAGGTCCTGCGGGGTCTGGAACTCGTCGTCGGTGACCTGGCTGAAGAGCCAGCCGTCGAGTTCTTCCGGCGTGTCGAAGACGGACAGGAAGAAGTCCTCCATGGAACGTTTGGATTTCTCGAGGTCTTCGGCGGTGACGCCGCCGGCCTTCATCTCGTCGAGCTGTTTCAGGATCTCTTTCTCCGCCCGCTCCGCGTTCGCGGTCTCCACGCCGCTCTGGACAGTGAGGATGCCTTTGGCGGCGGTCAGCCGGGCGGCACAGTAGTAACAGAGGCTCTGCTTTTCCCGGACGTTCATGAAGAGACGGGAGTAGGTCCCGCCGCCGAAGAGGTCCGTGAAGGTCCGCATGGCCGCGTAGTTTTCAAAGGGTTCGTGCATGCCGCAGCGGAAGCCCATGACGAGCTTGCTCTGCGAAATATCCTGCTCCTCTTCGCCGCGTTTCACGGTCTCCGCGAAGGGGATGATGACGGTCTCGCCCCGGACGACGTTCCGGTCTTCGACTTTGTCGAAGTACTCCCGGAAGAGGGCCGTGATGGGCTCGACCTCCAAATCGCCCACGACCTGCAGCTGGACGAAAGCGGTCTTCAGAAGGTCCTGCCAGGAGGCGTAGAGCTGTTCCGGTGTGAGAGCATGGATGTCCTCTTCTTCTCCGAGGACGGACAGGGAGTAGGCCTCGTCGGCGCACATGAGATCCAGCATCTTTTTCTGGGCATAGGACCGTTTGCTGCTCTTCAGCGCTTCGATGCGGTCGAGGCGGATGCGTTTTTCCCGCGCCACTTCGTCCGCCCGGAACGCGCCGTTTTCGACGTTCGGCTCGAAGAGTGCCTTGCAGAGCAGGCGCGCGCATTCGACCGAGATGCTCTCGCCGTCGAGCGCGAAACGGTCGCCGATCATGGTCATCGTGATGCGC
Source organism: uncultured Eubacteriales bacterium (assembly GCA_900317985.1). Classification (GTDB taxonomy): domain Bacteria; phylum Bacillota; class Clostridia; order Oscillospirales; family Acutalibacteraceae; genus RUG420. The sequence continues at coordinate 1,432 of ONJD01000053.1, read as the reverse complement.
AGCACGAGGTCCTCGCCGTGCTTCGAGGCGGACGGCGTGAGCTCGGCCCCGTAGAGCTCAGCGAGTTTCCGGTTCAGGGACAGGAGGTCCGGGTACTCCGCGCAGGAGGCGCAGAGGAGCGACGGCAGGAGAGACTTCTCCGCCACGTTCCCCGCGAGCGGGACCACCAGATTCACGGACAGGATGCCCGTTTTGAACCGGTCGGTATGGTAGGAGCAGACCCGGAAGCCCGGCTCCGCGTCATGGATCACGAAGGTGTTGTCCAACGAGGTTCCTTCTTTCTGCTTGAGACTATTTTTTGTATTTTACCATAACCCTGACCTGTGGTAAAATCATTCTACCCGATCCCACTGGAGGCAAGATTATGAAGTATATCCCCGTTGGTCAGCGCGACGACACTTACGACCTGTTCGCGCTGGTCAAACGCATCGAAGTGAAGACTTCTTCCAAAGGACAGAAGTACATGGACCTGACCCTTGGGGACAAGGACGGCGACGTCGACGCCAAGTACTGGGACTACCAGGAGGGCGTCACCCCCATGTTCGAGATCAACTCCATCGTCAAGGTCCGCGGACAGCTGCAGGAGTTCCGGGGCGCGCCCCAGTTCCGTGTCAGCAACATCCGCGCCGCGGTCCCCTCGGACAATGTGAGGCCGGAAGACTACATCGCCACCGCCGAATACCAGCCGGAGGCGATGTACCGCGCCATCCTCGAACTGGCAGACGGGTTTTCGGACCGGGACCTTGCCGAGCTTCTGAAAGCGGTCTTCGCGAAATATAAAAAAGAACTGCTCCTCTACCCTGCCGCGGTGCGCCTGCACCACGCCATGCAGGGCGGGCTCCTCTACCATACCCTGTCCATCCTGCGGCTCTGTCAGCAGGTGGCAAAGCTCTACCCCACGGTCGATGAGGACCTGCTCATCACCGGCGCGGCGCTCCACGACATCGGCAAGATCGTCGAGATGGACGCGAACGAGCTCGGCCTCGCGAGCCAGTACACCACCGAGGGCAACCTTCTCGGCCACCTCGTCGTCGGTGCCATGATGGTCCGCGACGTCGCGAAGGAGATCGGCACCCCCGAGGACAAGGTCGTCCTCGTCGAGCACATGCTCATCTCCCACCACGGCAAACCAGAGTTCGGCGCCGCCGTGCCCCCGAAGTTCCTCGAGGCCATCATCCTCTCGAAGCTCGATGAGCTCGACGCCACCATCTATGAAGTATGCGAGACTTACACGAACGTGGAGGCCGGCGAGTTCTCTTCCCGGCTCTGGAACTTCGACAACATCGCACTCTACAACCCCGGCCGGGCCGACCATCCGGAGCCCGTCGCGAAGCTGTTCGACACGGAGGACTGACCATGGATAAAGAGACCGGCCTTCCGGAAGGCGCCGGCACCTACTCCGCCGGCACCAATACCGACCCCTGGACCGAAG
>ONJD01000030.1 GCA_900317985.1 uncultured Eubacteriales bacterium | reverse complement strand
ATGTCTCTGATCGGAGGATAATGATATGAGCGAAGAAAGACGCATTTTCAAAGCGGCCATCCTGACCGCCAGCGATAAAGGTTCCCGCGGAGAGCGGGTGGACCTCAGCGGTCCCGCCATCCAGGAGATGATCGAGCCGGAAGGCTATACGGTCACCGAGTACAAGATCGTCCCTGACGATCAGGAGACGCTGGAGAGCGAGATGAAACGCATCGCCGATGAAGGCATTGCCGACATCATCTTCACGACCGGCGGCACCGGTTTCTCGATGCGGGATGTCACCCCGGAAGCCACCATCGCGGTCAGCGACCGTCTGGTCCCGGGCATCCCCGAGGCCATGCGCGCCTACTCCATGACCATCACAAACAAAGCCATGCTCTCGAGAGCCGCAGCAGGCATCCGGAAACAGACGCTGATCGTCAACATGCCCGGCAGCCCGAAGGCCGTCAAAGAGAGCCTCGAATTCATTCTGCCGCCCCTGCGCCACGGGCTGGAGATCCTCCTCGGTGAGGCCTCCGAATGCGCAAGAAAGTGATCCATCTGTCATGTTGAATGTCGTTACACGAGAAGAAGCGGTCCGCATCATTCTCGAAAAGATCCCAGAAGCGGCGGAAGCCGAGACCATCGGCCTCTCAGAGGCACTCGGCAAAGTCGTCGCGGAGGACATCCTGAGCCCCGAAGACCTGCCGGCCTATGCCCGCTCCACTGTGGACGGGTTTGCGGTCCACGCCGCGGACACCTACGGCTGTTCCGAAGCGCTGCCCGCCATGGTCACCTATGCGGGCAAGGTCCTCATGGGCGAAGACGAGAAACGCGTCCTGCCGAAGGGCTCCTGCATGCAGGTGCCGACCGGCGGCCAGGTCCCGGACGGGGCCGATGCCGTCGTCATGGTCGAGCACTCGGAAGACCTCGGCGACCAGTTCCGCTACATGCTGAAACCGGTCGCGCCCGGCGAGAATGTCAATGCCAAAGGAAGGGCACGGAGATCCGCAACATCAACTCCGTCACGCTCGCGGCCGCGGTCGAAGCGCTAGGCTGCCATGCGAAGCAGTACCCGATCGTGCCCGATGAAGAAGACGCTCTGCGGGAAGCGATCGACACCGTCCGGAAGGAATGTGACTTCCTCATCATCTCCGGCGGCTCGTCCGTCGGGGAGCGGGACAACGTGAATCGCGTCCTGGCCTCCTTCGGTGAAGTGTACTTCCACGGCGTTGCCCTGAAACCGGGCAAACCCACCATGTTCGCGATGCTCGACGGCGATGTGCCGGCCTTCGGCCTTCCGGGCCATCCGGCCGCCGCGTTCTATACGTTCCATCTGTTCGCGAAACCCGCCATCCTGAAACGGCGCGGCGCCATCGCGGTCCCACGCTATGTGGAGGCCGAACTCTCCCAGAAGGTGCCGTCGAACCACGGCCGGGAAGAGATCCTCGGCGTGGCGCTGGAGGACGGCAAAGCCGTCCCGCTGCCGGCGAAGTCCGGCGTCGTTTCCGTTCTGTCCCGCGCGGACGGGACCATCACCATCCCGAGAGACCTCGAGGGCCTCGAGCGGGGTGCCAAAGTGAAGGTGTTACTGTTTTGAAAAAGTATGAGTTCCTGACCAATATCTCGTTGGACGAAGCCCGTCAGAAGATCGTCGATGCTGTGCGCGCGGCCGACATTCCGGTGGCCACAGAAGTGGTCAAAGTCCGGGAGGCCAACAACTGTGTGACCGCCCGCGCCCATTACGCGGTCCGTTCCTCGCCCCACTATGTCGCGAGCGCCATGGACGGCATCGCCGTCCTCGCGTCGAAGACCGTGGGCGCCACCGAAGGCAACCCGGTCCGCCTGACCGAAGCGGACTACATCGTCGTCGACACCGGCGACCCGCTGCCCGAGAACACCGACGCGGTCGTCATGATCGAGAACGTCGTCGAGGCAGAGGACGGGGACGTCCTCCTGTACTCCGCCAGCGTCCCCTGGGACAACGTCCGCCAGGTCGGTGAGGATATCTGCATGGGCGATATGATCGTTCCGTCCTACACCGTCATGACGCCCGCTCTCATCGGCGCCTTCATGGCCGCCGGTGTCTATGAAGTGGAAGTCGTCAAGCGCCCGGTCTTCGGCATCATCCCGACCGGCGATGAGATCGTCGACGGCGACGCCGACCTGAAACCCGGCGACATCCCGGAGTTCAACTCCGCCATCTTCTCCGCCATGCTCTCTGACTGGGGCGCCGACGCGGTCGTGTACCCGGTCGTCAAAGACAAGATCGACCTGCTCGAAGCGGCGGTCACCAAAGCGGCGGAAGAGTGCGATGCGGTCCTGACCATTGCGGGTTCCTCCGCCGGCCGGGACGACTACACGTCCACCATCCTCACGAACCTCGGCGAACTGCTGGTCCACGGCATCGCCATCAAGCCCGGCAAACCCGCCGTCCTCGGCATGATCGGCAAGAAGCCCTTCTGCGGCATGCCCGGTTACCCGGTCTCCGGCATCATCGTCATGGAGGAGATCGTCAAGTACGTCTGCGCGCTGCTCACGCATCGCGAACCGGAGCGGGACGAGAAGGTCCAGGCGCAGGTCTCCCGCAAGCTGACCTCGTCTCTCAAGTATGAAGAATTCCTCCGCTGCCGCGTCGCGGAAGTGGACGGTAAGAATATCGCAGTCCCGATGCCGCGCGGCGCGGGCGTCGTCACCGGCTTCGCCAAGGCCGGCGGCCTCTTCGTCGTCGACCAGAACAGTGAAGGCCTGGAAGCCGGCGCCACCGTCGACGTTGCTCTGCAGCGCGACAAGGTGGAACTGGAGAACAGCCTTTCCATCACCGGTTCCCACGACCCGCTGATCGACGAGGCGGCGGACCTTCTCATCCGCCAGGACGAGCGGACCTATGTCGTCTCCTCCCACGTCGGTTCGATGGGCGCTATCATGGCTCTGAGAGCAGGGGAGACCGCCCTCGGCGGCATCCACCTCCTGGACGCGGAGTCCGGCGAATACAACAAAGCTTACGTGCGTCAGCACTTCCCGGACGGCGGCGTCACCCTCATCCGCTGCGTCATCCGTCAGCAGGGTCTGATGGTCAAGAAGGGCAACCCTGAGAACATCCACTCGGTAGGAGATCTCATCGGGAAGAAATACGTGAATCGCCAGAAGGGTGCCGGCACCCGCATCCTCCTCGACTACCTGCTCGAGAAGGAGGGCATGACCCCGGACGACATTTACGGTTACACCCGGGAAGAGTACACCCACACCGCAGTCGCCGCGGCGGTCGCGGACGGCGGCGCCGATGCCGGCATGGGCATCTACTCGGCCGCCAAGACCTACGGCCTCGACTTCGTTCCGCTGTGGGATGAAGAGTACGACTTCCTCGTCCGGAACTCCGCACTGGAGACTCCGGAAGTGCAGCGTTTCCTTGCGGTCCTGAAGAGCGACGAGTTCGCTGCCCGTCTCACCGAAATGGGCGGCTACACCCTCGAAGCGCCCGGCGAAGTCATCCCGGTATAAAACGAATAACAAAAAAACGACTTCCGATTTGGAAGTCGTTTTTCTTTTATGTTGTTGATGATCAGTCCAGTTCGTGGATGAAGAGTCCGGAGAGGAGCTTCGGCTCGAACCAGGTGGATTTTGGCGGCATGAGCGCACCGGCGTCGGCGATTGCCATGAGCTGTTCGATGCTCGTCGGGTGCATCGCGAAGGCGATGTCCATGTCGGAGTTGGCTCTTCGCTCGAGTTCTTTCAACCCGCGGATGCCGCCGACAAAGTCGATGCGGGAGTCCGTGCGCGGGTCGGTGATCTCGAGGACCTGGGAGATGAGGTTGTTCTGCAGGACGGAGACGTCGAGTGAGTCGACCGGATCCCGTTTGTCGAACGTGCCGTTGCGGGCGATGAGCCGGTACCATTTCCGGTCAAAGTACATGCCGATGTGCCAGGGGCGTTCCGGGTGGAACGGCGAAGTCTCGGCCTCGTCCATATAGAAATTGATGCCGATGTCGGCGAAGAGTTCGGTTTTGGTTTTGCCCTCCGGGACTTTCGCGACACGGTTGTAGTCCATGATCTCGAGGTCGGAGGAGGGGAACGCGACGGCTAAGAAGTAGTTGAACTCTTCATCGCCGGTGTAGTCGGGGTTTTCCTTGCGCTTGTTTTCTCCCACGCGGACGGCGGATGCACAGCGGTGGTGCCCGTCGGCGATGTAGAGGGACTCAACGTCCTGGAACAGCGTGCTGAGTTTCCCGGTGACTTCGGGGGCGCAGACGACCCAGCAGCGGGTGTGGACCTCGTCTTCCGTCGTAAAGTCGTAGACCGGCTCGTTAGCCGCCTTGAGCTCTTTGATGAGCGCCGTGATGTCGGCGTTCTCCCGGTAGGTGAGGAAGATGGGACCGGTGTTGGCGTTGCAGGCCGAGACGTGTTTGATGCGGTCGACTTCCTTGGCGGCCAGCGTGTTCTCATGTTTCTTGATGACCGAGTTCAGGTAGTCGTCGATGGAGGCGCAGCCGACGAGACCGGTCTGGGTGCGGCCGTGCCAGGTCTGCTCCATGATGTAGAAACCGGGGACGTCGTCCTGCAGGAACACCCCGTCCGCCTTCATGTGGCGGAGCTTGGACGCGGCACGTTCGTAGACGGCGTCGTCATACTTGTAGGTGCTGCGGGGCAGGTCGATCTCGGCTTTGTCGACATGCAGGAACGAATAGGGTTTGTCTTTGACGTATTTCCGGGCTTCCTCTCCGCTGTAGACATCGTAGGGGAGAGCGGCGACTTTGTCGGCCAGTTCGGCGGTCGGACGAACGGCCCGGAACGGACGGAAGGTTGCCATACTGTTTCCTCTCATTCTCCTGACAAATAGGATAGTCTTTGATATCAAATTCCGGTAGATTATACCCCAAGTAAGCAGAAACAGCAATAGAAAGTACGTTTTGAATGACCGTTTCCGTTTTCGGATTGCCAAAACGGTCAAAACCGGTCAAATGTCGATGGTTTTTTGTGAGATATTACATGTATGAATGTTCTTCATGGTACATTTTGAACGAACTTTGTCGTAAACGGTCAAAATCGTTTGTAAGTCCATTCAATATCCTTTATAATAGAACAAGAAGGAAATGAGGTGACGAATCGATGGCCATGCTCACACAGCAGCGGCACGAGGAGATCCTCCGCCGGCTGCAGGAAAACGGGTCCGTCTCCGTCACGGAACTGACCGCTCTTCTCGACACGTCCGAGAGCACGATCCGGCGCGATTTGCTGGCGCTGGACCGCATGGGGAAACTCCACCGGGTCCACGGCGGGGCCACCCGCTCCGAGAGACAGTTCCTCATGAGCGAGGACAACATCGAGGAGAAGATCGCGAAGAATATCGAGCAGAAGAAGCGCATCGCCCGGTATGCCGCCGAACAGATCCAGCCCGGCGACTTCGTCTATCTCGACGCCGGCACCACGACGCTCCTGATGATCGACTATCTGGAACCCGGCGACGTGACCTATGTCACCAACGGCATCCGGCACGCGAAGGAACTCGCCCGGAGAGGCTTCAAGGCCTACATCCTCGGCGGGGAACTCAAGACCGTGACCGAAGCGGTCGTCGGCCTGGCTGCCGCCCAGAACCTCATGACCTACAACTTTTCCAAGGCCTTCCTCGGAACGAACGGCATTTCGACCAAGTTCGGTTACAGCACCCCGGACACCGACGAAGCGTTCCTGAAGTCCGCCGCCATCGACCGGAGCTTCGTCTCCTATGTCGTGGCCGACTCCTCGAAGTTCGGAAAAGTCTCCACCGTCTCATTCGGGACTCTGAACAGTTCCGCTATCATCACAGAATATCTTCCCGACCCGCGATACCTCGAACAGACGGTCATCAAGGTCGTCGGAGAGTAAAGGAGGTCATGCACCATGGTATACACCGTCACACTGAACCCGGCGCTCGACTACGTCATGCGCTGCGACTATGTCGGTTCAGAAGACATCAACCGGGCGAAGACCGCGGAGATCCTTCTCGGCGGCAAGGGCATCAACGTGTCCGTCGTCCTGTCCCGTCTCGGGATCCCGACCAAAGCCATCGCGCTGGCGGCCGGCTTCACCGGACATGAGCTCGAACGCCTCGTCCAGGCGGAGGGCATCGAGACCGAGTTCGTCTATCTCGAGCACGGCACCACCCGCATCAACGTCAAGCTCTTCGCGCAGGAGCAGTTCGATGTCAACGCTCCCGGCCCGGAAGTGACCGACAAAGACATCGAGGCCCTGTTCGCGGTCCTCGACAAGCTGGAAGAGGGCGATGTACTGGTCCTCGCCGGCGCGGTCCCCGGAAGCTGCCCCGAAGACATCTATGAACGCATCCTGAAGCGTCTCGACGGCCGCGGCATCAAGTTCGTCGTCGATACCACGGGAGAAGGCCTCATGAAGGTCCTGCCCTACAAGCCGTTCCTCATCAAACCGAACCACCACGAGATCTCCGAACTCTTCCACGATGACGTCAAGAAAACCGACGTCGATCTCATCGTGAAATACGCGAAGAAACTGCAGGAGATGGGAGCCGTCAACGTGCTGGTCTCCCGCGGCGGCGCCGGCGCCACCCTGGTCGACGAGACCGGAGCGGTCAACTCCGAAGGCATCGCGCCCGGAGAGTGCATCAACAATGTCGGCTGCGGCGATTCGATGGTCGCAGGTTTCGTGGCAGGATACGAAACGAAACAGGACTATGCATACGCATTGAAACTGGGATCTGCCGCCGGCAGCGCGTCCGCCTTCAACGACGGACTGGCACCGGGCGAACAGATCTGGGAAGTCTATCACAACTGCTTTGAAGACTGACAAGTCCCTGCAGTTGAATGGAATATATTTACGGAATCCATTGATTGAGAAAAGAGGGTAAACTACTATGAGAATCCGAGATTTGCTCAAAGTGGAAGCCATCGAACTCGGCGTCAGCGCAGCTAACAAGGAAGCTGCCATCGACAAGCTCGTTGCGCTCCACGACAAGGTGGGCAATCTGGCTGACGTGGCCGGCTACAAAGCTGCCATCCTGAAACGTGAGTCTGAGAGCACCACCGCCATCGGCGAAGGCCTTGCCGTCCCGCACGCCAAGACCGCTGCCGCCAAACACCCCGGCCTTGCCGCCATCACCATCCCGGACGGTGTCGATTATGACGCTCCCGACGGTCAGCCGGCAACGCTCGCGTTCATGATCGCCGCTCCGGAAGGCGCCGGCGACGCTCACCTGGAGATTCTCTCCAGACTGATGGTCATGCTCATGGACCCGGACTTCGGTGCCGCCCTTCGCGCTGCCAAGACCCCGGAAGAGTTCCTTGACATCATCAACAAACAGGAAGACGCGAAATATCCGGAAGAAGAGCCGGCACCGAAGAAAAAGGTCGCCGCTGTCGCTGCCACCGCAGCCGCCGGTGCCGCCGCAGCTACTGCAGCTGCCGCAGCAAAAGGCCCCCGCGTCGTCGCTGTTACCGCCTGCCCGACCGGTATCGCGCATACCTACATGGCAGCCGAAGCCCTCGAGAAGAAGGGCGCAGAGATGGGCATCCCGATCAAAGTCGAAACCAACGGCTCCGGCGGTGCCAAGAACGTCCTGACCGCGGAAGAGATCGCCGGTGCTGACGGCGTCATCATCGCGGCCGACAAGAATGTCGAAATGGCCCGCTTCGACGGCAAACCGCTCGTCAAAGTCCCGGTCGCAGACGGCATCCACAAAGCAGAAGAACTCATCACCAAGGCCACCAGCGGTGCGGCTCCTGTCTACAAAGCAGAGGCCGGTGCCGTAGCGGAAGATGCAATGTCCGATGACGAGAGCACCTGGAGAAAGGTCTACAAACACCTCATGAACGGTGTTTCCCACATGCTTCCGTTCGTCGTTGGCGGCGGTATCCTCATCGCCCTGTCCTTCCTGTTCGACACCATTTACTGCGCACGCAACGGCCTGCCTTACGGCTCCGACTTCGGCGGCATGACCGCCCTCTCCGCCTGGTTCAACTCCATCGGCGGCGCGGCATTCGGCTTCATGCTTCCCGTCCTTGCCGGTTTCATCGCCATGTCCATTGCTGACCGGCCCGGCCTCGCAGTCGGTTTCGTCGGCGGTTACCTCGCCAAGATCGGCGCAACCTGGGCTGCTCCCGGCGGCCAGGACGTCTCCGCCGGTTTCCTTGGCGCTCTGCTCGCCGGTTTCGTTGCCGGTTTCATCGTCAACTGGCTGAAGAAACTCACTTCCAAGTTCCCGCCGTCCCTGGATGGTATCCGTCCGATGCTCATCTATCCGCTGGTCGGCATTGCGCTCATCGCCGTGGTCATGTGTACCATCGACCCGGTCATGATCTGGCTGAACAACGCCATCTCCACCTTCCTGAACTTCCTGTACGCCAAGAACCTCATCGTTCTTCTCGGTCTCCTGCTCGGCCTCATGATGGCCACCGATATGGGCGGCCCGATCAACAAGGCTGCTTACCTCTTCGGTGTCGGCATGCTGTCCCTCGGCACGGATGCCGGTTACCTGATGATGGCCTGCGTCATGATCGGCGGCATGGTTCCCCCGATCGCCATCGCGATGGCCTGCCAGTTCTTCCCGCAGAAGTTCACGGCTCAGGAACGCTCCACCGCTGCGACCAACTATGTCATGGGTCTTTCCTTCATCACCGAAGGTGCCATCCCGTTCGCAGCTTCTGACCCCGCACACGTCATTCCTGCCATGATGGTCGGCTCCGGTGTCGCCGGCGCCCTCTCCGCGCTCTTCAAGTGCACGCTCATGGCTCCTCACGGCGGTATCTTCGTCTTCGCCACGGTCGGCAGATGGTACTTCTACCTGATCGCCCTGGCAGCCGGTGCTCTTGCCGGTATGGCGATGCTCGGCCTCCTCAAGAAGGACATCGTCTCCAAGGAAGAGATCGACGCGGAAAAGGCTGCTAAGAAAGCTGCCAAAGCAAAAAAGGCGTAAAGCCCATCAAAGCATCGATTATTTCAAATAATTAATAAAAAGGAGAAATGCTATCATGGTATCTCAGACTGTTAAAGTCATCAACAAAGAAGGTTTCCACATGCGCCCCGCGAACTACTTCATCAAAGAGATGAGCGAGTTCCAGAGCACCGTCACCCTTGTCTTCAACGGCAAGCCCGTCAACGGTAAATCCATCATGAACATCATGGCCGCCTGCATCAAGTTCGGTGCCGAACTTGAGATCCAGTGCGACGGTCCCGATGAGGAAGCCGCTCTTGCAAAGGCTGTCGAACTCGTCGAGTCCGGTCTTGGTGACGCTGAATAAGTAACACCTTCACGAAGGCCCCCGTTTCGGGGGCCTTCTTTTTTATACAAATACGGTTAAAAGTTGTACATAGAACGACTCGAAAAAAACTAGGAACTTTAGCTAAACTGTGTATATCTTTTTTGTGAAAAGTGCTCTATAATGGTTGCAAAATGACGAAAGGAGTTCCCGTATGGCAGAAAGACGCATCCCGTTCGAAGAAGTCGACCTCATTTCCGGCCTGTTTGGCAGTTTTGACAGCAACATCCGGATCCTGGAGGACGAATATCATGTGACTGCGGTGAATCGCGGCGGTGAACTGAAACTGACCGGCGACGATGAGGCCAAAGTCGAGGCGGCAGCCCGTGCCGTACAGGGGATGCTGGTCCTTTTGAAGAAGGGCGAACAGCTGAACGAGCAGAACATCCATTACGTCATTTCGATGGTGAACGAAGGCGCCGACCGGAAGCTCTCGAAGCTCATGGCGGACGCCATATGCATCACGTCCCGCGGCAAGCCCGTCAAGGCGAAGACCCTCGGTCAGGAAGCCTACGTGGAAGCCATCCGGGACAACACCGTCGTCTTTGGCATCGGCCCCGCCGGTACCGGTAAAACGTACCTGGCCGTCGCCATGGCCGTCAAGGCCTTCAAAGCCAAGGAAGTCAACCGCATCATACTGACAAGACCCGCCGTGGAAGCGGGGGAGAGCCTCGGGTTCCTGCCCGGCGACCTCCAGCAGAAGGTCGACCCCTATCTGCGTCCCCTCTACGATGCCCTCTTCGACATGCTCGGCGCCGAGAGCTTCCAGAAGCAGCTTGAGCGCGGAAGCATCGAAGTGGCACCGCTCGCTTACATGCGCGGCAGAACATTAGATGACAGCTTCATCATTCTCGATGAGGCCCAGAACACCACCTCCGAACAGATGAAGATGTTCCTGACCCGCCTCGGGTCCAACTCGAAGGCCGTCGTCACGGGTGACGTCACCCAGATCGACCTGCCGGGCGGGAAGAAGTCGGGACTCAAGGAAGTCACCCGCATCCTGAAGGACATCGACGGCATCACCACCGTCTATTTCAATGACAAAGACGTCGTCCGTCACCATCTCGTCCAGGAGATCGTCAAGGCATACGACCGCTATGCCGAGCGGCAGGAAAAAGACGCCGCGAAGAAGAACCACAGGAAGTGAATCGCCACTACTGTAACGACAAGGAGGAATGTCAAAGTGGCAAAAGTCAAAGTCGTCATCACGAACGATCAGAAAACCGTCAAAGTCCCGAAAGGGCTCCGTCTGCTCATCCGCCGCTGCTGCACCGCAGTGCTCGTCATGGAAGAATTCAAGGAAGACGCGGAAGTCTCCGTCAAGATCGTCGACAACGAGCAGATCCGTGAACTCAACAAACAGTACCGCAACATCGACAAGGAGACCGACGTCCTGTCGTTCCCCCTCGGCGCTGACGGTGTTTACGATATGAACCTGTCCACCGGAGAAGCCCAGCTGGGCGACATCGTCCTGTCCCTCGAAAAAGCGATGGAACAGGCCGAGCGCTATGGCCACTCCCTCGACCGCGAAGTCGGCTACCTCACCGTCCACTCCATGCTCCACCTCCTCGGGTACGACCATGAGAACGGCGGCCTCGAGATGGTCCGCATGAGAGAGAAGGAAGAGAAGGCGCTCACCGAGCTCGGCCTGCGCCGGGACGGCAACTACTATATGGAGGATGAGGCGTAAATCGCCCGCACATACATGGAAACGAAAACTGCTTTCGTCGCGATCGTCGGCTGCCCCAACGTGGGCAAGTCCTCGCTTCTGAACAGAATGCTCGGGCAGAAGGTGGCCATCGTGTCCGCCAAGCCCCAGACCACGCGCACCCGCATCATGGGCGTCCTCACGCAGGACGAGACCCAGCTCGTGTTCACCGACACCCCCGGCTATCACCGCCCGAAGAACAAACTCGGCGAGAAGATGGTCAAGGCGGTCATCGACGGCATCGACGGGGTCGACGCCGCCCTCCTGGTCGTGGAACCGGAGAAGGACGGGGAAGAGGCCCTGCGCCCTGCCGAGGAAGAACTCCTGAAGAAGATCAAACGGGAGGGCATCCCCTGCGTGCTGGTCATCAACAAGATCGACACCGTCGCCGAGAAAGAGAACCTGGCGGTCCGCATCGCGGAACTCATGCAGCTCCACGACTTCGCGGCGGTCGTCCCGACCTCTGCCGTCAAAGGAGAAGGGGTCGACGAGGTCATCGAAGAACTGACCCGCCTCGCGCAGGAGTCCCCGCACTTTTTCCCGGATGACGCGCTGACGGACCAGCCCGAACGGGTCATCGCCGCCGAGATCATCCGCGAGAAGATGCTCCGCCTCCTCGACAGGGAAGTGCCCCACGGCATCGCGGTCAGCATCGAGCAGATGCACGAGCGGGAAGACGGCAGCGGCATCGTCGACATCGACGCCACCATCTACTGCGAGAAGGAGAGCCACAAGGGCATCGTCATCGGCAAGAAGGGCGCCATGCTCAAGAAGATCTCCACCTACGCCCGCGAGGACATGGAGAAGTTCTTTGACTGCCACATCAACCTGCAGTGCTGGGTCAAGGTCCGCGAGGGCTGGAGAGACCGTGAAGGGCTTATCCACAACTTCGGTCTCGACTAAACTGAATAGGGACGCCTGCGGAGACCGTTTGTCATCCGCAGGCTTTTTCTATATAATTAAGAGTTAGTAAAAGGAGGTGAGGCGCTGTGAACATCGAGACCGACGGTCTGGTCATCAAGACCCAGAAGGTCGGTGAGACCGACACGCTCATCACGGTCCTTACCTCGAAGTACGGACTCATCCGGGCGTTCGTCCGGCGGTCGACCGCCATCCGGAGCAACATGCTCGCGACGACCCAGCTCCTCTCCTACAACGACTTCGTTTTCTACAAGGGGAAGAACTCCTACTCCGTGACCAGCGCGACCCCGAAGGCGTCTTTCTTCAAGCTGAACGAGGACATCGACGCCATGGCGATCGGCTTCTACCTCGCGGAACTGTTCGGCGAGCTGGCGCCGGAGAACCATGAGTCCGAAGACCTCCTGAAACTGCTTCTGAACTCCCTCTACCTGATGGCGGAAAAGAAACGTCCGCCGGTGCAGGTGAAGGCGGTCGCGGAACTGCGGGCGCTCTCGAACTCGGGTTACATGCCGAACCTCGTGGCCTGTGAGAACTGCGGCACGTATGAGTCGGACCCCATGTACTTCAACCCGGCTTCCGGCCTCCTGTTCTGCGCGGACTGCGGCGGCCCGGCGGACGGCATGTCGCTGTCCCTGTCCGCGGTGACCGCCATGCGGTTCATCTGCTACAGCGAGGAGAAGAAGGTCTTCAACTTCTCGCTGACCGATGAGGCGATGAAGGAACTGGCGCAGGCGGCGGAACAGTTCGCCCTGCAGCAGACCGGCCGAAGCTTCAAAACACTGGACTTCTACAAAAGCTTACCGAAAGGATCACGATGAACAAACATTACCTCGCACTCGACTACGACAAGGTCCTCGCCATCCTCGAGACCTTCGTGCAGTCCCCGGACGCCAAGGAACTGGCGCTCGCGCTGCAGCCTGAGACCTCGCTGAAGGCGGCGGAACGGCTGCTGCGGGAGACGCTGGACGCGCACATGCTGCTCGCGAAATACGGCGGTCCCTCTTTTGGCGGCCTCGTCAATGTGAATAACAAGATGTACATCGCCTCCACGGGCGGTGTCCTGTCCATGGGCGAACTGCTGTCGGTGGGCTCGACCCTGCGCGCCATCCGGGGCCTTTCGGACTGGTACTCGTCCTGCGAAGGCGTGGACACGTCTCTGTCTGCCTACTTCTATTCGATGACCCCGCAGAAGTACCTCGAAGAGCGCATCTTCACGTCGATCCTGTCGGAGGACCGCATGGCGGACAACGCGTCTTCGGAACTGAAAGACATCCGGCGGAAGCTGCGCCAGCAGGAGATGAAGATCCGCGACCAGCTCGACCGCATCATCCATTCGTCCCATTACTCGACGATCCTGCAGGACGCCATCGTCACCATGCGCAACGGCCGGTACGTCGTGCCTGTCAAGCGCGAGCACAAGGCGGACGTCGCGGGCATCGTCCAGGATACGTCCGACTCCGGCGCCACCGTGTTCATCGAACCGATGTCCGTCGTCGAGGCGAACAACGAGATCCGCGTCCTGCTCGGCAAGGAGCGGGAGGAGATCGAGCGGATCCTCGCTGACCTGTCGGACCAGGCCGGGGCGATCTACAGTGAAACGAAACAGAGCTACGAGAGCGGCATCTACCTGGACCTGGTCTTTGCCAAGGCCCAGATGGCCTACTCCATGAAAGCGGCCGCTCCTCATCTGAACGATACAGGCATCATCGACCTCAAGAATGCCCGCCACCCGCTCATCGACCCGCGGAAGGTCGTGCAGACCGACATCCGTCTGGGAGAAGAGTTCGACACGCTGGTCATCACCGGCCCGAACACGGGCGGCAAGACCGTGTCCATCAAGACGCTGGGCCTCATGTCCCTCATGGCGGCCTCCGGCCTCATGCTCCCGGCGAACGACCAGAGCAAAATGTGCATTTTTGAGAAAGTCTTCGCGGACATCGGCGATGAACAGTCCATCGAGCAGTCCCTGTCCACGTTCTCGTCCCACATGACGAACATCGTGGACATCCTGGAACAGGCCGACGAGCACTCGCTGGTGCTCATCGACGAACTCGGCGCGGGCACCGACCCGGTCGAGGGCGCGGCGCTGGCCATGGCGATCATCGAGCGCCTGCACCTGCAGGGCGCGAAACTGGCCGCGACGACCCACTATGCCGAGTTGAAGGCATACGCGCTGCAGACGCCGCGGGTGGCCAATGCCGCCTGTGAGTTCGACGTCAATACCCTGTCGCCGACGTACCGTCTGATCATCGGCGCGCCCGGCCGCTCCAACGCGTTCGCCATCTCCGAACGCCTCGGCCTTTCGCCTGACGTCGTCGAACGGGCCAGGGAACTGGTTTCCGAAGAGAACGCCCGGTTCGAAGAGGTCGTCGAGACCCTCGAACAGAGCCGCGCCGCCCTGGAGACGGAGCGGGAAGAGGCCGCCGCGCAGACCCGGGAGGCCAGAGAGGCCAGGGAAGAGGCGGAGAAAGTCAAGTCGTCCGTCGAGGCGATGCGCGACGCGGAACTCGAGAAAGCCCGCGCCGAAGCGGAGAAGATCCTCGACAAGGCACGCCGGGAAGCGGCGTTCTTCATGGACGACCTCGAAAAACTGAAAAAGGAGCGCAAGCGCGCGGCGGATCTCTCCCAGGTCTCGGCCGACGCGAAGCGGACCATCCGCAAACACGAGGACGCGCTCTATGACATCACACGGCCCATCGCCGCGGAAGAAGAGGACGACGATTACGAACTGCCCAGAGACCTCGTGGTCGGGGACAGTGTCCTCGTCAAGGACCTCGGTCCCGCCATGGTCTCCGAACTGCCGAAAAATGGCAAAGTCGAAGTGACCGCCGGGCTCATCAAGACCCGCGTCGACATCGGGCGCATCCGACTCGACGACCAGAAGCGGGCGCAGAAGGCACAGAACGCGGAGCGCAAACAGGAGCGGCGCCGGACCGGCGGCTCCCACAGCGGCACCTTCCAGACCAAGGCTTCCGGAAGAGTGGAGACCTCGGTCGACCTGCG